>NZ_CP146242.1:1725000-2025000 GCF_037039395.1 Agrobacterium vitis | reverse complement strand
GATCGTATGGCAACGATAGAGCCGGAAAGGATCTTCAAGATTGTCCAGACGCTCGCCCTTGGCCTCGTCACGGCTGTCGATCAGCCAGCGATAGGCTTGCAGCAGCACGGCGGGGCCGAGATAACGATCGCCATTCCACCAATAGCTCGGGCAGGAGGTCGAGCAGCAGGCGCAGAGAATGCACTCATAAAGACCATCCAGCTTCTGCCGGTCGTCATGGCTCTGCTTCCATTCCTTAACCGGCGTCGGAGACACCGTCTTCAGCCAGGGCTCGATGGAGCGGTGCTGGGCGTAGAAGTTGGTCAGGTCGGGAACCAGATCCTTCACGACAGGCATATGCGGCAGCGGATAGATCTTCACGGTCCCCTTCACGTCGTCGGTGCCCTTGGTGCAGGCCAACGTGTTGGTGCCATCGATATTCATCGCGCAGGAACCGCAAATGCCCTCACGACAGGAGCGGCGGAATGTCAGCGTCGGATCGATCTTGTTCTTGATATAGAGAAGACCGTCGAGAACCATCGGGCCGCAATCATCCATATCGACATAATAGGTGTCGAGGCTTGGATTCTTGTCGTCATCGGGGCTCCAGCGATAGACCTGGTATTCCCGTAGGTTCTTGGCACCTGAAGGCTTTGGCCAGACCTTGCCCGGCTTGACCTGAGAATTCTTGGGAAGCGTCAGTTCAACCATGTCGATATCCTCACATCAATAAACGCGGGCCTTGGGCTCGATCTTCTTGGGATCGATCCCATCAGCCAGAAGCTCGGTATGTACAGGACGATAATCCAGCTTCACATCGCCCGCCTCATTGACCCAGGCCAGTGTGTGCTTGCGCCAGTTGACGTCGTCGCGGCCACCGAACGGGCCGTCGACAAAGTCCTCGCGGGCGTGAGAACCACGGCTTTCCTTGCGGGCTTCGGCGCCATAGACCGTCGTGATCGCATTAGCCATCAGATTGTGCAGTTCCAGCGTTTCCACCAGATCGGAATTCCACACCAGCGACCGGTCGGTCACCTTGATGTCGGGCATTTCCTTCCAGATTTCCGAGATCCGGCGGCAACCGCTTTCCAGGGCTTCCTGGGTGCGGAACACGGCGGCATCTTCCTGCATTGCGCGCTGCATCTTGTCACGCAGCACGGCAGTCGGCGTCGAGCCGCTGGAATGGCGGATAGCGTCGAACCGTTCCATGATCTTGTCGCAGGCGGCGACGTTCAGTGCCGGGATCGGCGAGACCCGATCGATCACTTCGGCAGCACGGATGGCCGCAGCACGGCCGAACACCACGAGGTCGATCAGCGAATTGGAACCAAGACGGTTGGCGCCATGCACCGAAGCGCAACCGGCTTCACCGACAGCCATCAGGCCGGGCGCGATCCGCTCGGGGTTTTCAGCATCGGCATTCAGCACTTCGCCCCAGTAATTGGTCGGAATGCCGCCCATATTGTAGTGAACGGTCGGCAGAACCGGGATCGGTTCGCGGGTCACATCGACGCCGGCAAAAATCTTGGCGCTCTCGGAAATGCCCGGCAGACGCTCATGCAACACGGCCGGATCGAGATGGTCGAGATGCAGGTAGATGTGATCCTTGTTCTTGCCAACGCCCCGGCCCTCGCGGATTTCCAGCGTCATGCAGCGCGAAACCACGTCACGGGAGGCAAGATCCTTGGCCGATGGGGCATAGCGTTCCATGAAACGCTCACCCTCGGAATTGACCAGATAGCCGCCTTCGCCGCGCGCGCCTTCGGTGATCAGACAGCCGGCACCGTAAATACCGGTCGGGTGGAACTGAACGAATTCCATGTCCTGAAGAGGCAGACCGGCGCGGGCAATCATGCCGCCGCCATCGCCGGTGCAGGTATGGGCCGACGTTGCCGAGAAATAGGCGCGGCCATAACCGCCAGTCGCCAACACCACCATCTTGGCGGAGAAGCGATGGATCGTGCCGTCATCGAGGTTCCAGGCCACGACGCCGGTGCAACGACCATCCTCGGCCATGATCAGGTCGAGGGCGAAATATTCGATGAAGAATTCGGCATTATGCTTCAAGGACTGACCGTAAAGCGTATGCAGAATAGCGTGGCCGGTGCGGTCGGCGGCAGCGCAGGTGCGCTGGACCGGCGGGCCTTCGCCGTAATTCTGCATATGGCCACCGAAGGGACGCTGGTAGATCTTGCCTTCTTCGTTACGCGAGAAGGGCACGCCGTAATGTTCCAGCTCATAGACCGCCTTTGGCGCTTCCATGGCCAGATATTGCATGGCGTCCACGTCGCCCAGCCAGTCCGAGCCCTTGACGGTATCGTAAAGATGCCACTGCCAGCAGTCCGGCGTCATGTTGTTGAGCGAAGCGGCAATGCCGCCTTGGGCTGCAACCGTGTGGGAGCGCGTCGGGAAAACCTTGGTGATACAGGCGGTCTTGAAACCCTGCTCGGCCATGCCGAGCGTGGCGCGCAGGCCAGCACCACCGGCGCCGACAACGACCACGTCATAAGCGTGATCGACATAGGTATATGTGCGGCCGTTGATGGTTGGGCCGGACTTGGAAGAAGAACTTGTCGCTGCCATGATGAATTATCCTACAAACGCGATCTTGAGGATGGCGAAAAGACAGAGCGCACCCGTGATGACCACGAAAAATGTGTTGAGCATCATCAGCCCCATCTTCATAACTTCGTTATGAATATAGTCGGCGATGATTTCCTGCATGCCGATCTTCATGTGGATCAGGCCGGAAAGCACGACCAGTCCCATGATAACCGCCACGAGAGGGTTCGACAAAGCGGACACGACATCGGCATAGGGTGCGCCGGCATGGGTCAGCATGAAAATGATGAAGAACAGCATGAGCGGCACGTTGGCGATGGCCGTCAGGCGCTGGCGCCAGAAATGCTCCGTGCCGTCCTTTGCGGAGCCGAGACCGCGAACTTTACCGAGCGGTGTACGCATATCCATGATTAAATCCCTCAGCGGATGATGAACGCGACGATCCAGACCAGAACGGTCAGGACGACGGACGCAACGGCTGTCGCCTTGGCGAGCCTGGTGCTGAAGTGTTTCTCCAGACCATAGCCCAGGTCCCATGCGAAATGGCGCATGCCGCCCAGCATGTGGTGGATCAGTGCCCAGCTGAAGCCGAACAGAATGATCTTGCCGATGAACGTCCCCATGAACCAGGAGACCCAGTCGTAATAATCCGCTCCCGTCGAGGCGGCGATCAGCCACCAGGCAACCAGCGCGGTCCCAAAATACAAGGCTCCGCCGGTAATGCGATGCACGATGGACATCAACATTGTCGGAACAAGCTTGTAGATTTGCAGATGCGGCGACAAAGGCCGTTGTTTTGTCACGTTCGCCATCTCGTCCTCACGGCGTTCAAGTGCATTCCACCTTTGGAATGGAAGGGATATAGGGCGCTCCTTCATGGAGTGCAGTGCGTCAAATTGGACCTTTAATCCTCCGATTGATGCAGGACAAGGCGGATTTGAAACTGGCTTTCAATTTAATCGATTGGCAAGTCCCTGATCACGCGCCTCTCCAACCAAAGACGCATGGCGCGACAATAAAGAGCAGTCCTTAAGAAAATCGCCCAGATAGCTGGAATGACTTGATTTTCCCACGGCTCAAATTAATCTCTTATTAACCACGTCTTGATGGGGACCGGAGAAAAAACCTTGGCTGCCACTGGTAAAATCACCCGTATCAAAGCATCCGTCCTAGCCCTGGCCTGCGGATGTTTGCTGGCCCAGGCCGCCTATGCGGGCGGCACAAATGATGGTTCCGGTTATCATGGCCAGCAGAGAAGGTCGCATGCCGGTTCAGCGGCCGGATCGATCATCGGGACCCACACCCCCGGCGGCACTTATACTTTTGGTGTTTCTGCCTGGCGCTACGACAGGAGTGGCCAAAACTCTACCCCTCTGGCTCCAAAGGCCAAGATCATCGACGTCAAAGCGCAGCTGGAAACCTCGCCCTGCTCCTATGAAGCAGGCGTTTGCATCATACGCCCCTGACCGATGCGGACCCTACAGCATCGTTTAGAAAACCGGTTCTTAACTTTCGGTCCGATGCTCTAGCAGCAAAACTTCCAGACAGTGGTTTTCTTCACCTCGCTGTCTTCCAGCATTCGTGTGACCGGAACCTGATAGGTCGCCAAGGCCTGCATCCGATCAGTCGGGCAATAGCTTCGCCCGGGATCGCCGACCAGGATATCGATTCCCTGCCCGCACAGCGTTGAAAACCAGGGTACCAATCTATCCGCAAAGCTCTTGTCGTAAAAAACGTCACCAGCCAGGAGCAGGTCGGCGTCCAGTGTCTGGCCGATCAGATCCTCGCCGCAAAAACCAAGTTCCACCCCGTTTTCCGCTGCATTGAGGGCAATTGCCGCCTGTACGAACGGATCGATATCCACACACAGCACCGAAGCTGCTCCGGCCTTGGCGGCGGCAATGGCAACCAGACCGGACCCGCTGGCGAAATCCACCACCCGCTTGCCCGCCACAAGCTGCGGATTGTCGAGGATATGACGCGCCAAGCCCTGACCACCGGCCCAGGCAAAGGCCCAGAACGGCGGCGGCAAGCCGATTTCCGCCAGATCTTCCTCGGTTTTCAGCCAGAGATCATGCACTTCGGTTGCCAGATGCAACCGGATTTCCGGCACATGTGGCGGTGCGACAAGATCGGTATTGTCAAGGATGAATCGCTGAGGATCGATCTTCACAGGTGAAACGCTCACACCGGCGGATTTTCAAGCCCGCCCATGCGGCAGATCTCGAAATATTCCTCCTCGGTCACCGGCTGTACCGAAAGCCGCATCGAGGTCACCAGCGCCATCTGTGCGAGGTTCGGATTGGCCTTGACGTCTTTCAGGGTCACCGGTTTTGGCATATCGCGCACAGCGCGAATGTCGACGCAGTCCCAGCGGGCATCGCCTTCAGCGGTCGAATCGGGATGGGAGAGCGCGCAAACTTCGGTAATGCCGACCACTTCCAACCCCTCGTTGGAGTGGTAGAACAGGCCCTTATCGCCGATCTTCATCGCCCGCATATTGTTGCGGGCCAGATAGTTGCGCACGCCGGTCCATTCGGTGCCCGCCTCGCCCGCATCCTTCTGCATGGCCCAGGACCACTTGAAAGGTTCGGATTTGTAAAGCCAGAAAGCCATGCGTCTCATGCCTCGGGATTGTTGAAGACCCAGTTATAGGGCTTGATGTCGACGCTTTCGAACAGGCCAGCCTTGGCATAGGGGTCTTGCGCCGCGATTTCCTTGGCGGCGGCAAGGTCGTCCGCCTTGATCAGCAGCATCGAACCGCAGGGCTTGCCATCGCCATCCAGAAAAGGCCCACCGATTTTCAAAACGCCTTCAGCATTCAAGCCGTTCAGCCACTCCACATGCGGCGGGCGGGTCGCCATTCGAAGGTCAAGATGGTTGGGCTTATCGGCGCAGATCACGGCAAACAGCATGGCTCGTCTCCTCAAAAATTATTCCGTGGTAATGGGGCGGGTCATCAGTGCATCGACCGCCCGATCAATATCCAGCACACCATCGATGATGGCGGCAACGGCCTGGGTGATCGGCATGGCGATGCCGTGGTGTTCGGCAAGACGGGCGGCAACCGCAGCGGCAAAGGCACCCTCGACCAGACCGCTGCTGCCAAGCTGGTTTTGCTCACCCTTGGCAAGCGCGATACCATAGCGCAGGTTGCGGGATTGATGGCTGGTGGCCGTCAAGACCAGATCGCCAAGGCCCGACAGACCACGCACCGTATCCGCCTTGCCGCCCATGGCGACGACCAGCCGCGACATTTCCGCAAGACCGCGTGAAATCAACGCCGCCCGGGCTGATTCGCCCAATCCCCGGCCCTCGACGATGCCGCAGGCAATCGCCAGCACATTCTTCAACGCTCCGCCCAGTTGCACGCCAATCCGGTCGTCGGCGGCATAGAGCCGGAATGTCCGGGTGGACAGCGTCCGCGCCAGGTCCTCGGCCATGTCAAGATTGGCAGCCGCCAGCGCCATTGCGGTCGGCAGGCCACGGGCGATATCCATGGCAAAGCCTGGTCCCGACAGAACCGCGACAGGATGATGCGGCAATTTTTCTTCCAGCAATTCGGTCAGCAGCCGGGAGCTTGCCCGGTCGATGCCCTTGGCACAGGTGACCACCATGGCCTCAGCGGAAAGATAGGGACCATAGGTCGATGCCGCATCGGCCTGCGCCTGTGAGGGCATGGCAAACAACACGATATCGGCATCGGCCAGCACATCCGGCTCGAAGGCGAATTCCAGCCCGAAAGGCAAGGCAACCCCCGGCAAAGCAGCGTCATGCATGCCATCGGCCCTAAGATCAGCCATCAAGGAGGGATCACGGCCCAGCAAAGTGACCTTGGACCGCCCTTCCAGCGCCATGACAGCCGCCAGCGCCGTACCGAAGGCTCCGGCACCGATCACCGCGATGTGATGATGTCCACTCATGCTTTCGCGCCCCGTTTACCCGACCCAAGCAAGGTCGCCGCATTGCCGTCCAGAGGCCAGCGGGCGCGCGGCGAGACAGACAGATCATCGGCCGGGAAGCCATGGGCCAGCCGTTCCAGCCCAGCCCAGGCGATCATCGCCGCATTGTCGGTGCAAAGATGATGTGGTGGGGCGATGAAGCGAAACCCGTGCCGGTCACATAAAGTCTGCAAGGCAGCGCGCAACGCCTGATTGGCGGCCACACCACCAGCCACCACCAGGGCTGGCTTGGCCTCAAGGCCTGGATATTCCGTATTGAATCGCTCCAGCCCCCGACCGATCCGGTCGTCCATGGTGCGGGCGATGGCGCGCTGAAAAGAGGCGCAGATATCGGCGATATCGGACTGGCTGACTGGCGCTGCCGCCTGTGCCGCCTGCCGCACCGCTGTCTTCAGCCCGGAAAAAGAAAAATCCAGCCGCGCCTCACCCACCAGCGGGCGCGGAAAGCTGAAGCGTTTTTCGTTGCCATGAAGGGCGGCGCGTTCTACCGCCGGGCCACCCGGATAGGGCAGACCGAGCAGTTTGGCAGTCTTGTCAAACGCCTCACCAAGCGCATCGTCGATGGTGGTGCCCCAGCGCTGATAATCGCCAACACCGCGCACCAGAACCAATTGGGTATGACCACCGGAAACCAGCAGCATCAGATAGGGAAAGGCGACATTATCCGTTAGCCGCGCCGTCAGCGCATGGCCTTCCAGATGGTTGATGGCGTAAAGCGGCTTTCCCGCCGCCCGGGCAATCGCCTTGCCGGTCATCAAACCGACGATCAGCCCGCCGATCAGGCCGGGACCGGCGGTGGCCGCCACGGCATCGATATCAGCCAGCCGTATATCGGCCTTGGCCAGGGCCTCTTCCACCAGCGTATCGAGTGCCTCGACATGGGCACGGGCAGCGATTTCCGGCACGACGCCGCCATAGACGCTGTGTTCGTCCAGCTGGCTCAACACCACATCGGATACGATTTCGCCGCGTCCGTCGTCATGGCGCAGAACGATAGCGGCTGCGGTTTCATCGCAGCTGGTTTCGATGCCGAGAATCTTCAAAGGACCTGTCATGGAGGCTGAGTTGCGTCGATTTGATTGATTGCGAGGAAGAGCAAACATGGTTACGAGAACCTCCGGTAACAATGGATGACTTCGGATGCAAACGAAACCTTTTCGCATCGGCACACGCGGCAGCCCTTTGGCGCTGGCCCAGGCCCATGAAACCCGCGAGCGTCTGGCGGAGGCGCATGGCCTTTCGCCTGATATGTTCGAGATCGTTGTCCTGTCGACCACCGGCGACCGCATCACCGACCGGTCGCTGGCGGAAATCGGCGGCAAGGGCCTGTTCACCCTGGAACTGGAGCAGCAATTGCTGTCCGGCGGGCTGGATTTTGCCGTGCATTCCTCCAAGGATATGCCAACGGCCCTTCCCGATGGGCTGGAGATTTCCGCCTATCTGCCACGGGAAGACATGCGCGATGCGTTTATCGGCCGCACGGCACCAAAGCTGCTGGAGCTTGCCGACGGCGCCGTCATCGGCTCGGCCTCGCTCCGGCGCCAGGCGCTGATTCGCAGGCTTCGGCCTGACCTCAAGGTCATTACCTATCGCGGCGCCGTGGAGACCCGGCTTCGCAAGCTGGCCGCAGGCGAGGTCGATGCCACGTTGCTGGCCGTGGCCGGATTGAAGCGGTTGGACAAGGAAACCGTGATTACCCAATATCTCGATCTCGAAAGCTTTCCGCCCGCACCGGCCCAAGGGGCAATCTGCATCGAGGCGCGGGTCGATGACCGGCGCATCCAGGATCTGCTGGCCGCCATCAACCATCGACCGACATTTGAAGCGGTTTCCTGTGAGCGCGCCTTCCTGGCCGCACTGGACGGTTCCTGCCGCACGCCGATTGCCGGTTATGCCATATCGGATGGCGAGACGATCCGCCTGACGGGCACGATCCTGACGCCGGATGGTCAGGTCTCCCATTCGGTCGAGGCCGAGGGCCGCTGCGCCGATGGGCTGGCACTGGGCTGGTCGGCGGGCGAAAAGGTAAGGGACAAAGCCGGACCTGGCTTCTTCGAGGCATGGACCTGACGACATGCGCGTTTTGCTGACCCGGACGGAGACCGCAAGCCGCAAGACGGCAAACCGTCTCCATGCGCTTGGTCACGACGCCGTGCTCCTGCCACTGGCCAAAGCCGTCCATCATGCCGACGAGGCGCTCAAAGCCCTTTCAAAACCGCATGCGGCCTTGGCCGTGACCAGTACAGAGGTGCTTCGCTGCCTTGTATCGCATGGCGAAGCGCTTCGGCCCCATTTTGAAACCCCGCTGTTTGCCGTGGGCGCAGCAACGGCTGATGCCGCACGGAACCTCGGTTTTCGCGCGGTGACCAGCGCTGAAGGCGATGGCGCCGCCCTGGCACACACAATTGCCAACGCCCGTATCGACTGGGCCGATCCGCTGCTTTATCTGGCCGGGCAGCCGCGCAAGCAGAGCCTGGAACTGGGCTTGCGCCAGTCTTCCATTCCCTTTGATGTGGTGGAAGCCTATACGATGCAGGAATTGGCTTATGAGCCGAACGATATCATCGACCGGCTTGACGGCAGGGCGGTGGACGCCGTGCTGCTCTATTCCGCCGAGACTGCCAGACGGTTCTTCGCCCTGCCTTTCTCAGATGAAATTGCCGATCTCTTCGCATCCGCACACATTTTCTGCCTGAGCACGGATATTGCCGAAAACGTCGCAAAACCGTTCAGGAACAGGGTTTCAGTTGCTCCCCACCCCCATGAGGAGGCCCTGCTTTGCCTCCTGTAAAACCACCGGACAAGTGGCAAATGCAGGCAAGCCCCTTTCCTTCCGGCTGATCCCTGACTAATTTCATTCGACATCCATTGAAAGCGAGGTTGCCATGGTTTCCGGAAAACCCCCACGCCGTTCCAAAACCACCGAAGAGCCGGTAACCATCGACTTGACGGCGACCCCTGTTCAAGCCTCGGAAACGGTGCCGAGACTCCAGCGAAGAGCCGATAAGCGAAAAGCCAGTTGAAGACGCTGGCCTGGCTTCCACGCCCGCTACAGAGCTTGAGGCTCCGGCTGCGGCTGTCAAGGAAGACCAAAGCACAGCTCCAGCCGAAACCGGGGCGAGCGATTCCGAGCCTGCAAAGCAGGACCAGGCGCATTTCGGCGGTGAGACCTCGGCCTTTTCTCCGCCGCCGCCCGATGAACCCGGACCGCCGCCGATCGACGCCTCTTCCGAGGAACAGGCACCGGGACCAACCTCGCGCTCGTCATCGCCCGTCACGTCGAGCCTGGTGGCCGCTGGTATTGTCGGCGGCCTGATTGCACTGATCAGCGCCAGCGCCCTGCAATATGCCGGCGTCTTGCCCTCCGCCGGAAGCAGCGCAGGCAGAGACGATACCGCGATCAGCCAGCAGGTCGCAGCGCTCGCCGCCGATGTCGAGCGCCTCAAGGCAGGAACAACCAATGGGTCAGCTTCGGGCGATCTGTCCGGTCTCGAAAGCCGTTTGGCCCAACTGGAATCAGGCCAGCAGCAAAACGCCGGTGACCCCGCTGCCGTCAGCGACTTGCAGGCAAAGCTTGCCAGCGCCAATCAGGCAATCGACCAACTGAAATCGGATCTTGCCGGCCGGGTGGAAAAGCTCACCGAAAACCAGACGGAAGTCTCCGACAAGATGAGCGCCATCGAAACCAAGATCAACAAGCCGCGTGACGATATCGAAGTCGCCCGCGCCATTGCTGCCTCGGCTTTGAAGACCGCCGCAGACCGGGGCGGGCCATTCCTGGCCGAGCTGCGCACGCTGGGCAGCATCGCCCCGGAAGACACCGCCATTGCCGCCCTGGAACCCTATGCGACCACGGGCGTCACCTCCCGCGCCGAGCTGCAACGGCAATTCGGCCCGGTTGCTGACAAGATCCTGTCGACCATCAACGCTCCGGCGGAAAGCGCCAATATCGGCGAGCGTCTCTGGGCCAGCGCCATGTCGGTGGTCAAGGTCCGGCCGGTCGGCAATGTCGAAGGCGACAGCGCCTCGGCGATTGTCGCGCGCATCGAAGACAAGATCCGCAATGGCGACCTGAAGGGTGCGGCAGCTGAATGGGACAGCCTGCCAGAGGCAGGACGCACCGTCTCTGCTGAGTTCAAGAAGGCGCTCGACGCCCGTATTACCGTTGAAAACCAGGTTTCCGACGCGCTGGCTCGTGCCGTCGCCGGACGGCAAGGATAAGCATCATGATCCGTATCATTGTCTATATCCTGATCATCCTGGCCCTTGGCTTCGGTTTTTCCTGGCTTGCCGATCGTCCGGGTGAGTTGCAGATTGTCTGGCAGGGCCAGCTGATTGAAATGAGCCTGACGGCGGCGGCCACCATGATCGTCGCCATTATTGCGGTGGTGATGATCGGCTGGTGGCTGGTGCGCACGCTCTGGACCTCGCCGCATTCAATGCGCCGCTATTTCCGCGCCCGCAAGCGTGACAGAGGCTATCAGGCGATCTCGACCGGCCTGATCGCCGCAGGTGCCGGCAATGCCGCGCTGGCCCGGCGGATGAGTGCCCGCGCCCGTGGTCTGGTCCGTGCCGATCAGGAACCGCTGATCATGGTGCTGGAAGCCCAGGCCGCCCTGATCGAGGGCAAGCATGACGATGCAAGGCGGATCTATGAGCAGATGGTCGCCGATCCCGAAACCCGCGAGCTTGGCCTGCGCGGCCTCTATGTGGAGGCAACGCGGCTAGGGGCGCATGAGGCTGCGCGGCAATATGCCGAAAGGGCTGCCGAGGATGCGCCTTATCTGCCTTGGGCTGCCAAGGCCGCTTTGGAATATCGATGCCAGACCAGCGCCTGGAACGAGGCCATTCATCTTCTCGATCAACAGCGCGTCGCAGGCGTCCTGGCCCGGCCGGAAGCCGACCGGCTGAAAGCCGTGCTACTGACCGCAAAAGCCATGGACCAGTTGGACGGTGATCCGGCAGCGGCCCGCGACAATGCCATGAATGCGCTGAAACTCGCCAAGGATCTCGTTCCGGCCTCCGTGACCGCCGCCCGCGCCCTGCTGCGCGAGGATAATCTGCGCAAGGCGGGTTCGGTGTTGGAAACAGCCTGGAAGCTTGCTCCCCATCCAGACATCGCCAGCCTCTATGTGCGGGCGCGGGGTGGTGACGGCGCGGTCGACCGGCTGAAGCGGGCCGAGCGGCTGGAACAGGTCAAGCCCAATAATGTCTATTCGCTGCTGGTGGTTGCGGAAATGGCACTTGAGGCGCGAGACTTCACCAAGGCACGCGCCAAGGCCGAAGCGGCAGCCCGGATGCAGGCCAGCGAACGGGTTTTCCTGCTGCTGGCTGATATCGAGGATGCCGAAACCGGTGATCAGGCTCGCATCCGCTACTGGATGGCGCAGGCTCTCAAAGCCCCCCGCGATCCCGCCTGGGTGGCCGATGGCCAGGTCTCGGAAAAATGGCTGCCCTATTCGCCTGTCAGCGGCAGGCTCGACGCTTTCGAGTGGAAGATCCCCTATGCCCAGCTCTCCGGGCCGGTCGAAGACGGCACAGTGATCAGCGGCGCTGCCGCCTTGGCCGAATTGCCGCCGCTTGGACAGGGCGAGAAACCTACATCCTCCGTTCCGGCGAGCAAGATTAACACGCCGCCGGAACACCCTGAGGCCGCAGCAGCCCCGCCGAGCCAGCCTTCCGCACCGCCGAAGCCGGGGCCGAAAAGCCTCGAACCGGAGCCGTTCTTCGGCGGCCCGCCGGACGATCCGGGCGTGCGCGACGCCAGCCGCAATTCGGACGAGAAAACCCGGCTCAACCTGTTTTAAGGACCATTCATGCTGGAGCGCCTCAATACTTTTTTCCAAAGCTTTATCGCTGGCGAACAGGACAATGAATTCGACGGCAATGACACGAGGGTGCTGATCGTCGCCCTGTGTTTCCAGGTGATGGAAGCCGATGGAACCATCAGCGCCGCCGAACGGAAGAGCCTGAAAAAGAGCATCAAGGATCATTACGATCTGGATCGCAGCAAGATCGAAGCCTTGCTGGAGGCAGGCCAGCAGGCGGAAAGTGAAGCGGTAGACTATTACCGCTTCACCTCGGAATTAAAGCGCCGTCTCGATGAAACCCAGAGACTGGAACTGGTCAGCGTGCTCTGGGACATCGTGTATGCCGATGGCATGCGCAACGAGATGGAAGATCATATCCTCTGGCGGGTCGCAGACCTGCTTGGCGTCTCCGACCGGGACCGGATTCTGGCCCGGCAAAAGGCGGCAGAGCGGGCCGGACAAAAGACGGATGGCCAGGCCGGAGATGAACAGGTCGCCGGAGATGCGGATGCTTCATGATCCGGCACGAATTTGGCCCGCGCATCGTCCGGTCCTGGTCGTCCTGCATCAGGAGCGATCCAGCGCCGGTCGTGTCGGCCAATTGCTGGTGGAAAAAGGCTTCCCCCTCGACATCCGCCGCCCGGTGCTCGGCGATCCGCTGCCCGATACGCTGAGCGGTCACAGCGGCGCCGTGGTATTCGGCGGACCGATGAGTGCCAACGATCCTGATCGTTTCGTGCATGACGAGATCGACTGGCTATCCGTGCCGCTTAAGGAGAACCGGCCCTATCTCGGCATTTGTCTCGGTGCGCAAATGCTGGCCCGGCATCTGGGCGCCAAGGTCAGTGGCCATGACCGGGAACTCGTAGAAATCGGCTGGTATCCGATCCAGCCGACCACCCATGGCCGATTGCTGATGAAATGGCCGAAAATGGTCTATCATTTTCACCGCGAAGGCTTCGACCTGCCGCATGGCGCAACGCTGCTAGCCACCGGCGACATCTATCCCAATCAGGCGATCCGCTACGGGGAAAAGGCCTTTGGTATCCAATTTCATGCGGAACTAACGCGCGCGATGATGCAGCGTTGGGTGGTGCATGGCGCGTCACGCTTTTCCATGCCGAACGCCCAGGCGGGCCGCGACCATCTGGAAGGACGCATGCTGTTCGATGCCCCGCTCAAGGCCTGGCTATCGGATTTTCTCGATCTGGTCCTTGCTGAGGAAGACCAGAGTGCTGGCCGGTGTCAACCAGCCGAACAGAGCCAAGCCTGATCGCAATCAGGATTTGTCCGGGGCTTCCAGCGTGTCGATGGTGCGCAGCTTCGGAAAGGTCAGCGCCCAGATGATCGAGACCGCCAGCGTCCCGACGCCGCCGACAACCACCGCTCCGACAGGTCCAATCAGATGCGCCATGGTACCGGCCCGAAACTCCCCCAGCTCGTTAGATGCGCCGATAAACACCGAATTGACGGCATTGACCCGGCCACGCACCTGATCCGGCGTCCAGAGCGCCAGCAGCGTTTCGCGCACATAGACCGAGATCATGTCACCGGCGCCCATTACGGCCAGCGCCAGCGCTGACACCCACCAGACCGTCGACAGCCCGAAAGCCACGGTCGCGAGCCCAAAGATGGCAACGCCAACGAACATGATCGTCCCAGCGCGGTGCTTGATCGGAAAGGTGGCAAGAAAGGTCGCCATGGCAATAGCGCCCACGCCCGGTGCCGACCGCAAGATACCCAGCCCCATCGGCCCCATGGTCAAGATATCGGAGGCGTAGATCGGCATCAGTGCCACCGCCCCGCCTAACAGCACGGCGAACAGGTCGAGAGAAATCGCCCCCAGCACCACCTTCTCATGGCGTATGAACTTGAAACCAGCCAGAAGGTAGGTCCAGGTTTTTGGTTCGTTGGCGGTTCGCTGCACGGGCTTTGGCACCAGCAGCACAAGGATCGTGCCAGCGGCCATGAAACCCAATGCGACGATATAGGCAGAAAGCGGCCCAACACCATAGAGCAGGCCGCCGGCAACCGGGCCGAGGATCGATGCAGTCTGCCAGGACGACGCATTCCAGGCAAAGGAATTGGCCAGATCCTTTTCCGGCACCAGATTGGGAGCCAGAGACTGGACAGCCGGCCCCATGAAGGCCCGCTCAATGCCGAAAATTGTCATGATTGCCAGCACCGGCACCGGCGCAAAGGCATTCTCCACAGTGAGGAACAGCAGCAGCGCCACGCAGACAGCGCTGACACCCAGGCAAACCGCAACGATCATTCGCCGGTTCATCCTGTCGGCAGCCGTACCGGTCACAAGAATGAGCAACAGCGCCGGTAGAAACTGCACCAACCCGATCAGGCCGAGATAGAGGGCATTGCCGGTGACCTCATACATCTGCCAGCCAACCGCGACGCTGACGATTTGCATGGCAAAGGCCGCGAGAAACCGTGCGAAGAAGAATTTCGTATAGGCGGAATGGCGAAAGGCAGCGAAACGATCTTCGGACTGGGAAATGGACATTAGCTATTTTCCTGGCCGGATGGGTCCGGCAATGGCGGCATAACTTGCGTTAAACATGAATGGCGATAGCTGGCAAGGCGACACTTGCCCGTTTCGGCCTCAATGTCTACATGTCTGTCAACTGACAAATGGAGACAGACATGCTTGCCCTGTTGCAGACGATTGATCTCGCCCTCAATCTTTATACCTGGATCCTGATCGCCAGCGCGATTTTTTCCTGGCTCTACGCTTTCAACGTGATCAATTCCAGCAACCGATTCGTCAACCAGATCGGCCTGTTTCTGTTCAACGTCACGGAACCGGCGCTGCGCCCCATCCGCCGCATCATGCCCAATCTTGGCGGCATCGATATCTCACCGATCATTCTGCTGCTGATCATCTTCTTCATCCGCTCGCTGATGTGGAACACGATTGCCCCCATGCTGCTGTGAGCCATTGCTATCGACGTTTCGATGATCACATCCGCCTTGCCGTCCGGCTGACGCCGAACGGTGGGCGTGATGGGATTGATGGCGTCGACGTCAATGCGAATGGCGAAGCCCACTTGAAAGTGCGGGTCAGCGACGTGCCGGAAAAGGGCCGGGCCAACAAGGCATTGATCGCCCTTATGGCCAAGCGGCTCGGCATCGCCAAATCCACCGTCAGCTTGATCTCCGGCGATACCGCGAGACAAAAAATCCTCCGGATCGATGGCGACCCGGAGGATTTGATTGGTAGGCTGGAAGCGATCATTGCCCCGTGAGGCAAATCACGCTTCTTTCTTGGCGCGCTCGATCGATTCGACGATCAGCTTCTTGGCCACATTGACATCGCCCCAATCGCCGATCTTCACCCATTTGCCGGGCTCCAGATCCTTGTAATGCTCGAAGAAATGCTTGATCTGAGCGAGCGTGATTTCCGGCAGGTCGGTGTAATTGTGGACCTTGTCATAGCGACGGGTCAGCTTGGGAACCGGCACGGCCAGGATCTTCTCGTCCATGCCGCCATCGTCTTCCATCATCATCACGCCGATTGGGCGAACATTGATGACGCAGCCGGGCACCAGCGGGCGGGTATTGCAGATCAGCACGTCCAGCGGGTCGCCGTCCAGACACAGCGTATGCGGCACGAAGCCGTAATTACCGGGATAATGCATCGGCGTATAGAGAAAGCGGTCGACGATCAGCGTACCGGCTTCCTTGTCCATCTCATACTTGATCGGCTGGCCACCGACCGGCACCTCAACGATGACGTTGATATCTTCCGGCGGATTCTTGCCAATCGCAATCGCATCAATACGCATGTCTAACCCCATGGGATGGTTGAAATCCCCGGTGTCGTAAAGGGTTTCTTAAACCAAAGCAACCATTTGCGACAGGCGGCCCCAATAAAGGACGCAATCAAGGTAAAGACTTGCGGGACCGCGCATGAGAGCCGATCAGGCCCAAACGAACCCTAGCTTTTTCAGGCTGACGGCATCGAAATCCTCCATGCCTTCCACGCTATCCGTACCGCCATTCGAGCGAAAGAAATTGACGGCGCCGGCGCAGTCCTCCAGGCACCAGACCACCAATCCCCGGCAACCCAGCGATTTAAGCAGGCGGCGGCATTCGGTAAACAGCGTAAATCCGAGGCCAACGCCCTGATATGCCGGCCGCATATAGATCTCGTAGATCTCGCCATCATAGGGAAGGCCCCTGGCCCGGTTGAGGCCGAGCGTCGCATATCCGGCAATCACCCCGCCGATATCGACCACCAGCACCGTCGCCGGACCATTGGTGGCCTTGCGCCACCATGTCTCGCCACGGCGCTCCATCATCCTGATCAAGGCCTGATGCGGGATAAGACCGCTATAGGTGGACTGCCAGGCTTCCCGATGCGCCTCGGAAAGCGCTCTCCCATCATCCGGCGCAGCCGGACGTACATCAATCGATAACGTCTTCATAACGTCACTCTCATCCGACTGGGGTGATGACAATCAGTGCGGAATCATTCCCGCTGGCAAGTCCGCCCCCTCCTCGTGCTTGCCCCATAACCACGTCCCAGATTAACGCTTTCTTAAACAATCAAGCAAGAGTGGTCCTTGTAAAATTCCGAGGATCAGAATCGTCTTAAAGGCCTATGCACAAAAAAACCCCGGCCAACAGGCCGGGGTTGATGATCTCTCAGAAACAAAAAAGCAGAAACGGCAATCAAGCCTGGGCGACGCGGGCCTTGCCGAAGCGCTTGCGGTCGTTGGCGTCCAGGTAGAACTTGCGCAGACGGATGGACTTCGGCGTCACTTCCATCAGCTCGTCGTCCTGAATCCAGGAGAGCGCGCGGTCCAGCGTCATGCGGATCGGCGGGGTCAGCTTGACAGCTTCGTCCTTGCCGGCAGAGCGGATGTTGGTCAGCTGCTTGCCCTTGAGAACGTTGACTTCCAGATCGTTGTCGCGCGAGTGAATGCCGACGATCATGCCTGCATAAACCTTTTCGCCTGGCTCGATAATCATCGGGCCGCGATCTTCCAGGTTGAACATGGCGTAGGCCACGGCTTCACCGGACTGGTTGGACAACAGAACGCCATTGTTACGACCGGAGATTTCGCCCTTGAACGGCTGGTAGTTGTGGAACAGGCGGTTCATGATCGCCGTGCCACGGGTATCCGTCAGCAGTTCCGACTGGTAGCCGATCAGGCCACGGGTGGGCGCATAGAACACCAGGCGGACGCGATTGCCGCCGGAAGGCCGCAGCTCGGTCATTTCAGCCTTGCGCTCGGACATTTTCTGCACGACGACGCCGGAATGTTCTTCATCGACGTCGATGACGACTTCTTCGATCGGCTCCATCAGGGTGCCGTTCTCGTCCTTGTGCATCACGACGCGCGGACGCGACACGGCCAGCTCGAAGCCTTCGCGGCGCATGGTTTCGATCAGAACGGCCAGCTGCAATTCGCCGCGGCCAGACACGAAGAACGAATCCTTGCCTTCCGATTCTTCAATCTTCAGAGCAACGTTGCCTTCGGCTTCCTTGAACAGGCGGTCGCGGATGACGCGGCTCGTGACCTTGTCGCCTTCTGTGCCAGCCAGCGGGCTGTCATTGACCAGGAAGGACATGGTGACGGTCGGCGGATCGATCGGCTGGGCTTCCAGCGCTTCGGTCACGGACGGATCGCAGAATGTGTCGGCAACCGTACCCTTGGAGAGACCGGCAATCGCCACGATGTCGCCAGCATGGGCTTCTTCGATGGCGGTGCGCTCGATACCGCGGAACGCGAGGATCTTGGAAATACGGCCGGTTTCGATGACCTTGCCGTCCTGGCTCAGAACCTTGACCGACTGGTTCGGCTTGATCGAGCCGGAATGGATACGACCGGTGATGACGCGGCCAAGGAAGGGGTTGGCTTCCAGCAGCGTGCCGATCATGCGGAACGCGCCGTCTTCGTCGCCAACGCTTGGCTCAGGAACATGCTGCAACACCAGGTCCAGCAACGGGGCCAGGCCCTGATCCTTCGGGCCTTCAGGGGCGATATTCATCCAGCCATCACGACCGGAACCGTAGAGGATCGGGAAGTCGAGCTGCTCATCGGTTGCGTCGAGGCTGGCGAACAGGTCGAAGACTTCGTTGATGACTTCTTCATGGCGGCCATCGGGACGGTCGATCTTGTTGATCGCAACGATTGGGCGAAGACCAACCTTGAGTGCCTTGCCGACCACGAATTTGGTCTGCGGCATCGGGCCTTCCGAGGAGTCGACGAGAACGATAGCGCCGTCCACCATCGACAGGATACGCTCGACTTCGCCGCCGAAGTCGGCGTGGCCGGGGGTGTCGACGATGTTGACGCGAACGCCCTTCCATTCAACCGAGGTTGCCTTGGCGAGAATGGTGATGCCGCGCTCTTTTTCCAGATCGTTGCTGTCCATGACGCGCTCTGCAACGCGCTGGTTTTCGCGGAACGAACCGGACTGTTTCAGAAGTTCGTCAACAAGGGTGGTTTTCCCATGGTCAACGTGCGCGATGATCGCGATATTGCGAATCTTCATGATTAGGATCTCTGATGGCTCTGGCGCGAAGTCCATGCCGGTGCCGTTGATGAAACCAAAGACCGCGCCTGTTACTTTGGGGCGCTCATACCCTGTTTTTTGCATTTGCGAAAGAGGCAAAGCGTCTTGATGACGCTCTGCCGCATTTTCACCGAAGAATCAGGCGCTGCGCACCGGATCGAGCACGACCTTATAGAGCTCGTTGTCGTCCCGGTCCATCAGCCGTACGGAAAGCTGTTCGCTCTGGCCATCGACATCGACGATGCCGAAGAACTGAAGACCCGCTGACGGCGGCAGGTTCTGGCCCTGCTCGGCGGTTGGCGCCTTGATGAATTTCAGCTCAGGGCCAAAGGTCATGTCGAGATCGTTCGGCCCGAATGTACCCGCATGCAGGGGACCGGAGACGAACTCCCAGAAGGGTTCGAAATCCTGGAAAGCGGCTTTGTCGGGATTGTAATAATGGGCGGCGGTATAATGCACATCCGCCGTCAGCCAGACGGTATTGCGAATGCCAGTCGTCTTCATATGCCGCAGCAGTTCGGCAATTTCCAGCTCGCGGCCACGCGGCTCGCCATTATGGCCCTGCGCTACGGCTTCCGTGCCTTTCTTATTGAGATAATCGTCCCAAACGATCAGGCTCAACGGCATGTCGGCAGCGATGATTTTCCAGGTCGCCTTGGAATTGGTCAGTTCCCGCTTCAGCCAGGCCACCTGCTCGGCACCCAGGATGCGCGATTCCGGCGTCTGCACCGTTTCCATGCCGTCATGATTGGAACCGCGATAACTGCGCATGTCGAGGAAGAACACGTCGACCAGCGGACCATGGGAAATCTTGCGGTAAACCCGGCCCGGCTCGGCGGGCGTATAGCGGATCGGCGTCATTTCATGGAAGGCACGGGCAGCGCGCGCCGACAGCAGGGCGATGGATTTTTCGCTATAGCGGCTGTCGGCAGTCAGGTCCTTGCCCGACGACCAGTTGTTCAGCACTTCATGGTCATCCCACTGGTAATGGGTTGGACAGATCGCCGACAGTTCCAGGACGTTCTTGTCCATCATATTGTATTTCCACTGGCCGCGATATTCGTCCAGGGTTTCGGCCACCTTGCGCTTTTCATCGGTGACGATGACATTCTTCCACTTGGTGCCGTCCTTCAGATCGACTTCTTCCTTGATGGGGCCGTCCGCATAGATGGTATCGCCGGAATGCAGGAAGAAATCCGGCTGATGCTTGGCCATCGTGGCATAGGTCTTCATGCCGGTTTCATCGATGCCCCAGCCCTGACCTACCGTATCACCCGACCAGACGAAGCGGACATTGCGCCTGGAGGCGGGCGCGGTGCGGAACCGTCCGGTAATCGGCTCGGAAACACTGTTGATATGGGAAAGATCGGCAGCCGTGAACCGATAGAAAATATCCTGGTCGGCAGGCAGGTCCGTCAAAAGCCGCTTCACGGCATAGTCGCTGTCCGGCAGCGCATTGAGAGCGGCGAGACGGACAGGATTGGCAAAGCTTTCGGTGGTCGAATATTCCATCATGATCCGCGAAGGGCGGTCTACCCGCGTCCAGATCATCCCGGAATTCAGATCGACATCGCCGGATTGGACGCCGTGGGTAAAAACAGGGCGGTCCGCCGCCCGCGCATAAAACGGCAGCGCCAGACCGGACCCGGCAGCAAGACCAGCGGCACTGGTGCCGAGAAGAAACGAACGGCGGCTCAGCGCCGTGAAGGATGTGGACATCAAACCTCTCCTTGGAAAAACGACGCCGGTTCAAAAGAACCGACGTCGGAACCAAACAGAGAGACATGTCAGGCGCTTAACCGCAGCGTGACAGTTTCATTAAATTTCCTGCAACAGCAGCCGAACAGCTTATGCCGCAAGCCCACGCTTCTTCAACATCGCTTCCGGGCTCGGCAACCGGCCACGGAAAGCCTTGTAGGTTTCTTCCGGGTCCACCGCCCCGCCGATGGCATAGATATTGTCCTTCAGCCGTTCAGCCATATCAGGGTCGAAGGCATTGCCGGTTTCCTCGAAAGCCTCGAAAGCATCGGCGTCCAGCACTTCCGACCACATGTAGGAATAATAGCCGGCCGAATAGCCATCGCCGGAAAACACATGCTGGAAATGCGGCGTGGCATGGCGCATGACGATGGAGGATGGCATGCCGATGTTTTGGAGAACCTGCGCCTGCACCGCCATCGGATCGCCTACCTGATCTTCCCGCGTGTGAAACGCCATATCGACCAGCGCCGAAGAGGTGAATTCAACCGTATCGAACCCGGCATTGAAGGTCTGGGCTGCCAGAACCTTGTCGAGCAAGGCCTGCGGCATGGCCTCGCCGGTCTGGTAATGCACGGCATAGGTTTTCAGGATATCCGGCACCGTCAACCAATGTTCATAGAGCTGCGAGGGCAGTTCCACAAAGTCACGCGACACCGCCGTACCCGATACCGAGGGGTAAGTGACGTCAGACAGCATACCATGCAGGGCATGGCCGAATTCATGAAACAGCGTGCGGGCATCGTCCAGTGACAGCAGCGCTGGCTTGCCTTCGGCAGGCTTGGCGAAATTGCAGACATTGTAGATGATCGGCAATTCGCCCTGCATGCCGTTCTTCAAGGCCAGTTTGTGCTGCGACTGGAAAGAACTCATCCAGGCGCCGGAGCGCTTCGAGGACCGGGCGAAATAATCGCCGAGGAACAGCGCCTTCAGCGTGCCATCCGCCTCGCGGATTTCAAACACCCGCACATCCGGGTGATAGCCCTTCACATCGTTCAGCGGCACGGCAGTGATGCCGAACAGCTTTTTTGCCACGGCAAAGCAGGCTTCGATGATTTTTTCCAGTTGCAGATAAGGCTTCAGTTCGGCTTCCGAAAAATTGAACCGTTCGGAGCGCAGCTTCTCGGCATAGAAACGCCAATCCCACGGCGCAACCTCATGATTCTTGCCATCCTTGGCAATCAGGTCCGCCAATTCCTGCTCTTCGATCGCCGCCTGGGCGACAGCGCGTTCCCAGACCTGCATCAGCAGGCCGTTGACCGCTTCCGGGGTCTTGGCCATGGTATTGTCAAGCTTCAGGGCCGCGAAATTCTTATAGCCCAACAGCTTGGCCTTTTCCGCCCGAAGCGCCAGGGTTTCGGTGACGATGGCGCGATTGTCACGCTCACCGCCATTTTCACCACGGGCCACCCAGGCCTTGAAGGCGGTCTCGCGCAGGTCCCGACGCTCAGAAAAGGTCAGGAACGGCACGATGACCGAGCGCGACAGCGTCACGGCGTAGGCTTCCCCCTTGCCACGGGCTTGCGCGGCAGAGGCCATGGCATCCTTCAGAAAATCAGGAATGCCCGCCAGCTCGTCATCGCTGGTCAGCGGCAATGCCCAATCGGTTTCATCGCCCAGCACGTTCTGGCCGAAATTGGCGCCAAGGCTGGCCAGCCGCTCATTGATCGCTGCCAACCGCTCCTGCTCGGGCTTGGCAAGCTTGGCTCCGGCCTTGACAAAACCTTTCCAGTGGCGTTCCAGCACCCGGGTCTGCTCCAGCGTCAGGCCCAGGCTGTCGCGCTTTTCCCACAAGGCATCGACGCGGGCAAACAGTGCGGCATTCATGCTGATCTTCGAATAATGGCGCGACATTTTCGGCGCGATCTCGCGCTCGAGCGCCTGGATGACCTTATTGGTATCGGCACCGGCCTTGTTCCAGAACAGCGCCGAGACCCGCGACAGGCCGTCTCCGGCTATCTCCAGCGCAACGATGGTATTGTCGAATGTCGGCTCCGACGGATAATTGGCGATGGTGTCGATGTCTGCGTCGTGTTCGGCCAGCGCCATGTCGAAGGCCGGGGCGAAATCCTCATCGCCGATGGCAGTGAAATTCGGCAGGCCATGCGGCCCATTCCAGTCGGTGACGGTGGCAAAGGCGCCATTGGGGCCAAGATTACGGTCTGGAGATGTCATCACGAAGCAATCCTTCTCATCAATGACAAAGATATAGGCGATCATTCCCGCCATTGTCACCCCTGCGTCACACCTATGCCACCCCTCTGTTGCGCGTGTGGGGGCATCCGTGGGATCTCCGATAGCAATGACGGCAACCGGCCGAAGAATTTTTCATTTCAATTGCCTGCCTGCTGGCTTACCAGTGATCCATGCACGTTGAATATGCCTCCGCCCCATGACGAAATCCGCCACCCCGCCGTCCCGGATGAGCGAGAACCGCACCTCCCTGCTTGGCGCACTGCTGACCATGATCGGTCCGCTGTCCATGGCGATCTACACACCCGCCATGCCGCAATTGGTCCATGCCTTTTCGACCACGGATGCGGCCATCAAGCTCAGCCTGTCACTGTATTTCGCGGGTTTTGCCTGCGCACAATTGCTATCCGGCCCGTGTTCGGATGCGTTCGGACGACGCAATGCAACGCTGGGCTTTCTTGGCATCTACCTGCTCGGTAGCCTCGCCGCCGCCTTTGCGCCGACGGTGGAATTGCTGCTGGCCGGGCGTATCATTCAGGGCATCGGCGCATCCGTCGGGGTCACGGTGTCGCGCGCCGTGGTTCGCGACCAGTTCGTCGGAGAGCAGGCCTCCCGGATCATCAATATGATCGGCATCATGCTGGCCATAGGACCGGCCATGGGGCCGACCGTCGGCGGGCTGGCGCTTGTCGCCTTCGGTTGGCAATCGGTGTTTCTGCTGATGGTCGGATTCGGCGTGGTCAGCATTATCACGGTCGCCATTCTGATGGCGGAAACGGCGGTGCCGGACCGGCAAATGATTCGCCCCGCCAGACTTATCACCTCTTACGCGACCTTGATGGCCGACCCGCGGGTGCTATGCTCGGCCCTGGTTCTGGGCGGCTGTGTCGGCGCACTCTATGCGCAATCCACCATGCTGCCTTTCGTTTTGATCAACAAGGTCGGGCTGTCGCCAGCGCAATTCGGCCTTGGCATGTTGATGCAGACCGGCTCCTATTTCGCTGGTTCAGTGGTGCTGCGGCTGGTATCGAAGCATTTACTGCCCGGTCACGCGCTGCGCTTCGGGCTGGTTCTAGCTGGTTGCGGCGGATTGCTGATCTTTTTGTCCACCCATCTGCTGACCCCGACTTATCTCTCCATCATGGGACCGGTCGCCGTCTGCGCCTTCGGCATGGCCTTCGTCATTCCCGACATCTCCACCGCAGGTCTGCTGCCGCATCCAAAGCTGGCGGGGTCGGCGGCGGCCCTGATGGGCTTTGTGCAGATGAGCTGCGGTTTTCTGGGCGGTCTTGCCGCCTCCTGGCTTGGCGATCCGCTGACCGCCTTCGGCACCATCATTCCCCTGATGGAATTGATGGCGATCATCGCCTATCTCGGCTTCCTTCGCGCCTGGAAACAGATCCAGTAAAAAAACCGCCGCCAGTGTCCCGGCGGCGGTTTCAAATCTTTCAAATCCTATGATTACTTGCCGAGATTGCGCTTGGCCAGCGTGCGCAGACGGAGTGCATTGAGCTTGATGAAGCCTGCCGCATCCTTCTGGTCATAGGCGCCCTGATCGTCTTCGAAGGTGACGAGCTGGTCGGAATAGAGCGACTTCGGCGATTCGCGGCCGATGACCATGACATTGCCCTTATAGAGCTTCAGCGTCACTTCGCCTTCGACATGTTCCTGACTCTTGTCGATCATCGCCTGCAACATTTCACGCTCCGGCGAGAACCAGAATCCGTAATAGATCAGCTCGGCATAGCGCGGCATCAGCTCATCCTTGAGATGAGCAGCGCCACGATCCAGCGTGATCGATTCGATGGCGCGGTGGGCGGTCAACAGGATGGTGCCGCCGGGGGTCTCGTAAACGCCACGGCTCTTCATGCCGACGAAGCGGTTTTCAACCAGATCCAGACGGCCAATGCCGTTGTCACGGCCATAGGTGTTGAGTTCCGCCAGCAGCGTCGCCGGGCTCATCCGCACGCCGTTGATCGACACGGCATCGCCCTTTTCAAAGCCGACCTTGATGACGGTCGCCTTATCGGGAGCGGCTTCCGGCGAAATCGTGCGCATATGCACATATTCCGGCGCTTCCTGGGACGGATCTTCCAGAACCTTGCCCTCGGAAGAGGAATGCAACAGGTTGGCATCGACAGAGAACGGCGCTTCGCCCTTTTTATCCTTGGCAACCGGGATCTGGTTCTGCTCGGCAAAGGCCAGCAGATCGGTACGGCTCTTGAAAGCCCAATCGCGCCAGGGCGCAATGATCTTGATATCAGGGTTCAACGCATAGGCCGAAAGCTCGAAGCGAACCTGATCATTGCCCTTGCCGGTCGCGCCGTGAGCGATAGCATCGGCGCCGGTCTTCTTGGCAATCTCGATCAGGTGCTTGGAAATCAGCGGCCGGGCAATCGAGGTGCCGAGCAGGTAGACGCCTTCATAGACGGCATTGGCGCGGAACATTGGGAAGACGAAATCGCGGACGAATTCCTCGCGGACATCCTCGATGAAGATTTCCTTGATGCCCAGCATTTCCGCTTTTTTGCGGGCCGGTTCCAGCTCTTCGCCCTGGCCGAGATCGGCGGTGAAGGTCACGACTTCAGCGCCGAGTTCGGTCTGGAGCCATTTCAGGATGATCGAGGTATCGAGGCCGCCGGAATAGGCGAGAACGACCTTTTTGACGTCTTTCGGAAGTACCATGAGTGCGAAGTCCGTGTGTCTGGGCGAGGCCACTGAACCGGGCCTCCTCGGGTTGGAGGCACTTTTAGCCGGATTGGCGCGTCATGCAAGGGTGAAGCCCTCCGACAATGGCACAAGGCGAGCCCGGACAGGCAAAGCCGGTCTGAAAACACCGACCCGGATTTCACTTGAAATTTGACTTGGACGCTGCAAGTCCCATATGCCGATGGTCAGCATTGCGACAATTCCACGGGTAATATCAAGCATTTCAGCCAGGAATTGCATAGAAACGGTAGAATTGGAGCGGTTCGTCATTCTCAATCAAGGACCGCTTTCAAACGATCAAAGGAGCAAGACATGACCGACATTCAATCGGTAATTGCCAAGGGCAAGGTCGCGGTCGTCACCGGGGCAGCCTCAGGCATCGGCCTTGCCGCCGCCAAGGCTTTCGCCAGCCAGGGCATGTGCGTCGTGCTCGCCGATCTCGGCGGGGACGCGCTTGCCAATGCGCGCAGCGAAGTCGCCACAGTCTCGGAAAATCCGGAGAGCGATATCGTCGCCATTGAGACAGATGTCAGCAAGCTGGATGAGCTGGAAGCACTGGAGCGCGCCGTGCTTCAACGCTTCGGGCGTGTCCACCTGTTGATGAACAATGCCGGCATCCAGCCGGGCAGCAGCCTGTTCGGGCCACAGGTCAACTGGGACAACGTGTTTGCCGTCAACCTGATGGGCGTCATCCATGGCACAAGGGTGTTCGGGCCTGACATGATTGCCCACAAGGACCCGGCCATCATCATCAATACCGGCTCCAAGCAGGGTATCACCACCCCGCCTGGCGACCCCGCCTATAATGTTGCCAAGGCTGGCGTCAAAGCCTTCACCGAGGCCTTGCAGCATGAACTGCGCAACACACCGGACTGTAATGTCAGCGCTCATCTGCTAATTCCCGGCTTCGTCTTCACCGGTCTGACAGCCGGTGAACGGACGACAAAACCCGACGCGGCCTGGACCCCGGAACAGACGGTGGATTTCATGCTGGACAGCCTCAAACGCGGCGATTTCTACATTCTCTGCCCCGACAACGATGTGCAACGGTCCATCGATGAAAAGCGCATTGCCTGGGCCGCCGGTGACATCATCGAAAACCGTCCGCCGCTGTCACGCTGGCACCCGGATTACGAAGAGGCCTTCAAGGCACATCTAAAAGGCTGAATGGCCTTTATGTCTTAAGCGTCAGACCGTGACAGGTGGCTCCCGACATCTGTCACGGCCCTGCTAAATTTACGAGAACTCTATTTAAAGTTTCACGTTATAAGTGTATCGATATCTTCATTCTTATGGAGATGTTTCAATGACAGTTTTTTACGCCTGGGTTAATCCCGCATTTTTCGACGGCAATCCTCTCGATCACACCTGGGTCACCACCTATAACAACAGGGTTAACACCTATGCGACAATCGATGCGGTGAAACAAGCCGGGCAAACCTATTGGTATTGCTGGGGCGATTTTCACCCCACCGGCTCCACGGATGATTATCCAACCGGCCTGCTTGCCCAGCAGGACGGCAACACCGCCGTCGCCAGCTGCCTTGTCGAGCCCAATGTCGAGGGATCGCTTTCCAATTCCCCGCCGAACGGAACCATTCTGGTCTATGGTGTGAATGGCGTTTGCCATCAGATTGCCAACCAGGTGCTGTATGCGACGAAAACGGCAACCACAGCGCCTTTGACCGTCAAGGGCAGTGCCGGATATGCCTTGAGTACCTTTCTCTATGGTACCTATGGCACCCGCAAAGCAGCATGGGCAAAGAATATCTCCACCTGCACAGCGGGAGAGACCAGCGGAGCAATCCGGGAGGAAGATGCGATGAGCGACCTGCCAGACGATTTTCTCGACCATGCCCGCCAGACACTCGGCGACCAGCCCGAAAAGCTGCAAAAACTGCTGGACTTGCGAGAGGCTGTTGCATCCTACATGGCAATGGACCTGCCAGGCACGGCAACACCTTCCATAGACCTGATCAACGCGCGGAACCAGCACATGCTGGATCAGGCCGCGGACCTCCTCGGGGCTGCCGACTTTGAAAAAGTCTTCGGTATTCGTCCCGAAAAACGGGTGAAACTGGTCCATCCGTCACAGTTGGAAACCACCAGAGAGCAAAAATAAGCCTCACATCGGGTTGCTGAAAAGGGAGCGCGGATCGTAACATGGTCCGCGAACCTTCTTCATATGCCATGCGAGATAGTCATGACCTTCATTCCGGGCCTGCCGACCCTTCTAGCCTTTACCGCCGCCTGCCTGTTGCTGGCGGCGACGCCGGGGCCGGACATGACCCTCTCCATCAGCCGTGCGCTGCGCGATGGCAAGGCGGCGGGTCTTGCCGTGCTGATCGGCACCAATCTCGGGATTGCGGTCCACACGATGCTGGTGGCTTTCGGGGTCTCGGCCCTGATCGTCGCTTCGCCCACGGCCTTTCTGATCCTGAAAAGCGGTGGGGCTGCTTATCTGGCCTGGCTCGCCTTCCAGGCGATCCGCCACGGCTCGAAATTCGTCGCCACGCCTGAAGCGGGCGCAAAAGGCAGCGTGAAGGCGGCGTTTCTCAACAGGATCTGGGTCAATCTGCTCAACCCGAAGGTCATTATTTTCTTCATGACCTTCCTGCCGCAATTCGTCACCGCCCATGACTCTGATGTCACGGGCAAGCTGCTGTTCCTCGGCTTCTGGTTCATGCTGGTATCGCTCCCCATCACGGTCGCCATCGTGCTGGCCGCCGACAAGCTGGCTGGCTGGCTGCAACAGAATCCGAAAGTGCTGAGGGGAATGGATTACACCTTTGCAGGTGTCTTTTCAGTCTTTGCCGCCAAGATCCTGATGACTCAAGCGAGATAACCCGGGCACGATGACAAATGCCACGACGACAAGGGCCGCGATGAAACAAGCCCGATAACGCAAATCAATGAACGTGTTTGCGCGATTTCTCAGCGTCAATGCGGTCCTTGCGGGTGATGAAGAGCATGAAAAAGCCAATCATCAATCCGCCGACGGGCATGATCAACATTGTCAGAAATTGCTCTGTGCTCATGGCTTCAGACCTTTCAATATCTTCCGCGCTAACAAATGTAATGCCACAGACGCTAAAATGCAAATGGAACACACAAGAGCGAGATTTCCGTTCGGACCATGGCCACTATTGACCGTGGAAATCACCGGCGCGAAACCTCCAACGGCAAAAATGGCGATGGCAACGCCATTGATATAGGTTGCCGTCAACTTGGTTCGTTCATTGCGAACGGCAACTTCCATCAATCGTCCTCGCTCTAATCGTCCTCACCATGGCCAACGATCATCATCGCCTCATAAGCCAGACGTTCGGTCTTGCGCATCCGCTCCGATTCCGACTTCAACTGTCCGCAGGCAGCCAGAATATCGCGGCCGCGTGGCGTGCGGATCGGTGAGGCATAGCCTGCCGAATTGATGAAATCGGCAAATTTCATGATCTGGTCCCAGTCGGAACACTGGTAATTGGTGCCCGGCCAAGGATTGAAGGGAATGAGATTGATCTTGGACGGAATGCCCTTCAACAGCTGAATCAGGCCCTTGGCATCCTCAAGACTGTCGTTCACATCCTTCAGCATCACATATTCGAAGGTAATGCGCCGGGCGTTGGACAGGCCCGGATAGTTGCGACAGGCTTCAATCAGGTCTTTCAGCGGATATTTCTTATTGATCGGCACCAGCAGGTCGCGCAATTCGTCGCGCACAGCATGCAGCGAAATCGCCAGCATCACGCCGATTTCATCGCCGGTACGGTAGATTTCCGGCACCACGCCGGAGGTCGAAAGCGTAATGCGGCGCTTTGACAGCGACAATCCATCGCCATCCGAGGCGATCAGCAGCGCCTTTTTCACTTCCTCGAAATTGTAGAGCGGCTCGCCCATGCCCATCATCACCATATTGGTGATCTTGCGGCCCTCATTCGGCACCATCGCGCCGACAGGCGCATCGCGGTCGGGAAAGTCGCCCAGCCGGTCGCGGGCCAGCAACAGTTGCGACAGCACTTCTTCCGCCGTCAGATTGCGCACCAGCTTCTGCGTGCCGGTGTGACAGAAGGTGCAGGTCAGAGTGCAGCCAACTTGGCTGGAAACGCAGAGCGTTCCCCGGCCCTCTTCCGGAATATAGACGCATTCCACCTCGACCGGACGCCCCGCACCGCGCGGCGGATAGCGCAGCAGCCACTTGCGGGTACCATCATTGGACACCTGCTCCTCGACGATTTCAGGCCGGGCAATGGTGAAATGCGCTTTCAGCTTCTCGCGCATGTCCTTGGCGACATTGGTCATCTGGTCGAAATCGGAGACGCCGCGCACATAGATCCAGTTCCACAGCTGGGCGACACGCATGCGCACCTGCTTGTCGGCCACGCCGATCTCGCGCAGCATCTCGCCCATTTCCTCACGGGTCTGGCCGATCAGGGTCGGCTTGGTGGCGCCTGGCATGGCGGCGGGCCGCGCCTGGGGCGTCCGCTCGATGATAATTTCCGTGGCAGCCATCGCTACACCCCATCAAAACCGAAGCCGATCCCCGCATCGACATGATGATGCGGGCGGTCACGCTCCATTTTTCAACATTGCTCTGTTTCAAGAAATCATGCATGCGCCATCGTTGACGAACGACAACGCGGCAGCCTTCAAGACTGCATTTGCCGGGCCTTTATCATCAAAATGCCGCGACGTCATCCCAAAACGCAAAAAGGCCGGGAAACCCGGCCTTCGTCGCATCAGGAAGCAAATGTTATTTGCACTTTTCAATGCGTTTCAGCGCATCGGAAATACCCTGAAGCGAATAGGCGTAATTGGTTGGCGTGCCACGACCCGAAACGGCCTGGACGCTCATGGTCTTGCCGACCTTCATGGCGGCGACCAAAGCGGGCTCTTCTGCGGCGTTTTCCACCCAGGCGGCGCTATCCTTGGTAAACATCGTGAAGCTCTTGGCATCGATCTTCACCGTCACCTTGGAACCGGTCTTCAACGTATAACCCATCATCGCCTGCGGCTCGTAGGAAATGTTCTGACCGGGACGCTGCGAGACGATGAAGAAAATATCGCCGTGATTGACGGAAGGCGGTTCCTTCGTGGTCGGCACCGACAGCACATAGCAGACCGTGCTATTGCCGGACTTGTAGGAATAAGCACCCCAAGCCTTGAACTGCTCAATCCGCGTCGGGCTTGGCGATTGCGCTGCGGCCACATCTGCGAATGCCAGCATGATTGCGACTGCGGTTGCGATTCTTTTTACAAACATTTTCTTCCTGCCGCTTTTTCGTCGGACGCCAAGACAAACAGTCTCGTGTCCAGCCTCGAAACCTCATTCAATTTGACTTAATTTTGGTTACCAAACCGTCAACGAGGCACGAAATGCACAGCTTATAGCCGACAAATCCATGCTTCCAGTCAGTCCTTTTCCGAAAATGGTACAGATTGAAGGCACCGGCAGATCAACCGGCCCTCTGGTAGAACACAAGGAATCAGGCAGGAATTGGACTATGGCACAAGAGACTGGCGCCATAGTTGAAAATGTCACATTCAGACACTTTCAGCCCGCCCTTGTGGTGCGCTTTTATCGTCGCCTCGCACCGGCTCACCATCATCGGAAAGCACAGCGTCGGCTGCATCGTAGTGGCGTTCCTTGATATGGCCGTTGATCATCGCCAGCGCTGTCGTCAGCACGGCAATGTCGTCGGTAAAGCCGACAAAGGCCAGCATGTCGGGAATGGCATCAAAGGGCAGGACGAAATAGCCAAGCGCCGCCAGCAGGATACCGCGCACCCGAAGTGGGGTCTGCCGATCCGTCGCGCAGTAGAAAGCGGCAATCACGTCCCGGCTGAACGGGATGTGGCGAATGGCTTTGCGCATTTTCGGCCAGAAGGTACGGCTCAGCTTTTGCTCCTGCTTTTGCTGTTCGGCCTCGTCGCCCGGCAGAAGAATTTCACCGATCTTCACGTCGTCCAGTTTCGCTTCGACCATGACCGTCCTCTTTCTCACTCTCCAACCTATGCATCATCCCGAAAATCGGTTGCCAATTTTCTGAAGTGCCGTGAACCCGGATATGGGAATGATCAGTGTTCCTGTCAAACCCGGCGTCTGGCAACCTGGTCCATCGCAGCCGCCAGTTTCAGGTCATGCCCAGTCAGTCCGCCAACATCATGGGTGGTCAACCGCACGTCGACACGCCGGTAAACATTGAACCATTCTGGATGATGCCCCATCTTTTCAGCGATGATGGCGCATTCCGTCATAAAGCCGAAGGCCTGGGCAAAATCGTCGAAAGAAAATTCTTTGGTGATCGCGCCGCGATCCTCAGAAAGGACCCACCCGTCCAGGTCCCGCAAGGCGCCTGGAATCGCATCCGGCGCAAGTCGTTCATATCGCATGATCACTCCCAATCTGGCTGTCACGCCATCCACCGACCGGCCATCCACCGACATGGCAGGCAGCACTCAGGTAGCGGCTGGAAGACAAGCCATCCGAGCGCAAAAAGTTCCTTCAAAATCGGTGCCAGACCCTGCTTTATCCGTTCAGCGAATGCACGGCGCGCTCTGAAAAACTCATCTCTGAGCGATCTTCATAGAGGGGGAAAATTTCCTCCGTCAGATAAGGACCACCGCCCACCGATTCCTTGGAGGACATCAGCACGAATCTTGGAACGAAAAAGGGCGCGGTCTGGAAGTTACCGCGCCCTGACAGATAATGAACAACGTCATCCAGTCTCGATGACTTCAGCCGCGCCAGTGTCACATGCGGCATGAACTTTCGGGGGTCGGGCGGCAGCCCCACTCTCTGGCAGATCCGCTCGATTTCGCCCTGGAGCGCTGTCATTTGCGGATGTGGCGTAACGCCTGCCCAAATGGAATGCGGTTTCTTCGACCCGAAGGAACCGATGCCGTTCAGACTGAGCTGGAATTCCGGCCGGTCGATGCGATCCAGCCTATCGACGATCTCATCGGCGGTTCGCCCATCGATATCGCCTATGAAGCGCAATGTGATGTGGTAATTTTCCACATCGATCCATCGGGCTCCCGGAAGCCCGCCGCGCAGCAAAGACAGGCTCAAGGCCACGTTGCGCGGAATTTCGAGGGCAGTGAACAATCTCGGCATGGAGAGCTCCCCGAATCTTTTGCAGATGCTAACAACGAATCATGCTTGCAAAGGGTAAGCAAGTCGTTAATTGACCTTATCCTCCAAACCTTTTGCGAAACTCTGGACGGCGGGCAGCATGTGCTCGACCATGACCCCCACACCCTTGGCGTTGGGATGCATGCCATCGCCCAGCTTCAACGTAGCGTCAGTCACGACGCCATCCAGAATAAAGGGATAGAGCGGAATTTTATATTTATCAGCCAGGCGCTGATAGATTGGATTGAACCTTTTGGCGTAATCCGCGCCCATATTGGGCGGCGCGATCATGCCCACCAAAAACACGCCGATCTTGCGGGCCTGCAATTTTTCAATGATCGCAGATAAGTTCTTTTCGCTCTCTTCAGGCGCGATTCCGCGCAGCGCATCGTTGGCGCCAAGCTCCAGAATAACCCCCTGCGTGCCGTCAGGCACCGACCAGTCAACCCGCGCCAACCCGCCTTCCGTGGTATCGCCGGACACGCCGGCATTGCCGATGCTGACATTCATGCCCTTATCGTGCAGGGCTTTTTCCAACTGGCTTGGCAGTGCCTCATCGCCCTGGAGCTGATAGCCAGCCATCAGGCTGTCGCCAAGTCCGATCAATTGCACTTGCGCTTCCGCCACCGGCGTATCCCCCGTTGCATCCTCTGGCATGGACTGGTCAGTTGAAGGCTGGTCAGGCATTTTCTGGTCAGGCATGGATTGTTCCAACGGCTGCCCTTGCGGAGCCTGTTCCTGGGCCAGACTGGGCACGGCAAAACCGCCCGCGGCAAGCAGGCCAGCCAGCGCTATGACGGCGAATTGAAGGGGGACAGGTTTAAAACCCATGATGGCTTTCCTAAATTCGCGTAGACGATCATGATGTCCGAGCGGACATCGCCAAGGCGTTAAAGACCTTGAACCTCATATAGGACGAAAACCGCGTGAGACAAACCATCATTCAGCTCAGAAAAGCCGATCTCACCCTTGGCAATGCCGCAGCCTCGGTCCACGTCCTCAAGGGAATGGACCTGGATATTTCAGAAGGCGAATCGATCGGCATTGTCGGCCCCTCCGGTTCGGGAAAATCGACGCTGCTAATGGTGCTGGCCGGGCTGGAACGGCTGGACAGCGGCGAAATCCACATCAACGGCACCGCCCTGCATGGCTTGAGCGAAGATGCGCTCGCCGATTTTCGCGGTCGCAATATCGGCATCGTCTTTCAGTCTTTCCACCTGATCGCCAATATGACCGCGCTGGAAAATGTCGCCGTGCCGCTGGAGTTGGCCAATGTCAAAAATCCTTTTGACATTGCCGCCAGGGAGCTGCGCGCCGTTGGCCTTGGCGAGCGGCTCAGCCATTATCCCGGCCAATTGTCTGGCGGAGAGCAGCAACGGGTCGCCATTGCCCGCGCCCTTGCCCCCTCGCCCACCGTGGTGATTGCCGATGAGCCGACCGGCAACCTGGACGGCGCGACCGGACGCCAGATTGCCGACCTGCTGTTTGCCAAACAGGCAGAACGCAAGACGACGTTGGTTCTGGTCACCCACGACACGGCCTTGGCCGGTCGCTGCTCAAGACAGGTCCGCGTCCGCTCGGGCCAGATCGAGCCGGGCGATGAAGCGGGCAAGACGCTTGCCGACGAGACCGTTTCGGCATGAGCGGATTTTTGCAACGTCTCAGAACCGCCTTGCGTCTCAGCGCCCGCGAAATGCGTGGCGGGTTTGGCGGATTTTATATTTTCCTGGCCTGTATTGCGCTTGGCACGGCGGCAATTGCCGCCGTCAATTCCGTCTCCACATCGATTACCCGGTCCATCGCCAGCCAGGGGCAGTCGCTCTTGGGCGGCGACATCCGGTTCGAGCTGAACAACCGGGAAGCCAATGCGGCGGAAAGCGCCTTCCTGCAGGGGCTCGGCACCGTCTCGGCCTCCACTGGCCTGCGTTCCATGGCCCGATTGCCGGATGGCTCCGATCAGTCTCTGGCGGAAATCAAGGCGGTCGATAGCGCCTATCCGCTCTATGGCACATTCGTCGCCACGCCGGACCAGCCCTTGGCTGACCTATTGACAAAAACCGGCGACGCTTATGGTGCGGTCGCAGCCCCTTTGCTGCTCGACCGGCTGGGGATAAAGATCGGCGATAGCCTGCTTGTCGGCTCCGTCCGGCTGGTGATTACCGGCACCATCACCACCGAGCCAGATGCCATTTCGGAAGGCTTCGGCTTTGCGCCGCGCGTCATCACCAGTGGCGAAGCGCTCGCCGCCTCCGGCCTGATCCAGACTGGTAGTCTGGTCGAGCATGTCTATAAAGTCAGGCTGAAACCCGGCAGCCCGGCGCTGCCTGTCATTCAGGATCAGGCCAAGCAGCAATTTCCTGATGCGGGCTGGTCAATCCGCACCAGCGACCGGGCAGCCCCCAACCTGACCGAAAACATCACTCGGTTTTCGCAATTCCTGACACTTGTCGGGCTGACGGCGTTGATTGTCGGCGGTGTCGGCGTCGCCAATGCGGTGCGCGCCTTTCTCGACAGCAAGCGCAGTGTTATCGCTACGCTGAAATGCCTGGGCGCGCCGGCTTCCGTCGTCGTCATGGTCTATCTGTTCCAGATCCTGATGGTCGCCAGCATCGGCATTGCGCTGGGGCTTGCCATTGGCGCCATCGCGCCCTGGATTGCCAGCTATTATCTCGCGCAATTCCTGCCGATCCAGGCGGATTTCGCTATCTATCCCCGCTCCCTGCTGCTGGCGCTGCTGTTTGGCGGGCTGACCACGCTGGCCTTTGCCGTCATGCCGCTCGGCCACGCGCGGCAAGTGCCTGCCACGGCGCTGTTTCGCGAACAGGGTTTCGAGACCCGCCGCCTGCCTTCCTGGCCATATGTGCTGGTGGCAGCGCTGGCCATCCTTGCCCTTGCCGCATTGGCGATCCTGACCGCCTATGATCGACGGCTGGCGATATTCTTCCTGATTGCCATGGCCGCCAGCTTCGTGGTGCTGCGACTGGTCGCTTATGGCGTTTCAGCACTTGCGCGGAAAAGCCCTCGGCTTCCTTCCCCTGCGCTGCGTCTGGCGGTCGGCAATATCCATCGGCCTGGCGCGCTGACGCCCTCGGTCATTCTGTCGCTTGGCCTTGGCCTTGCACTTTTGGTGACGCTGTCGATGATCGACGGCAATCTGCGGCGCAATCTCACCGGTACGCTGTCTGAAAAAGCCCCGAATTTCTTTTTCGTCGATATCCAGCGCGACCAGCTCGATGATTTCCGCCAGATCATCGCCCGCGAGGCACCGCAGGGGCAGGTTGTTGAAGTGCCGATGTTGCGCGGGCGGATCACCGCTTTCAATGGCCAGGACGTTGCCAAGATGAACGTGCCGCCACAGGGCCGTTGGGTCCTGCGCGGCGACCGGGGCATTACCTATGCCACCGACCTGCCGAAAAATGCCACGGTGACCGAGGGCCAATGGTGGGCACCGGATTACAAAGGCGAACCGCTGGTATCGTTCTCCGCCCAGGAAGCAGGCGAACTGGGCCTGAAACTGGGTGATACGGTAACCGTCAATGTGCTGGGCCGCAGCATTACCGCGAAAATCGCCAATTTCCGCAAGGTGGATTGGCAATCCCTGTCGATCAATTTCGTCATGGTCTTTTCGCCCAACACCTTTGCTGGCGCACCCCATGCCTGGATCGCCACCCTGACCGAGCCATCCGCCACTCCGCAGCAGGAGGCAAGCATCCTGCGTGCCGTCACCAAGGCCTATCCCACCATTACCAGCGTGCGGGTCAAGGATGCGCTGGACATGGTGAATTCGCTGGTCGGCCAGTTGGCAATCGCCATCCGGGCGGCGGCGGCCATTGCCCTCATCTCCTCCGTTCTCGTGCTGTCGGGCGCACTTGCGGCAGGCAATCGGGGCCGCACCCATGACGCGGTGGTGCTAAAGACGCTGGGCGCAACGCGACCGATGCTGATCCGCGCCTTTACCTATGAATATCTGCTGCTCGGCCTTGCCACGGCGATTTTCGCGCTTCTGGCCGGAAGCGTTGCGGGTTGGTATGTGGTCAGCCAGATCATGAAACTGCCCGCCAGCTTCCTGCCCGGGGTCGCCGTTTCCACCGTCGCGCTGGCGCTGGTGACGACAATCGGCATCGGTCTTGCCGGAACATGGCGGGTTCTGGGGCAGAAGGCCGCGCCGGTTCTGCGGGAACTCTGACAGGGATGAGGCCTGGACCGTTAACCGAACTGGATGACCATGGGCTACATTACCGAGGTTTAACGGAAAAGCCCTTGTTCTATAGCGTTATTACTCCCATATTGACGCTACGCATGCTGGAGCCCCGCAGCGGCGCTTGGGACAAGATCCTGCACCGTGAACCATTCGGGGCTTATATGAGAGGAAACCATGTCTGATTTTCGCAATTATCAGGCGCGTACCGGGGTAGGTTCGGCCGAGATGATCGACCAGGGCCTGCGCAGCTACATGCTGAAGGTCTATAACCTGATGGGTCTTGGGCTGGCGATTACCGGCGTTGCCGCTTATGTGATCGCTATGCTTGCCACCACGACCGACCCATCGCAGGCTGTCGGACAGTTCGGCAACGGCATCATGCTGACCAGCCTTGGCGCTGCCATTTACGGTAGCCCGCTGAAATGGGTGATCATGCTGGCTCCCATCGGCCTGGTATTTTTCCTGAGCTTCAAGATCCAGTCGATGAGCGTATCGGCGGCCCGTACCACCTTCCTGGTCTATGCCGGTCTGGTTGGCCTGTCGCTGTCGTCTATCCTGCTGATCTATACTGGCCAGAGCGTGGTGCAGACCTTCTTCGTCACGGCGGCTTCGTTCGGCGCCCTGTCGCTGTATGGTTACACCACCAAGCGTAGCCTGAGCGCGATGGGTTCGTTCCTGATGATGGGCCTGTTCGGTCTGATCATTGCCTCGCTGGTCAACATCTTCCTTCAGTCTTCGGCACTCGCCTTTGCCGTTTCGGCCATAGGCGTCGTCATCTTCGCAGGCCTGACCGCCTACGACACGCAGAAGATCAAGGAAATGTATTTCGAGCAGGACGGTGCCGATACGGCTGGCCGCAAGGCTATCCTGGGTGCCCTGACCCTTTACCTCGACTTCATCAACCTGTTCCTGTTCATGCTGCGCTTCATGGGCGACCGTCGCTAACCCGGCGGAGACCAGCTACAGGACCACATCAGGGCGGCCTTCGGGTCGCCCTTTTTCATGCGCCGTCTTGCCGTAAGCGTGTGGCTATGCAAGACGGGAATCTACACTGTTTCTCAGCGTAGAAAGTCCCATATCCGTGCAGATTCGCGCCGCCACCCAAGCCGATATCCCCAACATCACCGAGATTTACCGTCATTCAGTTCTGACCGGCACGGCCAGCTATGAAATAGCGCCACCTGACGAGACTGAGATGGCGCGCCGGATGGAGACGGTCACCTCTCAATCCTATCCCTATATCGTCGCTGAGGATGTTGGTGGCGGTCTGCTTGGCTATGCTTATGCCTCGGCCTTTCGCACTCGGCCCGCCTATCGCTTTCTGGTGGAGGATTCGATTTATCTGGCAGAGGCCGCCCAAGGCAAGGGGATCGGCAAGGCGCTGCTGGCCGATCTTGTTGCGCAATGCACGGCGCTTGGCTTCCGGCAGATGATTGCGGTGATCGGAGGCGCCAGCCCCGCATCAATTGGTGTCCACCGCAGCCTGGGCTTTACCCATGCGGGCGGTATCAACGGCTCCGGCTTCAAGCATGGGATCTGGCTCGACACCGTTTTCATGCAACGCCCGCTTGGCGAGGGCAAGCAAACCCTGCCCGACGAAAAAACCTATCCCGGCAGCCTGTTCAAAGGGTGAGGACGCTCTACTCGACCAGTTTCAAAACCTTGTCGAACACTTTCAGCACCTGACGCAGGTCATGCCCACGCTTCAGGATCATTCCGTGGGTATTGACCACCGAAAAGGCCCCTTGCTTTGCCGCAAGCTTCGGATTTTTCTCGATCCGATACAAAGGCATCTCACCGGAGCGCTTGAAAACGGAAAACACCGCCTTGTCTTTCAGATGGTCGAGCGCGTAATCGCGCCACTCCCCTTCCCCGACCATTCGGCCATAGACCCATAAGATCGCATCCAATTCCGTACGATGAAAAGTGACCGGCAGCGGATCGAGATTCTGCTTGTAATCCCTGAGATCCACCACGGGAGCAGGTCTGTTGCCAGGGCGCTGGCCAGTTTCAGGAGTGACGGGCGGGACTTCACGAGGTAAATCCGGCTGATCGGTCATTGGGGCTCCTTCGTGCTTTTCATGACAAGCCGGTGACAGTTTGCCTGACAGGCATCAAATTGCAAGAGCGTAACTGCTTAAGCCGTTTGCACCAAAAAGCTCAACCTGTACCATTTCGGAAGGTTTTTTTCCTTCGCCGTATTTCGGTCAAAACAGCGCCCCAATTGCAGACGAGATTGCACCGTCTTCAGTTGACGCGTCAGCGTCAAGGGTCCGGTCTGGCGCATTGACCCCTTACCCCCAGCCCCCCAATGTTCCCGGCCGGACCCGCTGAAGCCACAGGATAGCATGCGAGAGCATTTACGCGTTTCGTGGATGTGAACGTAAACCGCTTCACAGTTTTTCTGAAAATTCTATAGACGCAGATTGTTTGCCGATCAGGGATTGAGCTGCTTCGAAGCGCTGGCATTTCCCGCAGATTGAGTCATCACCATCGCCGCGCCGACTATACGGCCAGGCTCGCCATTTTGCGTCGAAGTCTGGAGCAGGACTGCAAATCCATCACAATCGTTGCTGCGTAGAACCTTGGATGGCAGGGTCAGTTTCAAACTATCGCCATGCCACATGCCGACAGACTGGATGTCGCTGACGCTGTTCCAATAGGTCATGCGCTGGCCCTTGTTTTCGCCCTTCAGCACTTCGACATCTTTCCGGCGCTTGAAATAGACGACTATCACATCGGCACGGCCTTGCCCACTCCCGATCGACACAGACAGGGCGTCGCCTTGAATGGCCGCATCGACCTTGACCGAAAGACCATTACCGCTGGCCCGCAGCCCATCCAGTTTTCCCGACAGCGTCGTCGCATCGGTGCCCTTCATCTGCATCGTGCCATTGACCACAGCCTGGGGCGTGTAGACACCGCTTCTGCCGAAGCTTCGTGCATAGGCATATTGGCGGGCGGTATTGCCAGGGGACCCGAGCGTATCGGTCCAGCCGCGGTAGTTCCAGTAATCGACATGATAGGCCAGTGCGATCACGTCAGGTTGTTTGGCGAGCGCTTCAAAGGCACGGTCGGCGGGCGGGCAGGACACACAGCCCTGCGACGTAAACAGCTCGACAACCCCCTTCGGCGAACGCGCGTCCTCAGCCTTGGCGATTGAGGTCCCTGCCAGGCACATCATCAAGCCCATAAGGAGACCTTTTCCAGGGATTGCCGCAACCTTCATCGAAACCATCGATACTGCCCCATTCTTCAACCCTCCCCTTTATTCAACCCTTACAGTCCGGCCACAATGCCACGGTATCACGCCGATGATCGCAGTCTATAGGGTCTCAAGCGCCAATCAGCTGCTGCTCGGCTCCGCCGCCCCTTGCAGCCAGTCCGGCATACGCTGTCCATACTGCATAAACATGTCAAAGCAGTTTAAACCGGTCACATGAACCTGGTCTTAAGCATCGCCACACCGCTGATCTGTCTGCTCATGGATTGAGAGGATAAACAGGACCCACTTCAACACCAAGTCACGTTGGGGTGAGAGCAACCTGGAAGTGAAGAGAAAACAAAAAAGCCGCCGGCATTTGCGCCGGCGGCTGTTATTTTCAATAGGAATCGACCGGATTAAGCAGCCAGATCGCGCAGAACGGTCTGCAAGATGCCACCGTTGTTCACATAGGTCACTTCATCCAGCGTATCGATGCGGCAGATCAGCGGCAGATCCTTTACCGTGCCATCGGCATAGGTAATCTTGGCGATCTTCTTCTCGCGTGGCTTGATCTCGCCTTCGAGGCCTTCGATCGTCACGGTTTCGTCGCCCTTCAGGTTGAGGCTGGCCCAGGTGGTGCCGTCCTCGAAGCAGAAAGGCACGATGCCCATGCCGACCAGGTTGGAGCGGTGGATACGCTCGAACGACTGGGCAATCACGGCGCGCACGCCGAGCAGGTTGGTGCCCTTGGCAGCCCAGTCACGCGAGGAACCGTTGCCGTATTCGACGCCTGCAAAGATTACCAGCGGAACGCCCTCGGCCTTGTACTGCATGGCCGCATCGTAAATCGACATCTCTTCCTTGGACGGATAATGGATGGTGTAGCCACCTTCCTTGCCGTTCGGCCCGAGCATGTGATTGCGGATACGGATATTGGCGAAGGTACCGCGCATCATCACTTCGTGATTGCCGCGACGGGTGCCGTACTGGTTGAAGTCCGCCACGCCAACGCCATGGTCCAGCAGATAGGCACCAGCAGGCGATGCCGCCTTGATGGAGCCAGCCGGCGAGATATGGTCGGTGGTGATCTTGTCGCCGAACAGACCCAATACGCGCGCATTGGTGATGTTCTTGAGACCGGAGCCGCTCTTGCCCATGCCGACGAAGTAAGGCGGGTTCTGCACATAGGTGGAGTTGTCGTCCCAGGCATAGGTCTGGCCAGCCGGGATCTGCACGGCCTGCCAGTTTTCATCGCCCTTGAACACGTCCGCATACTTGCTTTCATACAGTTCGCGGGTGACGTATTTCAGGATGAATTCCTGGATTTCCTTCGAGGTCGGCCAGATGTCCTTGAGGAACACCGGGTTACCGTCCTGATCTTCGCCCAGAGGCTCGGTGGTCAGGTCCTTCTGAACCGAACCGGCCAGCGCGTAAGCAACAACCAGCGGCGGCGACGCCAGATAGTTGGCCTGAACGTCCGGCGAGATACGGCCTTCGAAGTTACGGTTGCCCGACAACACACCAGCGGTGATCAGGCCCTTGTCGTTAATGGTCTTGGAGATCGGCGCTGGCAGCGGGCCAGAGTTACCGATGCAGGTGGTGCAGCCGAAACCAACCAGGTTGAAGCCGAGTGCATCCAGAGAAACCTGAAGACCGGACTTTTCCAGATATTCACCAACAACCTGTGATCCAGGTGCCAGCGAGGTCTTGACCCAGGGCTTGGACTTCAGACCCTTGGCAACAGCATTGCGGGCCAGAAGGCCAGCAGCAATCAACACGCTCGGGTTGGAGGTGTTGGTGCAGGAGGTGATGGCGGCAATCGCCACATCGCCATGGCCGAGGTCGAAGTCTGTGCCTTCAACAGCGTAGCGGTTGGAAAGCTGGCCGGGCTTCTTGTAATCGCCTTCCAGAGCGGTTGCGAAGTTCGGAGCAATGGTTTCCAAAGGCAAGCGGCCTTCCGGACGCTTCGGACCCGCCATCGACGGCACAACGTCGCCGAGATCGAGTTCCAGCGTGTCGGTGAACACCAGTTCGGAACCGTCGCCATCACGCCACATGCCCTGCGCCTTGGAATAGGCTTCGACCAGTGCAATCCGGTCCTTGGTGCGGCCAGACATGGTGAGGTAGTTGATGGTTTCGCCGTCAACCGGGAAGAAGCCGCAGGTTGCGCCATATTCCGGACCCATATTGCCGATGGTGGCGCGGTCGGCCAGCGACATCGAATCCAGGCCGGGGCCGAAGAATTCAACGAACTTGGAGACAACGCCCTTCTTGCGCAGCATCTGCACAACGGTCAGCACGAGGTCGGTGGCGGTGACGCCTTCCTTGACTTTGCCGGTCAGCTTGAAGCCGATGACTTCAGGCAGAAGCATGGAAACCGGCTGGCCAAGCATGGCCGCTTCGGCTTCGATACCACCAACGCCCCAGCCCAGAACGCCCAGACCGTTGATCATCGTGGTATGCGAATCGGTGCCAACGCAGGTGTCAGGATAGGCAGTGGTTTCGCCGTCTTCATCCTTGGTCCAGACGGTCTGGCCGAGATATTCGAGATTGACCTGGTGACAGATGCCAGTACCCGGAGGAACAACGCGGAAGTTCTTGAACGCCTGCTGGCCCCACTTGAGGAAGCGGTAACGCTCGCCGTTGCGCTCATATTCCAGCTCAACGTTGCGGGCAAAAGCGGTTGGCGTGCCGAATTCGTCAACGATAACCGAGTGGTCGATGACGAGGTCAACAGGAACCAGCGGGTTGATCTTTTCCGGATCGCCGCCCAGCGACACCATGGCATCGCGCATGGCGGCCAGATCGACCACGGCGGGAACGCCGGTGAAGTCCTGCATCAGCACGCGGGCCGGACGATAGGCGATTTCGTTTTCAGCCGTGCCCTTGTCAACCAGCCAGGCGGCGACGTTTTCAATGTCGGCCTTGGTGACGGAGCGGCCGTCTTCGTTGCGCAGCAGGTTTTCCAGCAGCACCTTCATGGAATAAGGCAGCTTGGAAACGCCGGTTAGGCCATTGGCCTCGGCCTTGGGGATACTGTAATAGACATAATCCTTGCCATCGACGGAAAGCGTCGACCGGCAATTGAAACTGTCAAGCGATTTGGACACGGATAGAACCCCGCTGATACTGATAGCCAACACATACGTGCGGACGCCTATGCACTACATGCACATCAGGATGCGGGTGCGACCATTTCCGCTGTCCGCCCGTGAAAATCGCTTTACGCAACATTCAAGTTCGGCGCTAGGATGATGGACACGCCGGTCGCTGGCGTGGTTGCAGGTCTTATAGAGAATTTCCAAGAACTGTTCCAGAGTGTAGAAGGCCAAACGGCACAATTTTTTAAAGGCGATAAGCTTTGCTAAACAAAGGGGAAATCACCCGGCTAAATGCCCTGAAACTGGCCGCGAAACGCGGGGAAGATCTGTTGTTTCGCAACGTCTCCTTCACGCTGTCATCCGGCGAAGCGTTGATCCTGACCGGTCGCAACGGATCGGGAAAATCCACCCTGCTGCGGGTCATCGCTGGCTTCATCCGGCCAGAGCACGGCTCCGTCCTGTTCGAATCACCCGGCACCGAGCCACGACCACCTCGCGAGGTCAGCCATTACCTCGGTCATCGCAACGGCATGAAGGCGGAGCTGACCGTGGCCGAAAATCTGGTATTCTGGAAAGCATTTCTCGGACAGGCCGAAGGCGGTGCGGGCATCTCCATCGAAGAGGCCGCCGATCAGGTTGGATTGGGTGGCATCACCCACCTGCCCTATGGCTACTTGTCCGCCGGTCAACAGCGGCGATTCGCCATGGCTCGATTGCTGGTGTCCTACCGTCCGATCTGGATTCTCGATGAGCCAACGGCGGCATTGGATGTCAAAGCCGATGAGATGTTTTCAAGCCTGATTCGCGCCCATCTGGCCCAAGGCGGCATGGTGCTGGCCGCCACCCACCAGCCTCTGGGGTTGGACAACCCGAAACTGTTGGAAATGAAGGGCTTCGACTACGCGGACATGGAGGATGCGGCGTGATCGCCCTTTTTCTGCGCGACCTGAAACTGTCGGTCAGGGCGGGCGGCGGCGCGCTGATCGGCGTGCTGTTTTTCCTGACCGTGGTTGCCGTCATTCCCTTTGGCGTCGGACCGGATATGAACCTGCTGGCCCGCATCGGTCCTGCCATTGTCTGGATCGGCGCACTGCTGTCGGCGCTGCTCGGCCTCGACCGGCTGTTTCAGGCCGACCGGGATGACGGTTCGCTGGATCTGCTCCTGATGCAGGAAACGCCGCTGGTGTTGACCGTCTTCGTGAAATGCCTGGCCCATTGGACAGCGACCAGCCTGCCGCTGGTGATCGCTTCGCCGCTGCTCGGCCTGTTCATGAATATGAGCGAAATGGCCATCGGGGCGGTGATGCTGACACTGCTGATTGGCTCTCCCGCCCTCACCTTCATCGGCGCTGCCGGGGCAGCCGTCGCCGTAGCCCTGCCGCGTGGCGGGCTGCTGGTGTCGATCCTGGTTCTGCCGCTGGCTATTCCGGTGCTGATTTTCGGTGTGAGTGCTTCCTATGCGGCTGTGGAAGACCCGGCCCCTTTTCTGCCGCCCTTTCTGTTTCTATCCGCACTCACTTTATTCTTCGCGGTCATCGGCCCATCGGCAGCGGCATTGGCGCTCAGAAACACGGCGGATTGATCGTTCTTGACCATCTTCAATTGATTGCGATCAATTGCAGCAACATCATCCTCAGGGTAGAAAGCAGCATGACCGACAACAGCCTTGCTTCGACCAAGCTCACTGCCCGATTAAACGCGCTGGCTAACCCCACCCGGTTTCTGGCGCTGGTGGCCCGTGTTCTGCCGTGGATGGCGGGAATAACCGTTGTTCTGCTGGCCGTCGGCCTGACGCTCGCCTTCACCACCGAGGGCGATTATCAGCAGGGCGACACGGTGCGGATCATGTATATCCATGTGCCCGCTGCCTGGCTGGCGATGATGTGCTATTCGGTCATGGCGGTCTCCGCCATCGGCACGCTGGTCTGGCGTCATCCGCTGGCCGATGTCAGCCATCGGGCGGCGGCACCATTGGGCGCGGCCTTTACCTTCATCGCGCTGGTCACCGGCTCGCTCTGGGGCCGGCCAATGTGGGGGACATGGTGGGCCTGGGGCGATGCCCGCCTGACCTCGGTGTTCATTCTATTCCTGATGTATCTGGGCCTGATCGCCCTTAACAGGGCCATGGACGATCCGTCGAAATCGGCGCGGATCAGTTCGGTGCTGATCCTGGTCGGCTTCGTCAATATTCCGATCATCAAATTTTCCGTGGAATGGTGGAATACGCTGCACCAGCCAGCCAGCATCATGAAGCTTGGCGGCCCAAGCGTCGATCCGGAGTTTCTGCGTCCCTTGCTGGTCATGGCCGTGGCCTTCACCCTGCTGTTCTTCACCCTGCATCTGATGGCGATGCGCAACGAGATCTGGCGACGGCGGATCATGGCCCAGCGTCGGCTTGCCGCCCGGATCGCCTCGCAGGAGACCGCGCCATGAAATATGCCTTCTATATCGGCACCGCCTACGGACTGACCGCCGCCGCCATCCTGTTCATGGTCGTCTGGATCTGGCTGGAGGGCCGCGCGCGTCAGAAAGAGTTGAAGGCGCTGGAAGCGGCAGGCATCCGCCGCCGCTCCGACACATCGACAGAAAAGGCAGGCTGATGGCTGAGGACAGGCTGGAAACCGCTGAAAAGCGCGGGCTCTCCCGTTACCTGCTGGCGGCCATTCCGCTTGCGGTTTTTGCGTTGATCGCGGGAACAGCGGGCAAGATGCTCTATGACCAGGATTTCAACGGCAAGAATGTCAGCGACATTCCTTCCGCGCTGATCGGCACCAAAGCGCCTACCCTGAACCTGCCACCGCTGGAGGGCTCCAACCTGCCGGCGCTGACCTCTTCCGCCATCACAGGCAAGCTCACGCTCGTCAATGTGTTTGCCTCCTGGTGTGTCCCCTGCCGGGACGAGCATCCGTTGCTGAAACAGCTGAGCAATGACCCCCGCATCCAGATCGTCGCCATCAACTACAAGGACAAGAGCGACAACGCGCTGAGGTTTTTGGGCGAGCTTGGCAATCCCTACAAAGCCATCGGCATCGACCCGAACGGCAAGGCGGCGATTGACTGGGGTGTCTACGGCATCCCGGAAAGCTATCTCGTCGCGCCGGATGGCACGATTGTTTACAAGCGGGTTGGGCCTTTTGACGCCCAGTCGATAGAACAGGGTCTTTACCCGGCTATCGATCGGGCGCTTGCCGTCAAGGACATTACAGAGCCGCCTGCCAGGCCTTGATCGCATCCACCGGCCAGACCAGCATGATGACATTAAGCGTCAGATTGTCCCGGATCAGATACCCCGTGAGCAACTCGAAAAACACGGCAACGACAATCGTCAGCCAGATCGGCGCGCGGGCAGCAAACAGGAAGCCAAGCGCCATGAACACGGTATCCATCGCCGAATTCAGGATGCTGTCGCCTTCATAGCCGACCGCCATAGTGGCAGCCCGGTAACGGTCGATGATGATGGGGGAGTTTTCCAGCAATTCCCAAGCCGCCTCGATCACGGTGGCCAGCGTCAGACGCTGACCGAATGACCCGCGCCGCAGCACCAGCCAGCCGAGACCGTAAAACAAGAAGCCGTGGATGATATGCGAGGGCGTGTACCAATCGGCCAGGTGTTGGGAATTGCCCGGCGTATTCACGCCCGCCTCGAACAATTTCACGTACCCGCAGGAGCAGATCCAGATCCGGCCCATAAAATGCTCGGCCAAGATCTGTACGGCCAGGATGATGACGGGAACCACCAGCCAGAACGAGGCGGCATGATGGGTTTTCGGCGCTCCCGCCACAGCGGTCACTTGCCGCCCTCTTCCGCCTTGTTTTCCAGGGAATGGCGCATGATCAGCGGCATCTGCGCCAGCGTGAACAGGATGGTGATCGGCATCGTGCCCCAGACCTTGAAATTCACCCAGACATCATTGGTGAAATTGCGCCAGACCACCTCGTTCAGCACAGCGAGGAACAGGAAGAAAATACCCCAGCGCAGGGTCAGCTTGCGCCAGCCCTCGTCATCCAGCTGAAAGGCGGCATTGAAGACATAGCCGAGCAAGGATTTGCCGAACAGCAGCCCACCAAGCAGCACCACGCCAAACAGGGCGTTGACGATGGTTGGCTTCATCTTGATGAACGTATCGTCCTGAAGCCAGATCGATAGCGATCCAAACACCAGCACCACCACGCCGGACACGAAAGGCATGATTGGCAGGTGCTTGAAGACGATCTTGGACACAACAAGCGCCAGCACGGTAGCGACCATGAATAGCGCTGTGGCGATTAGCAGCGGCCCGCCGATGGCGGTCAGAGCCGGAAAATGCGCCGCCAGCCATTCGCCACGCAGATTGCCGAAGAAGAACACCAGCAGAGGGCCAAGCTCCAAGGCCAGCTTCAGCAAGGGGTGATGCTGTTCCGCCGCACTCGGTTGCTGGCCTGCGTTTCCTGCTGTCATGGTATCCTGCTTTGCTCTTCGCGCTTAGTTTTGCGGTTAATACGAAATTGCGTCGAATTTAAAGATCGTGCTTTAGCTTGAGGGACCAAAACCGGCAATGGCGCGGGCAAAATCCTCGGCCTCGAAGGGTTCGAGATCATCCACGCCTTCGCCAACGCCAATGAAATAGACCGGCAATTTGTGCTTGGCGGCGATAGCGACCAGAATGCCGCCACGCGCCGTACCATCCAGCTTGGTCATGATCAGCCCGTTGACACCTGCGACATTGCGGAAAATCTCCACCTGGTTCATGGCGTTCTGGCCGGTGGTCGCATCCAGCGTCTGCAACACGGTATGCGGCGCATCCGGATCAAGCTTGGAGAGAACCCGGACGATCTTTTCCAGCTCGGCCATCAACTCGGTCTTGTTCTGCAACCGGCCCGCCGTATCGATGATCAACACGTCGGATTTCTCAGCCTTGGCCTTCTCGAAAGCGTCATAGGCCAGCCCTGCCGCATCGGCGTCGAGTTTGGTGCCGATAAAGGTGGAGCCGGTGCGATCCGCCCAGATTTTCAGCTGCTCGATGGCCGCCGCCCGAAAGGTATCGCCCGCCGCCAGCATGACCTTCAAGCCGGAGCCGGATAATTTGGCGGCAAGCTTGCCGATGGTCGTGGTCTTTCCCGTGCCGTTGACACCGACAACGAGAATGACATGCGGTTTGTGATTGAGATCCAGTGCCAGCGGCTTTGCCACCGGCTTCAACACCTTGACGATTTCAGCCGCCATGATCCGCGTCACATCCTCGCCGGTCACATCCTTGCCATAGCGCTCGGAAGACAGAGTGGCAGTGACCCGCATGGCGGTCTCGACGCCGAGATCGGCCTGGATCAGCAGATCTTCCAGCTCTTCCAGCGTCTCTTCGTCCAGTTTGCGCTTGGTGAAAAGTGCTGAGATCTGGCCGGTGAGCTGCGAGGAGGTGCGAAACAACCCGGCTTTCAGCCGCTGGAACCAGCTCTGCTTTATCTCAGGTGTTTCGGGCTCCGGCTGAGGCTCGACCACGGTCGAAAAACCTTTGGGCAGGGCGATCTCAGTGCCGGGCGAGGCATCTTCCGCCTCGTCGAGCAGTTCATCGAAAGACGGCGTCGCGTCAGAGGGATGCTCGTCAGCAGCCTCTTCGGCTTCCAGCAGCGAGAGCGGCAGGAGGCTCAGATCATCCGCCGTCACATCATCTTCATCAGCCTGATCTTCGACCAGGTCATCTGAAGGCCCGCCTGCCGTATCGACTTCCTCGGCCAGAACAGGATCTTCGGCCAGCGGCAATTGCTCCACACGGTCATGCGGCTCGCTCTCGGCGGCAATGGCGGCTTTTTCCTCAGTGGAAAGCCCGGCATCTACACCTGTTTCGCTTTGCACACCTGTTTCGCTTGGAACACCTGTTTCGCTTGGCTTGTCCCTGCCAAAGGTGAAGACTTTTTTGATGAATCCAAGCGCCATGATGTTCTTTGCTTTTCGACGTTCAGGCCGCAGCGGCGGCTGACTGTTCAATAATCAGGTGACGTCCATTGTGACCGCCGATCACCGCATCCACAAGGGCACCCGGCAGATGACCCGGAGCGGCCACGAGGGTGAAGTCCTGCGTATGCGCCATTTCGTTACGCTCCACCAGCAGCTTTTGCTGTGAGCCAATCATGCGTTCAAGATGGGCATGATGCAGCTGTTCGGCAACCGCGCGAAGGCTGGCGGCACGCGCTTTCACCAGGGCGCGGTCCAGTTGCGGCATCCGGGCGGCCGGTGTGCCGGGCCGTGGACTATAGGGAAAGACATGCAGATGGGCGATGCCGATCTCTTGCGCCAGACGAGCAGAATTTTCCGCCATCTCCTCGGTTTCGGTCGGGAAACCGGCGATCATGTCGGCACCGAAGCTGAAATCGGGCCGCAGGGCGCGGACCTGTGTGGCAAACGTCAAGGCATCCGCCCGTGAATGGCGGCGTTTCATTCGCTTCAGGATCATGTCGTCACCATGCTGCAACGACAGGTGCAGATGCGGCATGAAACGCGGTTCTTCAGCGATCAGATCGATCAGGTGACGGTCGACCTCGATACTATCGATGGAGGACAGCCGCAGACGCAGAATGTCAGGCACCTGTTTCAACAGCGTCTTGGCCAGCAGGCCCAGGCTGGGCTGACCGGGCAGGTCCGCGCCGTAGCTGGTGGCGTCGACGCCGGTCAGCACCACTTCACGGTAGCCGTTTTCCACCAGCTTGCGGGCCTGTTCCACCACGGCCCCCATTGGCACGGAGCGTGAATTGCCGCGTCCATAGGGAATGATGCAGAAGGTGCAGCGATGGTCGCAGCCGTTCTGCACCTGAAGGAAACCACGCACATGGCCGTCGATATGGCTGACCATCTGCGGTGCGGTCTCCGTCACGCTCATAATGTCGTTGACGCGCAGCTTTTCCGCCGCAGCCACGCCGAAGTCGGGCAAGGCCCGGTAATGTTCGGCCTTCAGCTTTTCCTCATTGCCCAGCACCAGATCCACTTCCGGCATGGCGGCAAAGCCTGCGGCATCGGTCTGGGCGGCACAGCCGGTAACGATAATCCGCGCCTGCGGGTTTTCACGCCGAGCCCGGCGGATGGCCTGGCGGGCCTGACGCACCGCCTCGCCCGTCACCGCACAGGTATTGACCAGAATGGCCTGGTCAAGGCCCGCCTTTTCGGCCTCCGCCTTCATCACTTCCGATTCGTAGGTATTGAGGCGGCAGCCGAAGGTGATGACGTTTACGCCGCTCACGAGACCGAGGCCTCGTGGCCTACCTGCTGTTCACGCTGCCAGGCGCCGGTTTGCGGATCGAGCTGTCCAGCCCATTCCCATTCTGCCGCACCGGTCATGATCACATGCCCGTCACGCTCGCGCCATTCGATGTCGAGGGCTTGGCGGTTGGGGCTGGAGGCGACGGTGATCGTCACTTTGCGCTCCGTACGTCCGGTGCGCGCAGCGGAAACGCCCGCAGCACAAGCGGCGGAACCGCAGGCCAGCGTCAGACCCGCCCCGCGCTCCCAGGTGCGGGTGGTCATCGTGGTCCTTGATGTCACTTGCGCCAGGGTAATATTGGCCTTTTCGGGAAACAGCGGATGGTTTTCGAGCAGCGGCCCGAACCGTTCCAGATCATAGGACATCGGGTCGCGGTCCACCCAGAACACCGCATGCGGATTGCCCATCGACATCACGGCAGGCGAATGCAGCACCGGCGCATCGATCGGCCCGATCTGCAATTCGATCCGGCTGGTATCGTGAAACTCTTCCGACAGCGGGATGCGGTTCCAGTCGAACACCGGAACACCCATATCCACGGACACCGAGCCGTCTTCATGCTCGGTAGCATTGAGAATGCCAGCCAGCGTCTGGAAGGTGAAAGCCTTCAGACCGGTTTCCGCCGACAATGCCTGCACCACGCAGCGCGTACCATTGCCGCAGGCCTGCGCCAGCGTGCCATCGCAATTGATAATGTCGATATAGGCAAAAGTACCCGCCAGCTTGGGATCGTGGATCGCCATGATCTGGTCGAAATGGGTTTCAGCGTCGCCCGCCAGCGCAATGGCCGCCTGCGGCGTGACCCGGTCGGTGCGGCCACGCATGTCGACGACCAGGATCTTGTTGCCAAGCCCGTTCATCTTCGCGAATTCGACCCGATTGCCCATAGCCTTCCTGTCCTGCGGTTGTTGAGCGCTATATGGCGCAATTTCACTGGAATTACCAGTGGCAGCAGGGCTCAACCGGCAGGCACATCAAACACCTGGCCAGCCTGCAAAGGCCGGAACCGTTCGGGCGCAATGCCCGCCGCTTCCAACGCAACGGCCAGATGGTCCGCCGGCTCCGTGATCGGCTCATCGGTCAGCTGGAACGTTCCGAAATGATGGCCGATGGCAAAAGAGGCATTGCAGAGCATGAAGCCCTCCACCGCCTCCTGAGGGTTCTGATGCTGGCCGCGCATGAACCAGCGCGGCTCATAGGCGCCAATCGGCAGGATAGCCAACCGGAAACCGCCATATTTCCGGGCCGCTGCCCGGTAATTGATGCCATCGTGAAAGCCGGTATCGCCGATATGGTAAATCTTGCCGGCAGGCGTTTCGAGCACAAAGGCCGCCCACAGCGCCATGCGCCGATCCCTTGCGCCGCGCGCCGACCAGTGATGGCAGGGTTCTGCGGTCACACGGGTATCGATACTGACCGCTAAATGCTGCCCCCAATCCAGCACGCTGACATGGGCCAGAGGCACGGCGCGGCGAATAGTGACATCATTGCCCAACGGCGTGACGAAATGCGGCGCAAATGCGTGATGCAGGCGCGCCAGCGTCTTTCCGTCCAGATGATCGTAATGATTATGGGTGATCAGCACCACATCGATGGGCGGCAGGTCATTCAGCCGGATTCCTGGCGCGATCGCTCGCTTCGGTCCGGCAAATGCAACCGGGCTGGCCCGGTCGGACCAGACAGGATCGGTCAGAATATTGAGTCCGCCAACCTGGATCAGCATCGAGGCATGGCCGATCATGGTCACCCGCAGGTCTTTGCCCTCGACACGCGGCACGGGCCGAGCCTGCCCTTCCGGCAACTCGACCTGCTTGGGCCAGCGAGCGCGCTGCCCATTGAGCTTCCAGCGCATCACGGAGTTAAAGCCGAAGGGCACGATACCGCCAGGATTGAAAAAACGGGTTCCATCGAAATGGTCGGAAACCGGACCGCGATAATAGGGATTTTTTGTCATGACATCTTCAATTGTTAAAATCGATGACTTCCCTGGAAGTCATAATAACCGAGCGTCCGGCTGGTTCAGATTGAACCGGCCAGGCTCTCGGCTCTCTTGTTTTCATTTGTTTTTTCGAGAAAATCGGTCTCCACTTTTCCCTGATAAACTCTAGATATGGATTACAACCGTTTTTTGGCAAATAGGACATATGTATGTATTTGATAAAAATAGCTGTTCTGATCACGTCCTTGGCTTTTGCGTTCGCCCTGCCGGCATGGGCGCAAAATATCCCCGCCCCCATTCACGGCGTAACCTTTGAAGAATGGGCCGCCGCCAACGCCCGTATCGCCAACAATATGGACAGAAGCGAGGTTGAGAAAATACTGGGCGTGACCGAAACCCAATTTCAGGACGTCGATGCCGGCTTTACCAAGGCATGGAAAGAATCGCCCGATCCGCAACGCGAATTCTCCCGTCTCTATGGCGAGGCCTTTGCCAATCCCAACAGCGGTCGCTTTGCCCAAGCCCCGATGCAGGTGGCACAGAAAGGCAAGCTTGCGACCTTTGAAGACTATGCGAGAGTTCAAGGTCATCTGCAAGCAGCTGTCAAATTCGGCATCGACCCACAGAAGGTTCTCGAGGAACACGGCCTTACCGTCTACGAATTCTCGCAGGAGGCCGGACAATGGGTTCAAAAACTCGCGGCCCAGGCAAATGCCGGAGGAGACGGCCAATCGATCATGCAATGGCATGACAGGCTGGCCTTCTATGAAGCCGAGTACAGCAAGCGCTACGCAAAACAGTAAGACATCCGCGTCTGAGGCCCTCACCCGCGCCGCTCAAGGCAAAGCATTCTTGACTCCTGCGGCATTTTGCTGTTTACCCCTCCCAAATCTGCGACGAGACATGACTCCGAGCCGCCGACCGGGACCCGTAAAGGTATAAAGAGTTCCCGGAGGTCAACACCCGACAGCGCGATGCGCCCTCGGGTGATTTTTGGCTTTGCGTCTTGTTTTTGGCACAGGAAAACCCGAGGTTTGGGGCAACCCAACCCATGAGGATGATGCGATGTTTGAGAACCTGCAGGACCGTCTTGGCTCCATCTTGAATGGACTGACCGGCCGTGGCGCGTTGTCGGAAGCCGATGTTTCCGCCGCCCTGCGGGAGGTTCGCCGCGCCCTGCTGGAAGCCGACGTCGCCCTGGAAGTGGTGCGCAGCTTCACCGACAAGGTGCGGGAAAAGGCGGTTGGCGCCGCTGTTTTGAAAGCCATCAAGCCCGGCCAGATGGTCGTCAAGATCGTCCATGACGAATTGGTCGACATGCTCGGCGCCGAGGGCGTGTCTATCGACCTGCACGCACCGGCCCCTGTTGTGATCATGATGGTCGGCCTTCAGGGCTCGGGCAAAACCACGACGACCGGCAAGATCGCCAAGCGGTTGACCGACCGCGACCGCAAGAAGGTCTTGATGGCCTCGCTGGACACCCGCCGTCCCGCCGCCCAGGAACAATTGCGGCAATTGGGCGTGCAGACCGGCGTCGATACACTGCCCATCATTGCCGGCCAGTCACCGACCGATATTGCCAGCCGTGCCGTGCAGGCAGCCAAGCTGGGCGGCCATGACGTGGTCATTCTCGACACCGCTGGCCGTACGCATATCGATGAGCCCTTGATGGTCGAAATGGCCGACATCAAGAAAAATGCGAGGCCGCACGAAATTCTGCTGGTCGCCGATGCGCTGACTGGCCAGGACGCCGTCAATCTGGCCCGCAATTTCGATGAGCGCGTCGGCATTACCGGCCTGGTGCTGACCCGTATGGACGGCGATGGCCGTGGCGGCGCGGCCCTTTCCATGCGTGCTGTCACCGGCAAGCCGATCAAGCTGATCGGCGTCGGCGAAAAAATGACGGAGCTGGATGAATTCCATCCGCGCCGGATCGCCGACCGTATTCTCGGCATGGGCGACATCGTTTCGCTGGTCGAAAAGGCCGCTGAAAATATCGACGCCGAAAAGGCAGCCGCCATGGCCGCCAAGATGGCCAAGGGCAAGTTCGATCTCGACGACCTGGCCGACCAGCTGCGCCAGATGCAGAAAATGGGCGGCATGGGCGGCATTATGGGCCTGATGCCCGGCATGGCCGGAATGAAGGACAAGATGGCGGCGTCAGGCATGGACGACAAGATGTTCGGCCGCCAGATCGCCATCATTTCCTCAATGACCAAGGCCGAGCGTACCAATCCCGATATTCTCAAGCATTCCCGCAAGAAGCGCATTGCCAAGGGCTCCGGCACCGATGCGTCGGAGATCAACAAGCTTTTGAAAATGCATCGCCAGATGGCCGACATGATGAAAATGATGGGCGGCAAGAAGGGCGGCGGCATGATGAAGCAGCTGATGGGCGGCCTGGCCGGAAAGATGGGCATGGGCGGAATGGGGGGTGGAATGGGCGGCATGCCGGATCTCAGTTCCATGGACCCCAAGCAGCTGGAAGCGCTGGCGCGCCAGGCTGAAGCCGCCGGTATCAAGCCACCACCGGGCCTTGGTGGCTTGGCAGGTGGAATGGGTGGCGGACTTCCCGGCCTGGGTGGTGGAAAATTGCCCGGTCTTGGTGGAGGCTTCCCAGGCCTTCCCGGCCTCCCAAAGAAGAAGTGAGGATAGCTGCCGATGTCCCTTCCCGTGTTTGATACTGCCATCAGACAGGAACTTGCCGGTTACCGCCAGTCGATTGACAATATCGACGCGGCACTGGTGCATATGCTGGCCGAACGCTTCCGCTGCACACAGGCAGTGGGCGTGCTGAAAGCCAAATACGACCTTCCGGCCGCCGATCCGGCGCGGGAGGAATACCAGATCGAACGTTTGCGGCAGCTTGCCAAGGACGCCCAACTCGACCCGGATTTTGCCGAGACTTTCCTGAATTTCATTATCAAGGAAGTTATCCGGCATCATGAAGCCATTGCGGCTGAACATAGCAGTCAAACGGAACAGACCGCCTGACGGCGGCCTCAACAACATACCGGACGCAACAGACCGCGCCGGTTAAAAACCAAGGAGTATACCCATGTCCCTCAAGATTCGTCTCGCCCGCGGCGGCTCCAAGAAGCGTCCTTACTACCAGATCGTTATCGCCGACGCCCGTTCGCCACGCGATGGCCGTTTCCTGGAAAAGGTTGGTTCCTGGAACCCAATGCTCGGCAAGGACAATGAAAAGCGCGTTGAACTGAACGCTGACCGTATCAAGGAATGGATTGCCAAGGGCGCACAGCCGACCGACCGCGTTCTGAAGTTCCTTGCAGAAGCTGGCCTGGCTGAACGCGCTGCACGCAGCAACCCTGAAAAGGCAAAGCCCGGCAAGCGCGCTGTTGAGCGTCTGGCTGAAAAGAAGCAGAAGGCTGATGCCCTGGCTGCTGCTACTGCCGAAGCCGCTGAATAATCGGTTTGAAATGATTTGACCGACGGGCGGCATGGTTTCATGTCGCCCGTTTGTCGTTTATCCTTCGTCCGCTTCTACCCAATTTCAAACAGCCCCCCGACTGTCGCCAAGGACCTTCATCCGCCATGACCAAGCTTGAAAATCCCGTGCTGATGGCCGTTATCGGTGCCGCCCAAGGCCTCCGTGGCGAAGTGCGGGTGAAATCCTTCACTGCCTACCCGATGGCGCTGGGCGACTACGGCAAACTGCATGCCGCAGATGGCCGGATCTTCGAGGTGCTGGATATTCGTGAGGCCAAAACCGTTGTCGTGGTGCGCTTTCGCGGCGTCAATGACCGCAATGCCGCCGAAGCCTTGAACGGGTTGGAATTGTTTATCGAGCGCAGCGCGCTGCCCGATGAAGAACTTGATGACGATGAATTCTACTATGCCGACCTGGAGGGTCTGGCGGTGGTGGATGCCGAAGGCAATAGCTACGGCACCGTAACGGCAGTGTTCGATTTCGGCGCAGGCGATCTGCTGGAAGTAAAAGGACCGGGCAAGCGCCCCGTTCTTGTGCCGTTTTCCGAGGCTGCCGTGCTGGAAATCGATCTGGAGGAAGGCAAGCTGTTGATCGATCCCGAGGCAGCAGGCCTGAAGGACGACGGGAGCGAGGAACCGTTCAGCGCCGATGGCAAGCCGAAGAGCGGCGGTCGCTGATATGACATTTCAGGCAACTGTGCTGACGCTCTATCCGGAGATGTTTCCGGGGCATCTCGGCGTGTCGCTGGCGGGCCGGGCGCTGGAGCGCGGCCAATGGGCCATGGAGGCGGTGCAGATCCGCGATTTTGCCAGTGACAAGCACCGCAGCGTTGATGACACGCCCGCCGGTGGCGGTGCAGGCATGGTGCTGAAACCGGATGTGCTGGCCAGAGCCATCGACAGTCTGGGAGATGACACCCTTGGCAGTGAGAGGCGCCCCCGTCTATTGATGAGCCCGCGGGGCAGGCCCCTCACCCAGAAACGGGTCCGCGAAATCGCTGGAGGTACCGGCGTGGTGATCGTCTGCGGACGGTTCGAAGGTGTCGACCAGCGGGTCATCGAGGCCCGCAATCTGGAGGAAGTCTCCATCGGCGATTATATTCTCTCAGGCGGAGAGCCTGCGGCCCTGACACTTCTGGACGCCGTGGTGCGCATCATCCCCGGCGTGATGGGCAATGACCTGTCTGGCCTGCATGAAAGCTTCGAGGGCGGGTTGCTGGAACATCCGCATTATACCCGTCCGCAAGTCTTTGAGGGCCGGGAGATCCCGGCAGTGCTGACCTCGGGCAATCACGGTGCCATCGAGGCCTGGCGCCAGGAGCAATCCGAGACACTGACCCGCGAGCGGCGGCCCGATTTGCTCTCTCAGCCCTCCACCAATCACCCCCAGGCCAATCAGCCTTTAAAAAAGTAGTAGATCGCCAGCGACAGGCCAGCGGCGATCACCAACCAGCGCAGCAATGTCTGCGGCGCGCGTTTGGCCATGTGCACACCGGCATAGCCGCCCAGTGCCGCCGCCGGCAGCATGATGCCCGCATGCAGCCACGACACCGCGCCAGCCGTTGCAAACACCAGGATGGCAATCGCGGCGATAACGATGGCCAACAGATTTTTCAGCGCGTTCAGATGGTGGTAGTCACCGCCGCTGGCAAATTGCAGCGAGGCCAGCATCATAATGCCCATGCCCGCTCCGAAAAATCCGCCATAGACGGAGGTGATGCCTTGCAGCAGCAATCCGAGCACGTTGGCGGGGTGCTGCTTATCGGCCTTGCGCCTCAGCCGGGGGCCAAGCGCAAACACCAGCGTTGCCATCAGCAACAGCCATGGCACCAGGCGGCTGAAGGTGGGATTGGAAAGGGAAATCAGGATCAACGCACCGACCACCGAACCCACGGCTGAAATTATCGACAGCAGCGCAGCACTTTTCCAATGGGCAGCGATTTCGCGCCGATAGGCGAGCGTCGAGGTGATATAACCGGGAAACTGAATGATGGACGAGGTCGCATTGGCCGTGACCGAGGGCAGGCCTGCCAGGGTCAGCACCCCGAAAGTCAGGAAGGTTCCGCCGCCGGCAATGGCATTGACAACCGCCGAGAAAAACCCGGCGGCAAACATCAGACTGATGATTTCTATCGACATGAATGGCTCCCCCCGCGCCGTTATTGCAACAGCCCGCCGCCTGCGCAAGTCGGCAACCCGAGCAAAATTCTTGGGGCCAAGGGATGACAAGCAGGACCGATTGGTATAAGGGCAGGCGCGGAAACGGGTGTTATCCCGTTAACGAGACTGAAAAGACCGAAAACAAAGAACTGCGAAACCGCTCCCGCCGCAAGGCGTCATCCCGAGGCTATGACCCAGGGATGAGGGATGAGCGCTCTGGCTGTTTCAGAAGAACTTGAAAAGGTTAAACCGATGAACATCATTCAGCAGCTAGAAGCCGAACAGGCCGCCAAGATCGAAGCCAAGCGCACCCTGCCGGAATTTTCTCCTGGCGATACGCTGCGCGTCAACGTCCGCGTCACGGAAGGCAACCGTACCCGCGTACAGGCCTATGAAGGCGTATGCATTGCCCGCTCCGGCGGCAGCATCAACGAAAGCTTCACCGTTCGCAAGATTTCCTATGGCGAAGGCGTCGAGCGCGTTTTCCCGGTCTATTCGCCGCTGGTTGAAAGCGTCGAAGTGGTTCGTCGCGGTAAGGTCCGTCGCGCCAAGCTCTACTACCTGCGCGACCGTCGCGGCAAATCCGCTCGTATCGTTGAAAACACCGGCACCCGCGCCCGCAAGCTGAACGACGCCGAGCGCGCCGCACTTGCCGAGGAAAAGGCCCGCCTGGAAGCCGAAAAGGTTGCAGCAGCACAGGCTCTGGCCGCTGAAAAGGCCGCAGCAGAAGCCGCCGAAAAGGCTGCCGCTGCTGAAGCCGAAGCTGCAAAGGCAGCCGAAGGTTCGGCTGAATAAGTCTGGCATAATCTTTCTGAAAAAGGCGGTCTTCGGGCCGCCTTTTTTGTTGCCGCCCGCTCATTCAGCACATTGGCAACACAGGGACAGCACAGGAACAACCCTGCGGCCACGCGACGCAGGGCCGTTGCCAGACATTGATCTTGAAACATCGCGGTCTCCCCCTTACTGCTGATTGAACAGTGGCGTTTCGACAAAACCGCCATGATCAAGGGAAAGCGATGCGGGCAGGGCAAGACCATTTCCAGAAAAAGTGGAATGTCTTCATGACATGGCGCATAGTGGTGCATGCCTTGTGCATGATCGCTGTTGTCGCCATCGGCTTTGCCCATAAAACCCCTCAGGCCTTGGCAGCACCGCAAATCCCGACGGAATTTGCCTCCTATACCCTGCCGGATGGTTCGCTGCCGGTCCTGTGCATCTCCAGCCAAACCTCCTTTGCGCCTGAAGATCACGGCAAAGCCCACGGGCATCTATCCCAAAACGGCTGCGAAGCCTGCCGTATCGGCGCCTCCATCCTCTTGCCCATGCCTGCGGATACGATTGGCGTGGCGGCCAGAGCCAGTCTTGAAACGGCAAGTCCGCCTTTTCAAGCGCCCGTCATCTTCAGGATCTTCCCCCCCAATAGCGCCCCCCGCGCTCCACCCTTGGCTGACATCTGATCCGGCCATGCCGCTCTTGCGCCCTGCCTCTCTTGCAGCAGGGCGAGGAACGCATGACCATCACCGGCAGCAGGGCTTGGTCGAACAGGTTTTTTCCTTCGACTGACGCTCCGCTCCCATCAGATGCATGCCTATGGCCTTGCGGACTTTGCCGGATCACATGCGTTTGCATGTCCGCCCGTTGCATGTCCAGCAAGCCAGCCATCAGGCACCCTTCCAAGGTTTCATCCATGTCCACCATTACATCGCTGCCGGTCGAAAAGCCGGTAGCAGCCTCAACCAGAGGATTTTATTTTGCCGCCTGGCGCTGGCATTTCTATGCCGGGCTCTATGTCGCCCCTTTCCTGATCGTGCTGGCCGTCACCGGACTGATCATGATGTGGAGCGCCACCCTGGTCGGACGCGACGGAGAAAAGGCTTTCACCGTCACCCCCACGACTGCCCAGACGCTTGTGTCGCAACAGGCAGACGCCGCACTGTCCGCCGTTCCAGGCGGGGTTATCGCTCAATATATCGCGCCAGCCACACCGCAGAGTGTCGCGGCTTTCCGGGTCAACCGGGGCCAAGAGTCGATGATGGTCGCCGTCAATCCCTATGATGCGCAGGTGCTGGGCCAATGGAACCACCGTAGCGCGCTCTACGACCTGGCCGACAGCATTCACAGCGACCTTTTGATCGGCACCCTGGGCGACCGGCTGATCGAAATCGCCGCCGGTTTCGGCGTGGTGCTGATCATCACCGGGCTTTACATGTGGTGGCCGCGCCAGGGCGAGAGCTATTTGCGACTGCTCATTCCGAGCTTTGCCGAAAAGGGTCGCCAGCTCTGGAAATCCCTGCACCGCACCATCGGCTTTTACGCTTCGATCCTGCTTCTGGTCTTTCTGGTGTCGGGCTTGAGCTGGACAGGCGTCTGGGGTGAAAAATTCACCCAGGCCTGGAGCACGTTCCCGATCGGCAAATGGAGCGATGCCCCACTGTCCGACGCGACCCATGCCGCCATGAACCATGGCAGCATCAAGGATGTGCCCTGGACATTGGAGCAGGCCCCCATGCCGATGTCCGGCTCCGCTGCCGGTCACGCCGGACTGCCGGATGGGGAGGCCGTCACCCTTGACAATGTCATTGCCTATGCCCGGGCCATCGGCTTCGACAATCGCTTTCAGTTGAATTTTCCCAAGGACGAAAGCGGCGTCTGGAGTATTTCCCGGGACACGATGAGCAAAGACAGCACCGATCCCCGCTCCGACCGGACCGTGCATATCGATCGCTACAGCGGCAAGGTCCTGGCCGATATCAAATATGAAAACTACGGTCTCGCCGGCAAGACGATGGCGATCGGCGTATCCTTTCACATGGGCACAATCGGTCTGTGGAACCTGATCCTCGTCACCGTCTATTGCCTGGCCGTGATCTTTCTCAGCGTCAGCGGCATCGCCATGTGGTGGATACGCCGACCGAAAGGCGCATCACGGCTGATGGCGCCCGCCTATCCCGCCGACATGCGCCTTTGGAAAACTGGTGCCATCGTCATGCTGCTCACCTCCCTGCTGTTCCCCCTGACCGGCGCGGCGCTGCTGGCTGTACTCCTGATCGATATGGTGCTGATCCGCCGGATCAAACCATTGAAAAGAGCATTGAGCTAAACCGACACGCAAAAGGGCGGCACATCGAAAGCCGCCTGCAATCCATCTCATCCGAAACCAAAGGACACGATCATGACTGTCACATCGAGAACACTGGCCACATTCGCGCTCTTCGGCGCCCTGGCCATGGCAGGCCAAGCCTTCGCCCATGCTCACCTGGCCACCGTCGCCCCGGCGGACAAGGCGACCATTGTCAGCGCCCCGAAAACCATCGACCTCAGCTTTACCGAAGGGCTTGAGCCGAAATTTTCCGGTGTCGATATCACCGGCCCGCAACAGCAGAAGATCAAAACCGGTGAAGCGGTGGTCAGCAAGGACGGCAAGGGCCTGAGCGTTCCGCTCAGCGAGCCGCTTGCCCCTGGTGCCTATAGTGTCGAATGGCATGTTCTGTCGGTCGATGGTCATAAGTCGAACGGTACGACCAGCTTTACCGTCAAGCCGTGACACCCGAACAGGCCAACATTCTCTGCCGCCTGGTGTTCGACGCCTGCGCGCTCTTCCTCTGGGGCGCGCATGGCTTTCTGTTGCTTGCCGTCGCCAAGGATCTTGCCGAGCATATCGAGCACCGCCTGGCCAGATTTTACCATCTCGCGCTCGTGCTCATGATAATTGCCGGTATCGGCAAGATCGCCGCCCAGGCAGCCTTGCTCGGTGATGGCTGGCAAACGGTGACGCCGACCCTGGTCGCCGACCTGCTCCAGGCCACGCAAAGCGGAGCAGCGCTCGGGCTACAGGCAGGGCTCACCGGCGCGCTCCTGCTGGCCTATTGCATCTTTCGCCATCATCGCGGCATCGTCGTAACGCTGTTTGGCGCCTTGTTCTTGATCAGCCTCAGCCTCAATGGTCATGCGATTGCCGAGACGGGTGCGACCGGCCTTCTGCATCGCGCCAATCACAGCCTGCATCTTCTGGCTGCTGGCCTCTGGCTCGGAGCCTTGCCGCCCGTCGTGCTGTTGTTAAAGGCCATGCAGGATGAGCACGCACGGCCGCCAGCACTGGTGGCACTGATGCGATTTTCCACCATAGGCCATATCGCCGTCGCCCTGACCCTGATGAGTGGCGCACTCAACGCCTGGCTGATCGTCGGGGCGCATGCTGTCGATATCAGCATGCCCTATCAGAAATTGCTGCTCGTCAAGATCGCTGCTGTTGCCGCCATGGTGATGATCGCCATCATCAACCGCTACGTCTTCGTACCGCGCATGCATCACAGCCCGGCAGGCGCAATCCGCGCCATCCGTATCGGAACGCTGGCGGAATGTGGGCTGGGTCTTGCCGCTGTCGCAATGGTCGCCGCCTTCGGCACGATGCAGCCGGGATGAACGGCTGTTCGGGCCTCAAGTCCCTTGAAATGGAGGGATCATGTGTGACAGTGTTCGCTCGCCACATGGTCCAGGAGTTATTTTCATGTCTTTGCGCCGCGCCGTTCTCGCTGGTCTTTCGGCCCTTTTGCTCGCCCCCTTCGCCGCCTTTGCTGCGGATCTGCCGGATCTCGGCGGCAAGACGGTGATCGTCGTGACCGAAAACGCCTATCCGCCATTGCAATTTGTCGATCCGAAGAGCGGCAAGGCGATAGGCTGGGAATATGACGCCATGAACGAGATCGCCAAGCGGCTGAATTTCAAGGTCGAATATCAGAACACCTCCTGGGACGCGATGATCCAGGCGGTTGCCGACGGACAATACAACATTGGCATGACCGGCATCACCATCAAGGAAGACCGCAAGGAAAAGATCGATTTCTCCGATCCCTATATGCGCTCGCAGCAATTGATGCTGGTGCGCAGCGATGAGGCCCGTTTTACCGACGCCAAGAGCTTCAAGGCCTTCGACAAGGGCCTGATCGCCGCGCAGCCAGGCACAAGCCCGTTCTACACCGCTGTCTACGAAGTGCTTGATGGCAACGAACAGAACCCGCGTATCAAACTGTTTGAAACCTTTGGCGCGACCGTGCAGGCCCTGAAAACCGGCGATGTCGATCTGGTGCTCACCGACAGCACGGCGGGCAAAGGCTATGTCGATGCCTCCGGTGGAGCATTGAAAATCATCGGCGAACCGCTGGGCACCGAGGATTTCGGCTTCATCTTTCAAAAGGGTTCGGATCTGGTCAAGCCGATCAATGCCGCCATCGCCGCCCTGAAGGCCGATGGCACGTTCGACGCCCTGAACAAGAAGTGGTTCCTCGATTACAAGCTGGGTAACTGACGGCCAGGCAGTTTTCCATGGCCTTCCAGACCCTTCCGAACGGTAGCAAGCAGGATTTTCCCTGGTGGCTGGTGGCGCTTGGCCTTCTGGCGCTGGCGCTGGCCATCACCATCGCCGTCAACGATCTCTATACCCAGGCGTTCGAAACAGTCTCCCGCGGTATCGGCGTCACTGTTTTCGTCACGCTGACCGGTTTTGCACTCGCCTCCATGCTTGGCCTGCTGATCGCGCTGGCGGGCATGGCTGACAGCATCGTGCTGCGCCAGGCCGCCCGGTTCTATATCGAGATCGTCAGGGGCATTCCGGTCCTGGTGCTGTTGTTTTACGTGGCCTTCGTCGGCGCGCCCGGCTTCGTTGCCCTCTATAATACCCTCACCGCCCCGCTTGTTTCCACCGGTTGGCTGGAACCGCTTCAGGTGCGCGATGTCTCGCTGATGTGGCGGGCGATTTTTGCGCTTTGCATCGGCTATTCGGCCTTTATCGCCGAAATCTTCAGGGCGGGTATCGAATCCATCGACAAGGGACAGATCGAGGCGGCCAAATCGCTGGGATTGAACCGCGCGCAGCGATTTTGCCTGGTGGTTCTGCCCCAGGCCATCCGGGTTATTTTCCCGCCGCTCTCCAATGATTTCGTTGCCATGGTCAAGGATTCGTCGCTGGTCTCCGTACTGGGCGTCGCCGATATCAGCCAGGCGGGAAAGATCTATGCCTCCGGGTCCTTCCGGTTTTTCGAGACCTATTCCATCGTCGCCTATATTTACCTGATCCTCACCATCGGCCTGTCGCTCATCCTGCGGCGGGTGGAAAAGCGGATGCGCGCCCGTGAGACCCAGCGAACCTAGGTTTTTTCGTTTGTCTTTTCGGGAAGCCGGGTTCCACTTTGCCTAAGACAAACTCTAAGCGTCATCAAGCACGGCTCGATACCGGCGATACTCCTCGGCAAGACCAGGTCTCAGGCTGTCGGCCACCGGCAGGATTGTCGCAAAAAGCGTTTCCGGATCGGTACTAGTGCCAAGCGCCACCACCGCATCCTTGACCTCCTGCGGATAAAGATCTGGCTGGCGCGCCACCCGATTGCAGAATACCCGCAGATTGAACCGGATATTGGCCTGCAGCCCGTCACCGCGGTCATGGGGCGCAAAAGGCAAGCCGCGCCAGCCAAGCAGGCTATGCAAATCCAGAAACAACAGAAATTCATGATAATGGCGTGCTCTTTCCGGCAAGCCGACTTGAAGCAGCAGCGTGTCAAACGAGGTCTCCAAAGTCGCCACAGAGTTCCATTGCCCGAGATCATAGCAATAGATCAGCGCCGGATCATGCAAGACCTTGCCACAACACAGGAAAGCGGCAACGAAACTCCAATCGCAATAGGCGCCCCGCGTCGGATGATGCGCGTTGAAAGTCTTTAGGACCCCTGCAAATAGCTGACTGCGAAAAATGCTGTAATAAAGCGCGTTATTGCCGCCGGTCGTATCGACATACTGCTGTATCCGCGCCGAAGGCCCGTCTGCATCCAGACTGGCGGTAACGACATCAGCCACGCCCGCATCGTCACGCCAGATCATCGTGCGCGGTCGCACGCCAATGACATCCTGCGGCAGGGAGGATAGATCGCCCACCGGCAGACCGTCGAGAACATAGACCGCGTCGTCATCCGCAAAGGGCATTAGAAACGGTGTTTCCACTTGGTCGAGTGCATTGACCAGATTGGCAACAGCGTCCTCGGCGCTGGAATGCAGGTAGCGTACCCGCCCGCCCAGGCCTTGCAACCATTCCGCCTTGGCCGGATCGCCGGAATTGTCAGACACGATCAACACGGCATCCAGTTTTTCCGCACAGATCACCGCAGTTTCCAGTGAAAACCGGCTCTGAACCAGCGATCGACGGCTTGGAACGACTATGGAAAGCTGGGACATGCAGGGTTTTCCGAAACAAATGCAACAGGGTTGTGCAAGGGCAAACCCATAGAGAGGCAATGTTTCCTCAAGCTGGATGCATGACAAGCCCTGCACCAGACCAGCCGTATATTCCCGGGCGAAGAATACCAACAGTCATCGAACATGACCGTTCGTATTCCTTTTGCAAAACTGTCGACCAACTGATGCGTATGAGAGTTTTGCAATGCCTTCAAGGCGTGAATATATAAACATTTCGGTGCCTTGGTAGAACAGGAATGGCAGAAAACGCGATGTCCGACAATATTGCCGCAGCATTGGCGCTTTACGTCTCTGGTGACTTTCAGGGAACCTACGCCACATTACAGCCTTTCCTGGCGAAAAACCAAGATGCCGGACCGCAATCCTTGCTGGTCATGGCCCAGTGCTGCGCGAAACTTGAACAATTCACCGAGGCTGCCACATTTTACCGACGCGCTGGCAAACTACTACCCGCTCAAGCCTCTGTCCTGATCCCCCTCGCGGACAAGATGGAACGGTCCGGGGTCGAAAAGGCAAGCGCGCTGGAAATCGAGGCGCTTACAGCATCAAGACGCGCCACGCGGTCCAGCCCTTTTGATCTTCACTCCTGGCAGACCTACCGAGCCGCGCTCCGGCGCATCTTGAATATCGAGGAAATGCGCGTCAGTGATCAGGCGATCCTCGACCGTCTGAACCGGCGGCAGGAGGCCTATTATTCGGTCGATAGCCAGACTGTTCATCTGAGCTGGTGCGATGACGAGAAATTGAATGACCTCTGGCGCAGCGGTTTACCGGCAGCGGAGCCGGTCTCGCAAACCTGGAAAAAGCGTGTTGGCTCAAAGCTGAAAATTGCCTACCTGCTTGCCGATGGACCGGAGGACGATCCGCGACGCCGTCTGGTTCTGTCTCTTGCCGCGGCCCATGACCAAGCGGATTTCGAGGTTCTGCTTATTGGCTCCACGCTACAAACAGCCGATGAAGCAAGCAAGGAGATCCCGTCGCTCAGCATCAGCGATCTGTGCGAAGACGATGCCGTAGCATCGCTGCGGGCTGCCGGGATCGATATCCTGGTCGATCCGCTGGGCCATGGCGAACAAGGCCGCCCGAACCTGCTGCGGCAGCGGATCGCGCCGCTGCATCTGGCGATGGCCAGCCATCCCGGCGCCAGAACCGGCCTCGTCTGCGATTACCTTCTCGCCGATACGGTGGTTTTGCCCCAACCAGCGACAGCAAGCGCAGCGACAGCCAAACCCGAGGCTCCCTATAGTCCGGCAATCTGCTGTCTTCCAGAGACTTTCACCGTCACCCCACCCACCCTAAATCTGCCAGCCCTGTCGCGCCAACAACTCGACCTGCCTGAAAACCGGATAATCCTGGCAGCTTTCCACCCTATAGATAGCATATCACCGCGCACTGCCGATCTCTGGCGCGATATTCTACTTCAGGCCGATGGTAGCGTGCTCTGGATCGCCTGCGACAACAATTATGCCCGCAGCAATTTCAGCGCCTGGATGAAGCGCCAGGGCATTGATGAAAACCGGCTGCTCTTCTGCACGCCAGCCCGAGCGACAGAGTATGCGAGCTGGATGCAACTGGCCGATATCGCGCTCGATTGCTTCCCGCGCAACAATCAATCCTCAACACTCGCCGCGCTTCAGGCCGGACTGCCGGTTCCAACATTTCCGGGCGGAAATTTTGCCAGCCGCATGACCGCGAGCCTGCTGCATGCCCATGGCCTGGGTGAATTGATCGCTCGCGATGCCGATGCCTATGTGGCCCTCTGTGCCGCCCTGGCCCGGGACAAGGATACGCGGGCGGCCCTGAAGCAGAAGATTCTTGCACAAAACGCGATCTCCCCACTTTTCGATGTGGCTCGCTTTACCAGTCATCTGGAAACGGCCTATCGCACCATGGCGGCACAGGCTGCAAAGGGCCTTGAGCCGGAGGATTTTTCAGTTCCAGTCCCGTAAACGTTGCTGGCGCCCTTCATGAAACCCGAGGCGAAGCCTTCAATCTTTGAATTGCCGTTTCGCTTGAAAACTGGTATCAGACCGCCATGGGATCTAAATTTGGATGTCTCGCGCCTGACATATTCGTGCTGCAAGACCACAAGCGTCTGCCGGCACGTTTCTTCGCGCGCGTTGCCGGAGCGCTTGGCAATCAGTTGGCTTAAGTCGCTCCTCGCGGTGCGGCCTGCAACTGCGATAGTCTTGCAAACACTCCCCGATCTTGCAAACAAACTTTGACGCGGTCATATGACCCAATCCCTTTTCAACCCTTCGACGGATGAACAGCCATGAGCGCACCTCGTACCCTCTACGACAAGATTTTCGATGACCATCTGGTGGATCGCCAGGATGACGGCACCTGTCTTCTCTATATCGACCGCCACCTCGTGCACGAAGTGACGAGCCCACAGGCTTTTGAAGGTCTGCGCATGGCTGGCCGCAAGGTGCATGCACCAACCCGCACGCTGGCCGTCGTCGACCATAACGTACCGACCACACCGGATCGGGCCGAGGGCATCAAGAACGAGGAAAGCCGCATTCAGGTCGAGGCCTTGGCCAAGAACGCCGCTGACTTCGGCGTCGAATATTATTCCGAAAAGGACAAGCGCCAGGGCATCGTGCACATTGTCGGCCCTGAACAGGGCTTCACCCTGCCCGGCATGACCATTGTCTGCGGCGACAGCCATACCTCGACCCACGGAGCCTTCGGCGCCCTGGCGCATGGCATCGGCACGTCGGAAGTGGAACATGTTCTGGCCACCCAGACCTTGATCCAGAAGAAAGCCAAGAACATGCTGGTGCGTGTCGATGGCAAGCTGCCTGCCGGCGTCACCGCCAAGGACATCATTCTGGCTATCATCGGTGAAATCGGCACGGCTGGCGGCACCGGCCATGTCATCGAATTTGCCGGTGAGGCTATCGAGGCCCTGTCGATGGAAGGCCGCATGACCGTCTGCAACATGACGATCGAAGGCGGCGCCCGTGCTGGCCTGATCGCGCCTGATGAAAAGACCTTCGAATATATCAAGGGCAAGCCCCGCGCGCCGAAGGGTGAAGAGCTGGACATGGCGCTTCAATACTGGAAGACGCTGCATACCGATGAAGGTGCGCATTTTGATCGCACTGTCGTGCTGGATGCTGCCAACCTGCCGCCCATCGTCTCCTGGGGCTCTTCCCCGGAAGATGTGATTTCGGTTCAGGGCGTCGTGCCGAACCCGGACGATATTGCTGACGAAAACAAGCGGACGTCGAAGTGGCGCGCGCTCGACTATATGGGCCTGAAACCCGGCACCAAGATCACCGATATCGCCATCGACCGGGTGTTCATCGGCTCCTGCACCAATGGCCGCATCGAAGACCTGCGTGCCGCAGCCGCCGTGCTGAAGGACCGCAAGGTAGCTTCGACCGTTTCTGCCATGGTGGTTCCGGGGTCTGGCCTCGTCAAGGAACAGGCGGAAGCCGAAGGTCTCGACAAGATCTTCCTCGATGCCGGTTGCGAATGGCGTGAGCCGGGCTGTTCCATGTGCCTGGCCATGAACGACGACCGCCTGAAGCCGGAGGAACGCTGCGCCTCGACCTCGAACCGCAATTTCGAAGGCCGCCAGGGCTATAAGGGCCGCACCCACCTCGTTTCCCCCGCCATGGCCGCTGCCGCCGCCATTGCCGGCCATTTCGTCGATATTCGCGAGTGGAAGTGAGATAGTCTCAAACTTTTCATCAGAAAGGCGGCTCACAAGCCGCCTTTCTTGTTTCTAGAGCATGTCAGCGCTTCAACGAAGCGCTGACATGCTCTACAGCGCCGTGCGCCATATATGGCGCACAAAGGTTCGCTGTAGCGCTTTATATCTGCTGCATAATTTTCTCCTTAAATCGATTCCGATTTAAGGAATTATGCAGTAGGCCTTTGTTCTTACGCATTTCCGGACATAAAACCGCTTCACACTTTTCCTGGAAATGCTTTAGTCAATGATTCACGTGAAATCAGAAGCTCGCCGTCATCGGATCAGGTCCAATGCGGGTGGATGAGCTATCCAGCACAGCGATCTCAGTCATATCCTCAGGATCGAGACTGAAATCGAACACCTTGAAATTCTCCTCAATGCGCGCCGGCGTGACGGATTTCGGGATCACCACCAGCCCGCTTTCGATATGCCAGCGGATGATGATCTGGGCCGCCGTGCGCCCATGCTTGGCCGCGATCTTGCCAATCACCGGATTGTCCAGAAGTTTGCCCTGGCCCAGAGGGCTCCAGGACTGGGTGATGATACCGTGAGCCTGGTGGAATTCACGGGCTTGCTTCTGCTGGAAATCGGGATGCAATTCGATCTGGTTGATGACAGGCACCACGCCGGTTTCATCGATGATCTTCTTTAGATGCTCCGGATAGAAATTCGACACGCCGATGGAGCGGGCCCGACCCTCTTCCTTCAAACGGATAAAAGCCTTCCAGGTCTCGACAAACAGGCCACGATGCGGTGATGGCCAATGGATCAGGTAGAGATCGACATAATCGGTGCCGAGCCGTTTCAGGCTGGCATCGAAGGCCCTGAGGGTGTTGTCGAAGCCCTGCTCATTGTTCCACAGCTTGGTGGTCAGGAAAATATCGCCGCGATCGATGCCTGACGAGCGGATGCCTTCGCCAACACCCTCCTCGTTTTCATAGACGGCAGCCGTATCGATATGGCGATAACCCGATGACAGCGCCGAACGCACCGCAGGTGCCGCTTCGCTATTGGGTGTTTGCCAGACGCCGAGACCCACCTGCGGGATGCTGTTGCTGTCGGAAAAGGAAATGTAGGATTGGTCTACCACGTGAGAGTCTCCCATTCGAAATCGGGCCAAGGACCGAGATGGTCCAGGGAAAAGACGGAGCCGTAACTTAAGGCCACGGCACGTTTGGAACTACGCATCCAATGATGCCGATCCCTTAGATAGGCAGGGCCAACCGCTTTCCCACCCCGGCAGACGCCTGTTTATGCCGGGAAGAGACATGTCACAGAACCGTGACGACGGTCGTTGGCGAAACGAGCGCAACCAGACGACGCATGTCGGCGGGGTTGATCGCCACACACCCTTCCGTCGGGGCATAATCAGGCCGGGCAATATGGAAAAAGATCGCCGAACCACCGCCTTGTTTGCGGCAGGTGATGTTCCAATCCATCACCAGGCAGATATCATAGAGCCGGTCCTGTCGCTGCAACCGCTCATGACTGGGGGTGAAAGGCGCCTTAACCGGGCGGTTATAGGCTGGATGGCCCGGCGCATCGCACCACAGCATATCGGCACGAATCGACCTCAAGGGCAGGCGTGAGCGTATGGCCCCACGAGGCTCCGCCCGAAAGTAGCCGTAAAGCAACCGCATCGATGCCCGTGGGGTTGCGCCATCGCCCTCGCTCTTGAAAGCCGTGATGCCCGACCGTCCGATGGCAGCGGGAAACCGCAGCGGTCCGGCCTGAACGATGGCCTGGCTCTTGCAACCGGGCTTGCGCCGCACCACAATACTGCGAAGACCTTGGCGCGGTTGAGCCCCGGCTCTGGAAACTGGGTTTGGCATTTCGCTCACGGAGTTTTGCTTTGTCGAACACTTTTCTTGTAGAGTGAGTTGGCTAGATAAGACAATGATTTCAAGAACAGTGCAATCTGGCCTGTTCGCTGCTTGGGAGTATATCAGGTATGGCTGCTCGGACGATCCTTCTGGTCGATGACGACGATGACCTGCGCGAAACGCTGGTGGAACAACTTTCCCTCTACGAGGAGTTTTCGATCCAGCAGGAATCCAACGCCACCAAGGGCGTGCAGGCCGCCCGCAACGGCCAGGTGGACCTGATGATCATGGATGTCGGCCTGCCCGACATGGATGGCCGCGAAGCCGTGAAACTGCTGCGCAAGGGCGGCTTCAAGGCCCCTGTCATCATGCTGACCGGCCACGACACCGATTCTGACACCATTCTGGGACTTGAAGCCGGTGCCAACGACTACGTCACCAAACCATTCCGCTTTGCGGTTCTGCTGGCCCGCATCCGTGCGCAGTTGCGCCAGCACGAGCAGAGCGAGGACGCGACTTTTACTGTCGGTCCCTATCTGTTCAAGCCAAGCCAGAAGCTGCTGACCACCGAGGACGGCAAGAAAATCCGGCTGACGGAAAAGGAAGCGGCCATCATCCGCTATCTCTACCGCGCCGGGCAGAAAGTCGTCACCCGCGATGTGCTGCTGGAAGAAGTCTGGGGATACAACTCCGGTGTCACCACCCATACGCTGGAAACCCATGTCTATCGCCTGCGCCAGAAGATAGAACGAGACCCGTCCAACGCCGAAATTCTGGTCACCGAAAACGGCGGTTACAAGATTATTCCCTAAACGGACATTGAACGGACCCTGAACCGGAGCATTCTCGATGGCGCTGAGCGATGACATGCAACTGCTCTCATCCCTGGCGCTGTTTCAGGGGCTGGAGCCTGACCAGCTGCGGCTGATTGCCTTTGGTGCCGAACACAGGCCCATCGCCCAGGGCCAGCCGCTGTTTCGGGAACACTCCCCGGCTGAATGTGCCTATGTGGTGGTGCGCGGTCGGTTCGAGCTTTCCAACACAGGCCGCGATGGCAAGCCGCAAGTCGCCGCCGTTGCCGGTCCTGGCACCATGCTGTCGGAACTGGCGCTGGCCACCATGGTGGAGCGCAAATACACCGCCATCGCCCTGGAAGATTCCGAAGTGCTGCGCATTCCCCGCCCGCTGTTCCACCGGCTGCTGGAGGAATATCCAAAGCTCGGCCTGGTCATGCAGGAGCGCATCCGGCAAAACCTCATGGCACTGGCGACCGGTGCAAAGGGGATGGAAGAGCGTTTTCGGTAACGCTTACCGCGTTGTCCGGTTGGGCGGCAAGATTGCATCATCGTTTTACCGTGAAGCTCACCCCCCTCTGTCCTGCCGGACATCTCCCCCTCAAGGGGGGAGATCGGATAGACGTGGCCGCTCATTCTTCGGATAGGTTGGCGACTTTCGTCGCTGTGTACAGATGACGTGAAGCGAGCGGCCAACTCCGGGTCGATCTCCCTCCTTGAGGGGGAGATGCCTGGCAAGGCAGAGGGGGGTAAACGGCATATCGAAACGACAATATCATGTACCGTCGCCAATCAATCACAGCGGTTTACTGACACTGCTATAGACCGTGGTTCTCCAACCACTCCTTGCAGACCAGTTCGACAGCACCCTGCAACTGTTTGATATGCTCTACCAGCCAAGCCAATTCCTCGGCGGTAATCTCATATTTCGACGAGTACCGAGCCTCGACATAGGCGCGGTGCAGGCGATCGAAACAACGGCGGGCAAGGCGGTTTTTCCTCGGCCACGCATCGACCAGACGAGTATCAAAACTTTCGGCCAGAGGCCGTAATTTTCTTAAATTGTGCAACTGAGGGCTATAAAGTGTCCTCACCAACAGAACGCAGTGGTAAAGCCGTTCAACCGTTTGATGAAGCTGGAAGGCGGCTTCATTAAAATTACCACGCTCAATCAAAAATCCGGCTGCGGCCTGAAAGGCCTCGGCACTCGAAAACCAATCCTCAAAATAAGTCTTCGCCTGCGCCTGCCTCTCCTCTGGAGCCAGCGGTTTGGCCGTGGTGAGCGGAAAGCCCGGCGCTTCATAAAGCGGGATGCCGTCACGGGCGATATCAATGAAGAAAGGCAGACCACGAGCCAGTCGATTGTTCAGATCCTCAAGGGAGTGAACGATAAAATTGACAGGGGTTTTCAAGCGCTTGGTGGCGATTTCCTCCCGGATCAGATAGTCCTGCGCGCCGCGCCAGAACTCATCCTCGTCGGCAAAAACCTCGGTATTGACCACCACCAGCAGATCATAATCCGAATAATAGCCGCTGGCATGGTCCTCGACCCAATCGCCACGCGCATAGGAACCGAACAGGATCAGCTTGAGGATACGGCCGCCCTTGTTTTTATCGGACAGCCTGCCCTTTTGCGCGGCTTCGAATTCATCGAAGAGAATGCGGACCACCCGCTCCAGCTCGCGCTGCTTGCGGGCGGGCAGATGATTGAGCCGGTCCTGATCCATCTGCCCCTCCCTTGACGTGCTGTGGATATCAAAGCGCGAACTGCGCTGTCACCGGCACGTGGTCGGACGGCTTTTCCCAGCCACGCGCTTCGCGCAAGATCTCGATGGTTTTAAGCGACGGTAACAGATCCGGCGATGACCAGATATGGTCGAGGCGGCGGCCCTTGTCGGCGGCGTCCCAATCCTTGGCCCGGTAGCTCCACCACGTATAGAGTTTTTGCGATGGATCGACCAGTTCCCGCATCAGGTCTACCCAGCCACCCCGGTCGATCACGTCAAGCAGGCCTGCGGTTTCCACCGGCGTATGGGACACGATCTTTAGCAGCTGCTTGTGCGACCAGACATCATGCTCCAGCGGCGCGATATTCAGGTCGCCGACCAGGATAGCGGAGGTATTCGGCTCGGCACTGGCCGACAGCACCTTCATTTCCTCGACGAAATCCAGCTTGTGGCCGAATTTTGGATTGATGTCCCGGTTGGGCTCATCACCTCCGGCAGGAACATAGAAATTATGCAGGCGAATACGCCGCCCGTTCCACTCGAAAATCGCCGAAATATGGCGGCTGTCACCGACGCCGCAGAAATCCTGCCGGTGATCTTCGGTCAACGGAAATTTCGAAACGGTGGCAACGCCATGATAGCCCTTCTGGCCATGCAGAATGGCATAGGGATAGCCCAGCGCCTGAAACGCCTCCAACGGAAACTCATGGTTCTGGCACTTGATTTCCTGAAGGCAGAGAATATCCGGCTGGCGCAGTTTGAGAAAATGCTCAACAATCGGCATGCGCAGCCGCACCGAATTGATATTCCAGGTGGTCAGGGAAAAAGTCATGTCGAGATCCTTCAGCGCCGAACAGATCCGGCATTGCTCATCCCTTTATGCAAACTCGTAGAATTTTGACAGTGAAAAGGCCCGAAATCTCCAGATTTCGAGCCTCGATCGGGTAGAGGTCGATCAACCGTCGCTCAGCCGCGATTGCGGATATCGTCATAGGGAACTTCAAAGACTTTTTCATCGAAATTAACGCCCTGCTGGACGTTGAAGATCATCACCGACGTGTCCTTGCCCTGGGCATCGGTCACCGTCCATTGCCGCAGCTCGAAGGTCTTCGGATCGAACATCAAGGTGATCGTCTGGTCGCCAAAGATCGACTTATCGCCCAGCACGATGGTGGTCAGGTCCTGCTCTTCCTTGACCTGCCGCACCATCTGATGGCCGAGATCGATGCGGTCGGACAGAAGCAGGCTTAGTGGCGTTTTCGACAGCGGATAGACATCCCAGGTCTTCATTTTCAGGTTGCCGATCGCGACATTGCGGCCATCGGAAATCACCCGCATCGGCGACGGCTGCTCATAGTTGAAACGCAGCTTGCCGGGCCGTTCGATATAGAATTTTCCGGCTGTTTGTTCACCGCGTGGGCCAAACTGCACGAACTCACCCATCATGGTTTTCACCGAGGCAAAATGATCGGCAATCCTCTGGGCGGCGCTGGCCTGGGCCTGAGCATATGCGGGTGACACTGTGGCGCCTGTGGCCACAACAGCGATGCCCGCAGCCGCCAGGCCAATAAATCCCCGGCGGCCAATCATCCCTGCCATGCCTGCCGGGGCAAACGTCTTCTTCTGCATTCTTTTCTCCTTTTGCCCTTGTTCCCTACAGCGCAAACCGGGCGCCATGGTGACACACACCGGATCGTGAACGCCGAAACGTCTTTCGACGCCCGGACGTTCCACGCCAGCCTGTCGCCATCACCGCTCGATGTCAGCTTCCGTCGGAACGAGGATTTCGCGTTTGCCCGCGTGGTTGGCCGGGCCGATAATGCCTTCCTGCTCCATGCGTTCGATCAGCGATGCGGCGCGATTATAGCCGATGCCCAGCCGACGTTGAACATAGGAGGTCGAGGCTTTCCCATCCCGAAGCACGACGGCGACGGCCTGGTCGTAAGGATCATCCGATTCGGCCAGATTGCCGGTCCCTGCCGGTCCGCCACCTTCATCGTCGTCTTCATCAATGGTGACTGCTTCCAGATAATCCGGTGCGCCCTGGGTTTTCAGATAGGCAACGATGTCTTCCACCTCATTATCCGAGACGAAAGGTCCGTGAACACGCTGGATGCGTCCTCCGCCAGCCATGTAGAGCATATCGCCCATGCCCAGCAGCTGTTCGGCGCCCTGCTCGCCCAGAATGGTGCGGCTGTCGATCTTCGAAGTGACCTGGAAGGAAATCCGGGTCGGGAAGTTTGCCTTGATCGTGCCGGTGATCACGTCCACGGACGGACGCTGCGTCGCCATGATCACGTGGATGCCCGCCGCACGCGCCATCTGCGCCAGGCGCTGCACCGCGCCTTCGATATCCTTGCCCGCCACCATCATAAGGTCGGCCATCTCGTCGATGATGACAACGATATAGGGCATGGGCTGCAAATCGAAGGTCTCGGTCTCGTACATGGCCTCGCCGGTCTGCCGGTCAAAGCCGGTCTGCACGGTGCGGGTCAGCACTTCGCCCTTTTCAATGGCCTGCTCGACGCGGCTATTAAAGCCGTCGATATTGCGAACGCCGATCTTTGACATCTTCTTGTAGCGCTCTTCCATCTCACGCACCGTCCATTTCAAGGCGACGACGGCCTTTTTCGGATCGGTAACGACAGGCGAGAGCAGATGCGGAATGCCGTCATAAATCGACAATTCCAGCATTTTCGGATCGATCATGATCAACCGGCATTTTTCCGGCGGCAAACGATAGACCAGCGACAGGATCATGGTGTTGATCGCCACCGACTTGCCCGACCCGGTCGTACCGGCCACCAGCAGATGCGGCATCTTGGCGAGGTCGGCAATCACAGGTTCACCGCCAATAGTCTTGCCCAGCGCCATCGGCAGCTTGGCGGTCGAGCCATTGAAGTCGCGGCTACCGATCATTTCCCGCAGATAGACGGTTTCGCGGGTTCTGTTCGGCAATTCGATGCCAATCGCATTGCGGCCAGGCACGACGGCGACACGGGCGGCAATAGCGCTCATCGAGCGGGCAATATCATCGGCAAGACCGATAACGCGGGATGATTTGATGCCTGGCGCTGGCTCCAGCTCATAAAGCGTGACAACCGGGCCGGGACGCACTTCGATAATGTCACCCTTGACGCCGAAATCCTCCAGCACACCTTCCAGCGTCCGGGCATTGTGTTCAAGCTGGTCAGCCGACAGGCTGGCATCCTTGGCAACCGCACGCGGTTCGGCCAGAAGCTGAACCGATGGCAATTGGAAGCCACGCGCACCCCTTGGGCCAGCGACCGGAGCCGGGCGCGGACGCTCAGCAGGAGCCGCCGTGCGGCGGGCAGAAGGCTTTGCAGCGCGGTCTTCGTCTTCATCGTCGAATAGGATGTCATCAGCCGAGCGACCACGGGTGCGCAGGTCAAAGGGTGGCTCGTCATGCGCATCGTCCGGCGATACCGGCGGCGGCGCGATACGGCGGCGGCCCGCACTCCGCTCACCCGGCCCAAAAGACGGATCGGCGCGGTGGTCCGGGCGTCCAGCCTGAACCGGCATAACCTCATCATCGTTGAAATCATAGGGCTGGTCGAAATTAGACCGCTCGCGCCTTTGTGGCTTCAGACCGGCGAGACGCCGCATCCGGGCCTGACCGGTATACCAGACATGGGCGAGCGCACCGGCAGCCAGCGCGAAAGGCCCGGTACGGTCATCATCGTCTTCATCTTCATCGACGATAGGCACGGCCTTGCTCTTGCGCGACCCTGCCTGTGAGCTTGCGCGGGCAGCCATAATTTCCGCTTCGAAATCATCCTCTTCATTGCCGATGATACCAGCGGCAAACAACATCAGCCACAGCATCGGGGCGATGAAGATCACGCCCAGCACCATGGCAAAGGTTCCGGTCGGATAGGCTCCGACAAACAGTGCAGGAAAGCGCAGGATCATATCGCCGATCACGCCACCGATCCCGTTGGGAATGGGCCAGGTGCCGGGCGGCGGAAAACAGCCGAACACGGCAGCGCCCGCGACCGCCCCGGTGCCCCAGGCGGCAAGCCGGCGTGGCAGGCGGGTAATCTTGCGGCCCGAAATCAGCGAAAGCGACCAGGCCAGCACAGGCAACAGCGCCGCAACCGAGGCAAGCCCGAAAAACTGCATGGAAAGATCAGCGAACACGGCGCCGGGATAACCGAGAATATTGGTGGGCGCCCTACTGGTCGCATAGGAAAAGCTGGGATCAGCAACATTCCAGGTGGCCAGCGCGGCAATAGCCGCCACCAGCCCAAGGAACAGGGCAAAGCCAAGCAGAGCCAGGCATTGCCGCATGATGAAACCCATCACGATCATCCGAGGCGACCGCTCTTCCAATATTGCCAGCGTGCTTCTGCTCATAGGTGTTCGCCTGCCAGTGCAATTTCAACAAAACTTGGAAACCGGATGCGCCGGGCAGGACCCGAACCGGCTTGCGAAACATGAGATTACCAGAATACGGGTTAACGCTCCTTTAACCATGGATAGCCCGTCCGGTCGAAAGCCCGCCTTGCCATCGTGGCGCAACCAGTCTTTCGCTATGAGCGTATATAGAGCGCGATTTTCCAGAATCAAAAAACCCGGGCACGAGGCCCGGGCTGGTTTTCTGGTAACGAAGCACCTTGATCGGCCCCCCGAAAGGGGAGCAACAGGGATCAGGAGTGATAAGCAGCTTCACCGTGCGAGGCGAGGTCGAGACCTTCGCGCTCGGCTTCAACCGGCACACGCAGACCAACGATGACATCGACGATCTTGTAGAGGATCGCAGAGCCGATACCGGTCCACAGGACGGTGATGACCACGGCCTGAAGCTGTACCATGACCTGGCCGCCCATCGTCTGTTCGCCGGCATAGCCGACGCCACCCAGGGAGGCGCTGGCGAAAATGCCGGTGGCAATAGCGCCGAACATGCCGCCAATGCCGTGGACGCCGAACACGTCAGCCGTATCGTCATAGCCGAACTTGTTCTTCACGACAGAGACGAAGAAGTAGCAGAGCGGCGAAACGATCACGCCCATGACGATGGCGCCCATCGGGCCGACGATACCGGCGGCGGGCGTGATGGCAACGAGGCCCGCAATCATGCCGGAGGCAGCGCCCAGCATCGAGGCCTTGCCGCGGGTGAAGGATTCAACCACGCACCAGGACAGGATAGCCGCAGCCGTGGCAATGAAGGTGTTGACAGTTGCCAGCATCGCGCCACCGGAGGCTTCGAGGTTGGAACCGGCGTTGAAGCCGAACCAGCCGACCCAGAGCATGGCGGCACCGACATAGGTGAGCGTCATGGAATGCGGGGCCATCATGTCCTTGCCATAGCCCGTGCGCTTGCCGACCAGGATCGCACCAACAAGACCGGCAACACCGGCATTGATGTGAACGACCGTGCCGCCGGCAAAATCAAGTGCGCCGAGGCCGAAAAGGTAGCCCTTGGCATCCCAGACCATATGGGCGACCGGGAAATAGACGAAGGTAACCCAAAGCAGGCAGAACAGGATCGCAGCCGAGAACTTGATGCGTTCCGCGAAGGCACCGATGATCAGGGCAGGCGTGATGGCCGCGAAGGTCATCTGGAACAGCATGAAGATGTATTCAGGAATGACAACGCCCTTGCTGAAGGTGGCAGCCGTTGTCGTGGTGTCGACGCCAGCCAGGAACATCTTGGCAAAGCCACCGAAGAACGGGCTTTCGCCGCCGCCGAAGGCGAAGGAATAGCCATAGATGACCCAGACGATCATCACCATGGCGGCAATGACGGTGCATTGCATCAGCACGGACAGCATGTTCTTGGCGCGCACCAGGCCGCCGTAGAACAGGCCGAGACCGGGAACCGCCATGAACAGAACCAGGATGGTGGACAGGAACATGAAGGCGGTATCGCCCTTATCGGGAACCGGAGCAGCTGCCGCCGCAACGGCTGGCGCTGCATCCTGTGCAAAGGCGATCGCTGGCGCCATCAAGGCTACCGATGCGGCCCCGAGGCGCAAGGCTTGAGATTTGAATGTGGAAAACGACATGTATATGAACTCCCCTTGACGGCCGGTCTTACAAGGCTTCGGTATTGGTTTCACCGGTGCGGATACGCACCGCCTGATCGATCCCGTAGACGAAAATCTTTCCATCGCCGATCTGACCGGTCTTGGCGGCAGAGGCGATCGCTTCCACAGCCTTTTCGGCAACATCCGTCGCCACAGCGACCTCGATCTTCAGCTTGGGCAGGAAGCTCACGGCATATTCCGTGCCGCGATAGATTTCCGTGTGCCCCTTCTGCCGTCCATATCCCTTGACCTCCGTGACGGTCAGGCCTTGGATACCGACAGCCGTCAGTGCTTCGCGCACTTCATCCAGCTTGAACGGCTTGATAATGGCCATCACAATCTTCATCTGGTTTCCCATCCTCTGGTTTATCCTCGGCGAAAAACGCCGTCTCTCCTCGACGCCGACCTACGACAGGGGGCAGCGACTATCATCCTACATTCAAACCGTGTGCCAAGTTTCAGGCGGCGTCTAAGCTATTGAAATACAAGGATCATAATGGAGAGCGCCAAAAAAAAGGCACCGGAATGGGCGAAAATATGGTTTTTTTTGTGCAAATTCAAAAAATCGCACAAAATTTAATCATTTGCCTTTTTCCGAATCAAGCCTTCCTGGGCAACGGAAACAACCAGCTGGCCTGTCCGCGTATAAATTGAGCCTCTGGTCATTCCCCGGCCACCCGACGCGCTGGGGCTGTCCTGGGAATAGAGCAGCCAGTCATCGAGCTTGTCGGGCTGGTGAAACCACATCGCATGGTCAAGGCTGGCGGCCTGGATGCGCTGGTCGAAAACCGAAGCGCCGTGGGCATAGAGCGCGACATCCAGGAGCGTCATGTCGGAGAGATAGGCCAGCACGGCTGCCTGCAAACGGCGGTCGTCCGGCACCGCACCGGTCATGCGCACCCAGATATCGGCCTTTGGTTCCAGCTTGTCCTTTGTCAGATAATGCAGGAAGGAGGTGGGGCGAAATTCCACCGGCCGTTCCCTTGCCCAATAGGCCCTGATATGGGCAGGCGCTTGCGACAGAAACATTTCGCGAAATTCCCGCTCGCCCATCAACCCTTCCGGCGGCGTCACATTGGGCATGACGAGCTGGTGGGAATAGCCGTCTTCGTCCTGCTGGAAAGAGGCCGACATCGAAAATATCATCTGGCCGTGCTGGATGGCAACGACCCGGCGGGTCGAAAAGCTGGCGCCGTCACGGGTCCGCTCGACCTGATAAAGAATTGGCACCGCCGGATCGCCGGGACGCAGGAAATAGGCATGCAGGGAGTGAACGTAACGCTCGCTATCGACACAGCGCTGCGCTGCCATCAAGGCCTGGGCGATGACCTGGCCGCCGAATACCCTTTGCCACCCGACCTGCGGGCTGGTGCCTCGGAACAAATTGACTTCCAATGCCTCCAGGTTCAGCGTTTCGATCAGTTTTTCCATCGGTGTGGCGGAATTTTCTGTCTGCGGCATTTTGGAAAAGCTCCGGCGGTAGGAAGTCGGGTCCAAGTGATCTATATAAGACCAGAAGCACGATACAAGCTGTAAGGGAGTAGATGATGGCGGATCTGGTTGTAGTCGGAGGCGGATATGTCGGTCTCTCGGCGGCGCTCGCCGTCAAGCGCGCCGCGCCGCATCTGGACGTGACGGTAATCGAAGCAGCCCCCGAAGGCCAGTGGCGCAAGGACCCTCGGGCCTCGGCGGTGATTGCGGCAGCCACCAAAATGCTTGAGGTTTTCGGCGTCTGGAGCACGATCGAACCGCAGTCTCAGCCGATCAACCGGATGATCGTCACCGATTCGCGCACCAGCGATCCGGTTCGGCCCGTCTACCTGACCTTTGACGGCGAAGTCGAGGAGGGCAAGCCCTTCGCCTATATGGTGCCCAATGTCGCCATGGTCGGGGCGCTTCTCGATGCTGCCGGTGAGGCGGGAATTTCCATTCGCCATGGCGTGAAAGCCGCAGGCTTTTCCGTGAACGGCCATAAGGCCGAAGTCGCGCTTTCCGACGGCACAACCCTTGACTGCCGCTTGGTTGTCGCCTGTGACGGCGTGCGCTCGCGCATCAGGGACATGGCGGGGATCAAGACCGTCACCTGGGCCTATGGCCAGTCCGGGATTGTCACCACGGTCGAACATGAGCGCCCGCATGGAGGGGTGGCAGAGGAGCATTTCCTGCCCGCTGGCCCCTTTGCCATCCTGCCCTTGACCGGCAATCGCTCGTCGCTGGTCTGGACCGAGCGCAGCGAGGATGCGGACCGGCTGGTGGCCGAGGACGACCTGATGTTCGAAACCGAACTGGAGCGCCGTTTCGGCCACAAACTCGGCGCTATCCGTGCCACCGGCGACCGGCGTGCTTTTCCGCTGGGACTGACGCTTGCCCGCTCTTTCATCGGGCCACGGCTGGCGCTCGCAGGGGATGCCGCCCATGGTATTCATCCGATTTCCGGCCAGGGCCTCAATCTTGGCTTCAAGGATGTGGCGGCGCTGGCGGAAACAATCGTCGATGCCGATCGCCTCGGCCTCGATATCGGCGACCTCACGGTTCTGGAACGCTACCAGACCTGGCGTCGCTTCGACACATTCCGCATGGGCGTGACCACCGACGTGCTGAACCGGCTGTTTTCCAACGATATTACGCCGGTAAGAATCGCCCGGGATTTCGGGCTGGGTCTGGTGGAACGGCTGCCGAAACTGAAAAGCTATTTTATTTCGGAGGCCGCAGGAACAGCGGTGAAGGGCGGTCCGAAACTTCTGACCGGTCAGGCGATCTGACACAGACTGTGACAGGTGACTGGCGAGGCCAACGGCCTCCAGACAGCGCCTTCAGTCTTCGATCTTGCGGGCTTCCGATACCAGCATGATCGGAATGCCATCGCGGATGGGATAGGCAAGCCTTGCCTTTTCCGAGACCAGCTCGTTGTTTTCCCGGTTAAGGGTCAAGCGGCCATTGGTCAGCGGGCAGACCAACAATTCCAGCATTTTCGGATCGACACCGTTCATCCGCTGGTCCATGGCTTCGCTCCCTCATTGTCTGTCCATTCACCGTTACTGTAAAACCGGCTCCACGTCGCCAAAACCGCGTGCCAGATAAATTTCGGTAATGGCAATCAGGGTTTCCGTGCGGCTATGCAGATCGGTTGCTTCCAGCAAGGCCTGTTTTTCAGCAGGTGTGAAAGGCGACATCATCGACAAGGAATTGACCAGGGTCAGGTTGCTGGCGCGCTGGACGCTGTCCCAATCCGCCTCCAGTTTGTTGGCATCGAGATAGGCTCGGAACACCGCGAGCAACCGCTCCCGATCCACGCTGTTTTCCTGGCCTTCAGCCGCCAGATCGGCCATGAACGGCGAAATTCGCACCGTGCGGAATGGATGGGTGGTTTTCAGCTCTTCACTCAGCCGGAAACGGCAGATTCCACCCAATGACAGAATATAGCGGCCATCGCCCGTCTCGGCGAAAGAGGTGATCCGTCCGATGCATCCCATGCTGCACAGGGCCGGAATACCGGTGGCAATCTCATAGGGCTCGGTCAATGCCGGCTGAATCATGCCGATCAGCCGATTGCTGCGCAATGCGGCATCGAACATTTCCAGATAGCGCGGCTCGAATATGTTCAGTGGCAATTGCCCACCGGGCAGCAGAAGAGCTCCTGCCAGCGGAAAAACCGGCAATGTTTCCGGAAAATCAGCCGCCGTCAGATATCGCGCATTGCCGACCTGCATTCCACCCTCCTGAAAGAGCACCGAGCCAATGCCCAGCCGCTCTTTAATTCATTATAATGTGGCATGCGCCCGGCAAATCTCAAGGTGCGCCTGCCACAGAACACAACTTCCACCCGTCTGAAGGTAGGGATCAGCCCTTGACCAGGGCTCATCCTGTTTTCTGCCTTCAAACCCGTTACGAAAACAAGATCGAAGACAGCTTGCGCCGAGCCTGAATGGTGGCCGGGTCCTTCGGGCCCCAGACCTCGAAAAATTCAACCAGTTGGCGGCGGGCGCCATCGTCATCGAAGGTCCGGTCTTTTTTCATGATCAACAGCAGATGATCAGCCGCGTCTTCGCGCCTGCCCTCGACATTGCGGATCTTGGCAAGCTTCAGCCGTGCCTCGTGATCGTCAGGGTTAAGCGACAGCTGCTGCTCCAGCGCCACCGGATCGCCCAGCTTGCGAGCCTCTTCGATTTGCTCCAGCTTTTTGGCCACGGCCTGGATTTCCGCAGCTTTCGCCAGTTCTTCGGGCAGGCCATCGACAATCTGGCGCACCCGTTCATGCTGATTGAGGGCAAGCATGCATTCGGCAATGCCGGCAACCGCCTTGGCATTTTCCGGATCGGCCTGCATGACCGCCGCATAGAGCTGGGCCGCGCCGTCGAAATCGCCGCCATCGTAAAGCCCCTTGGCCTCTTCCAGCACCGCTTCGATTTCCGCCGCCTGATCGGCACCGCCGTCCGGGCCACCCAGCTTATCGATGAACTGCTTGACCTGGCTTTCCGGCAGCGCTCCCATGAAGCCATCGGCAGGACGGCCATCGACAAAGGCGACGACGGCAGGAATGGACTGGATACCAAGCTGACCGGCAATGGCCGGATGGTCGTCGATATTCATCTTGACCAGCTTGACCTTGCCCCTGGCTTCATTGACCGCCTTTTCGATGATCGGCGTCAACTGGCGGCAAGGGCCACACCAGGGCGCCCAGAAATCCACCAGGACCGGCTGGCGGCGGGATTCTTCCAGCACATCCTTGGCAAAGCCCTGGGTGGTCGTATCCTTGATCAGACCACCAGCGGGCGCCGCTCCTGCAGAAGCCGGTGCTGCCGCAGCAGGCGCCGTGCCGAATTGCGCATTCGCCGTCATCTGCCCGCCATAGGAGCCGCCGTATGGATTACCAGAATTACTCATCACCATCTCCCGCCTGTTCCTGACAGCCCGGGCGTTTGAAACGCATTCCAGGTGCCGTTTTATTTCCACCGTCCGCAGATTCCGTTTCATACCGCAACAGAGATCGGGAACCATGTCGCAGCCCTTGTCCCGGCCACATGATCTTTGCAGGGTTCCTTGAATTTCAATGAACCGTGTAAGCGTTTAAATCGTGCCTCAGGCCGTGACTTTCAAGACGTTTGCCTCATGTCCAGTCGCCATCAGAAAGCGCAGGAGGTCGTCGCGGCCAATCGAGGTTGTAGCGTCATTCGACAGCGGATGGCAATTGATGATCTCATGCTGCATCAGGTCTGCATCCAGAACGAATGTCACCTTGTTGCCCGTGTCGTTTATTGCGCCGAACGCCGTCACCGAGCCGGGGACGACACCCAGATACTCCATCAGCTTTTCCGGCTTGCCAAAGGACACCTTGCTGGCCGCACCGATCAGCGTATGGACGGTCTTCAGATCGACAATAGCGTTTTCCTCGACCACCAGCAGGAAGAACTGATCCTTCTTGTCCTTGACGAACAGGTTCTTGGTATGGCCGCCAGGGATCTCATCGCGTAGGGACACCGATTCGGCCACGGTAAAGACCGGCGGATGTGACACTGTCCGGTGCTCGATGCCGAGGCTGTCGAGAAATGCAAACAGGTCTGCGGGCGATTTCGGCATAATCTCTGTCATGATGGTCCTGCTTCAGAAGATAGTCTTGGCGACACCCCGCGGTTAAACGATATCAAGCGATCTCCTTCAACTGTTTTATGCGCCAATCGTCTATTCAAACAGGTCGTGAACAGCCCTTATTTCCAGCCCTCACCAAACGTTGAAAATTTTCATTGCCATAGAATAACTTAGGCCCCGATTGGAAAAAATCTTGGAGACGCCGTCATTTCCCTGTTGCAATCGAAAAGCAGTTGGGCCATATACCGCCCGTCGCCGCAACACAGCGACCCACGGTTCAGCTTACTACCCCGGACCGATGGACAATGAGCGGGTGTAGCTCAGGGGTAGAGCACAACCTTGCCAAGGTTGGGGTCGAGGGTTCGAATCCCTTCGCCCGCTCCAATTTTCCAAAGATAAATTCAAGCGTATGATTTCCCGAAGGGGAGATTGCGCTTTTCCGTATCTGAACGAGCGGTTTGGGCGTTACAACTGACGACGCTAAAACCCTTCCCTGATAAGCTATCAAAACTTGCCTTTAGCAAAAGCGGCATCGCCAAACGCGATCCGAATGGCGACACCGGAATGCGAAGTGCGTCAGGTCGCCCGTATCGGCTTATGTCCCATTACCCTGCCAATGATGATGACCAGCACGCCAGCAATGGCGAGGCAGGCCGCCAGGAAGAACATCGGAGCAATCGTGCTGCCCGTTTGGTCGCGGATCAAGGGCACGACATTCTGGGCAACAAACCCGCCGAGATTGCCGACCGAGTTGATGGCTGCCAGACCGGCTGCGGCACCGGCCCCTTTCAGGAAGCGCGATGGAAGGCTCCAAAACACCGGCTGACCCGCGAAAATCCCGGCGGCGGCAAGGCACAGAAACGCAAATTGCATCACCTGATCTGTCAGTATAGCCGACATCACAAGACTGACGGCACCCACAAAGGCCGGGATGACAATATAGGGCGTCTTGTTTTCCGTCCGGTCAGCCGCAGACGGCACGACATAGAGGGCAATGGCAACCGCAACCCAGGGTATGATGTTGATCAGGCCATTCACCGTATTGGACACGCCAAACCCCTTGACAATAGTCGGCAGCCAATAGCTCAAACCATAGGCGGCCAGCGGAAAGCCGACATAGCAGAGCGACATCAGCAGCACGCGCGGATTGATCAGCGCCTTGAAGCCATTGTCGGCATTGCTGTCCATTCCGGTATTTTCAGCATCCAGCCGTGCCTGAAGCCAGGCTTTTTCAGCATCCGTCAGAAAATTCGCCTTGGCAGGCGTATCGGCAAGATGGAACCAGGTGACGATACCGGCCAGAACCGCGGGAATACCGGTGGCCAGAAACACCCATTCCCAGCCCTGATAGCCGAGGAAACCGTCGAGATCGAGCAATACGCCGCCCAAGGGCGCCCCGATGGCATTGGCAAGGGCGCTGAAAATCATGAACAGCCCGACCATCCGGCCTCGATAATCCCTTGGAAACCACAGGGTCAGCAGATAGAGCACGCCCGGAAAGAAGCCCGCCTCGCAGACACCCAGCAGGAAGCGCAGAATGTAGAACATCGTCGCGTTCTGGGTATATGCAAGCGCAATCGTCACCGCGCCCCAGGATACCAGGATGCGGGCAAACCAGCGGCTGGCGCCGAACCGTTCGAGAAAGAGATTGCTCGGCACTTCAAATAGAAAATAGCCAATAAAGAACAGCGACGCCCCAAGCCCATAGGCATATTCGCTCAAGCCCAGCGCATCGACCATCTGCAATTTAGCGTAACTGACATTCTGCCGATCGATATAGGCAATCAGGTAGAGAAGCCCCAGAAACGGCATCAGCCGCCAGGTGATTTTTGAAATCAGTGCTTTTTCAGAAACCAAGTCATGTCCTCCCACAACCGTCCCCTCCCCGCCAGCTGCTGCGGGGGACGGGTGATATAAACATGATTACGCCTTGATTGTTCCAATCACAACCTTGGGTAAATGCGCTCAGAAGAGGATCAACTCACTGAAAACACGTAGTCGGTTTCCTGACGTAGGGTTTCACCGGGCCGCAGGACAGCACTTGAGAAACCGGCCTGATTGATGGCATCCGGCCAGATCTGGGTTTCCAGACAAAAACCGGCATAAGCACCGTAGCGACGGCCCTCAAGACCGGAAACCGGTATATTGAGGTAGACCCCCGCGTAGAATTGAACGCCGGGTTCGGTGGTGCGCACTTCCATGGAAACGCCGGATTTCAGGCTGCGCGCCATGGCGACGCTGCGCTTGGCCACCCGTGTCTGCGACAGACAGAAATTGTTGTCAAAGGGCACCTGAACGCCGTCTTCTGTGCGACGCATGACGCCCATCTGCCGGAAATCAAACGGCGTGCCGATTACCGGGCGCTGCTCTCCGGTCGGAATCAGACGCTCATCGACAGGCAGATAGTGGTCGGCGGCAATCATCAACTCATGATCCAGCATGTCAGGCGAATCATCCAGGTTGAAATAGGAATGCTGGCAGAGATTGGCGAGTGTCGGCGCGTCCGTGGTCGTCTCATAGACCACCGACAACACACCGTCATCCTGGAGATGATAGGTCGCCCGGATGTGGGCATTGCCGGGATAGCCCGCCCGGCCCGCCGGATCGGTGATCTCAAGCACCACCCGGTCACGGTCAAGATCGGCAATCGTCCAATTGCGCCTGCCGATGCCGTCGCTGCCACCATGCAGATGGGTGAGGCCGCGCTCGTTGCATTCCAACTGATAGTCTTCACCGTCAAGGGTGAAACGTCCGTTTGCAATACGATTGGCCAACCGCCCGGGTGTCGCCCCGAAATAGGGAGAGTGGATGGCATAGTCTTCGAAATGCTCGAAACCCAGCACCAGCGGTGCCACATGGCCTTCCATCCGGAGATCCTGGATCACCGCTCCCCAGGTCAGCACCTTGGCCTTCAGGCCACCGCCATGCAGCGTGACCTGCTCTACCGTTTCACCCTTGGTGGTCGTGCCAAATTCCAGACGCTGCATATGCTTCCTCACCCTTGCATCGACGGTGCCTGCCATAGGCGGGCGCGTCATCGTTTCTGCTGTGTCACATAGGTTTATTGCATAATTCCTCAAACCGAAATCGTTTACAGATAAAATATCCAGCAACCATAAAGCGTTACGGCAGGCATCAACGCACCATAGACGATGCAGGTCGGACTAGCGCGACAGCTCGCGTGCCGCATCTTCCAACCCGCCAAGCGTCAGGGGATGCATTCGCCCGCCCATGAGGTGCGAAATCAAACCGATGGAATGGGTATAGGCCCAATGCTCCTGCTGCATCGGATTGAGCCACAAACATTTGCGAAAATGCTCCGTGATGCGTGAAAGCCAGAGGGCACCGGGCTCGCCATTCCAATGTTCCACCGATCCGCCGATCATGGTGATCTCATAGGGGCTCATCGCCGCATCGCCGACGAAGATCACCCGGTAATCCGGCCCATAGGTTCGGATAATCTCTTCCGTTGGGATGACATCGGTCCGGCGACGGCGGTTGTCTTTCCATACCCGCTCATAAAGGCAATTGTGGAAGTAGAAATGCTCCATATGCCGAAATTCCGACCGGGCCGCCGAAAACAACTCCTCCACGCCTTTGACGTGATCGTCCATGGAGCCGCCGATATCGAAGAACATCAGCAGCTTGACGGCATTGCGCCGTTCCGCCTGGGTCTTGATATCAAGATAGCCATGCTCTGCCGTCGCACGGATCGTGCCACCCAAATCAAATTCGTCCGGGGCACCTTGCCGCACGAACCGGCGCAACCGGCGCAGGGCGACTTTGATATTGCGGGTCCCAAGCGCAACGGAATCGTCGAGATTGCGAAATTCCCGCTGGTCCCAAACCTTGACGGCGCGCCGGTGGCGCGAGCCGTCCTGGCCGATCCTCACCCCTTCCGGATTGTAGCCATAGGCCCCGAAGGGCGACGTGCCCGCCGTGCCGATCCATTTCGAGCCGCCCTGATGGCGCGCCTTCTGCTCGGCCAGCCGCTGTTTCAGCGTTTCCATCAGCCTGTCGAAACCACCCATGGACTCGATCAGCTTCTTGTCTTCCTCGGACAGGTGTTTTTCGGTCAGCTTGCGCAGCCATTCTTCCGGCAGAGCGGTCTCAGACACACCCGCCTGCGGCCCACCAGTCGCTTCCAAACCCTTGAAACATTCGGCAAAGACCAGATCGAAACGATCGATATGCCGCTCATCCTTGATCAGCGTGGTGCGGGCCAGATAATAGAAAGCCTCAATGTCGAAATCGACAAGGCCGCGCCCCATGCCTTCCAGCAGGGCCAGATATTCCCCGAGGGAGACCGGGACTTTCTGTTGTTTGAGCTTGAGGAAGAAGGGCAGGAACATCGGCGCTCAGAGCGGTTGCTGATAGATGATGAAGGGGGTCTTGTCCGCCACCTGATCATAGAGGCGCCGGGCCGTGCTGTTAAACTCCTGGGTCATCCAATAGACCTTGCCCGCGCCAGCTTCCACCGCCGCAGCGTTGACCGCTGCAATCAGCGCCTGACCAATACCCAGCCCACGCACCTCAGGATCGACATAGAGATCCTGAAGATAGCAGACATCGGCAATATACCAGCAGGACCGGTGAAAAACATAATGGCTGAGGCCCACAGCTTTACCCTCAGCCACAGCCAGGAAGCCGCGAAATTCGCCAGCTCCCTGCCCCGTCAGCCTGGCAAAGGTGGTCGCATAGACCTCTTCCGGCAGTTCCGTTTTGTAGAAAGCGAGATAGGCGCTCCACAGGCGGCGCCAGTCTGCCTCATCATCGACAGTCAAGGGACGGACCAGAAGATCGCCTGTCATTTGCCGCGACCCTTGCCGATATCGTTCAAGTCATAGCTGGTGGTCTGATACATCTCGTTGATCCAGTTTCCAAACAGCAGATGCGCGTGGCTGCGCCAGCGGTTGAGCGGCGTCAGTGTATCATCGTTGTGGGGAAAATAATCATACGGCAGGCGAATCGGGATGCCAGCACTGACGTCGCGGAAATATTCATCCGCCAGCGAGGTGGAATCATATTCGACATGATTGAACATGTAGAGCCGGTTTCCCCTGTCCTCATGCACCAGACAGACGCCCATTTCGTCGGATTCCATCAGGATGTTCAGGTCCGGCACTTTTTCGATATCGGCGCGGCGCACCTCGGTCCAACGAGACACCGGCACCTGGAAATCATCCGAGAACCCATTGAGATAGATGGACGACGGCGCCAGATTGCGATGACGGAACACGCCGAAGGCTTTTTCCTTCAGCCCGTGTTTCGGCACCTTATGGAAGTGATAGATCGCCGCCATCGCGCCCCAGCAGACATTCATCGTCGTATGGACATTGGTTTCGGTCCAGTCGAGAATCTGCTGCATCTCGCTCCAATAGGTGACGTCCTCAAAGGGCAGCGTTTCCACCGGCGCACCGGTAATGATCAGTCCGTCGAACTTGCGATCCTTGACCTCTTCCCAGGTCTGGTAGAAGGACAGAAGATGCTCTTGGGGCGTGTTCTTGGCCTTATGCCCGCCGATCCGCACCAGGGTCAGCTCCACCTGCAATGGCGATGCGCCGATCAGCCGGGCAAACTGCACCTCGGTCTTGATCTTGTTGGGCATAAGATTGAGCAGGGCGATCTGCAACGGGCGAATATCCTGACGGATCGCTGCGGTTTCCGTCATGACCCGCACACCCTCATGAACGAGGGCGTCGAAGGCGGGGAGCGTATCGGGAATCTTGATCGGCATCGGCTTTAAACTTTCCTGTCACGGCACGGTACGGCAGCTTTGCTATCGCCATCGGCCTCGGAAAGTCTTGGATAACTTGCCTCGGCCCTTTAGCGACTTATTTTACGTGGCTGCAAGCCGGCCGGCCAAATCACCACGATAATACCAAGTCTCTGACATGCTGACGCATCCTCGACTTGAAAAATTGAAAATATCTCAAATGCGTCAAAGGCTTGAGATATTTTCAAAGGGAATACGAAGAGTCATTTTCAATGAATCTTCGTATAAGACGGTTATTTACGCCTTCACCCGTTACGAATCAATGAAAAGATCAGTTGCACCGCAGCAAGGTTCAGCGTCCGTCCCGCGCTCCGTCACGCCGGGCCATAAAGGCCAGCCGCTCGAACAGATGCACGTCCTGCTCATTCTTCAAAAGCGCGCCGTGCAGTTTGGGCAGGGCATTGGCGGCATCGCTGCGCAAATCGGCGGGATCGACCTCGTCAGCCACCAGCAGGCGGATCCAGTCCAGAGCTTCGGAGGTCGACGGACGTTTTTTCAGGCCCGGCGTTTCGCGGATCTCGTAAAACCGGGTCAAGGCCGCCTCGAGCAGCCGCTGCTTGATGCCGGGATAGTGAACCTCGACGATCCGCGCCAGCGTCTCGGCATCTGGAAAGCGGATATAATGGAAGAAACAACGGCGCAGAAAAGCGTCGGGCAGCTCTTTCTCATTGTTGGAGGTGATGATGACGATCGGGCGCACCTGCGCCTTCACCCGCTCGCCGGTCTCATAGACGTGAAACTCCATCCGATCCAGTTCCTGCAACAGATCGTTGGGAAACTCGATATCGGCCTTGTCGATCTCATCGATCAGCAGCACGGTTTTCCGGCCTGCGGCAAAGGCTTCCCAGAGCTTGCCACGCCTTATATAATTGCCGATATCGCTGACGCGCGGATCGCCCAGCTGGCTATCGCGCAGGCGCGACACGGCATCATATTCGTAAAGACCCTGCTGCGCCTTGGTGGTGGATTTGATCGTCCATTCGATCATGTCGAGACCAAGAGCCGCGGCAACCTGGCGGGCCAGCTCGGTCTTGCCGGTGCCTGGCTCCCCCTTGACCAGCAGCGGCCGTTCCAGCGCAATGGCCGCATTGACGGCCACCGTCAGGTCCTTGTCGGCGATATAATCCGCGCTTCCGGTGAATTGCCCGGCAAATGGCATGATCTCTCCAATTCATCGTGAATTTCGGTGAAAGTAATCAGCGGCACAGCCAGCGACAAGCCAGTGCAGGCCAATCTCTTCACAAATAAAGCTTGTATTTTGTTTGAAATCTGCCACTTTGGCCCCCACATCCTGCTCGACCATTCAGGATGGGGTCACCTTTTCCGGCAGGAAAGCGTTTTGGCCCCGAATGGGCATGAGTTAAACTTTCCTCTGCCTGACTGAACTGCAAGGCCGGACGTTCCGGTTTTTTGTCTGTGCCGCTGAACCGGGTGCGGTTCGATGGCAGGATTGGGCAGGGACTATCCGTTTTGCAGCGGCACGTGAGCGCCGGTATCGGCGCACAGCGCTGCAAAAATCCGCACCGCGCCGTTCGCACTGTTGTCCGCATCTTTTCGCCCCGGCGAAACCAAAGCGGTTTCCCGGCGCATTTTCGTTTCGGCATTTGATCCGCGAGCAGTAGTCCTGCAAGGAGACCGGCATGACGGCGCATTTATACAAGACAGGCGACATGGTCGTGCTGAAAGACGGTCCCGTCAGGCTTTCGCGGTCGGTCGGCGTGTGCAAGGTACTTGCCACCCTGCCGGAATCCCAGGGCGCTCGGCGGTATCGGGTTCGCTTCGAAAGCGAAACGTTCGATCGGTCGATTGCCGAGGACGAGATCGATGTCAGCCGTTCGCCACGGTCAGGCACGGCCTCAAAAACACAAAAGCCGGGCGCTGCCTGGCTGGCGCCAGTCAATTCGAAATAACCAGATTATCATCCTCAACCATCAAAGGAGAGACAGTGCAGGTACTCGTCAGGGATAACAATGTTGAGCAGGCATTGCGCGTGCTGAAGAAGAAAATGCAGCGCGAAGGTCTGTTTCGTGAAATGAAGGCCCGTTCGGCCTATGAAAAGCCGTCGGAAAAGAAGACCCGCGAAAAGGCCGAGGCCGTGCGCCGCACCCGCAAGCTGGCCCGCAAGAAGCTTCAGCGCGAGGGCCTTCTGCCTGCGCCGAAGAAAAAAGTTTTTGCACCACGCGCCCAAGGGTAAGGGCGGAAGGGCAAGGGGCACATCGCCCTTGGCCATAAAATCGAGACCGGGCAAATCCGTGCAGGTCTCGAATCCTTTGTTTCAGGCCATTGGGCTCAAGCCTACTGTGCCTCGGGCAATCGGACTGGAAAATGCCGCAGGCGTTCCGTTGATCACGGAACGCCTTTTGCATTTGGCCTCAGATGCGTTATGGCATGGCCATGACGGAAAGCACCTTCACCATTCTGCTCGGCGGTCCCCTCGCCATCACGCCCCGGCTGCTCGGTACTGTTGCAGGAACCCGCGCCATCGCCGCCGATGGCGGCATGCGCCATGCCGAACCGCTGGGACTGACGCCCGAGCTATGGGTGGGCGATTTCGACAGTTCCGACGATCTGCCCGCAGACCGGTTTCTGGATATCCCGCGCCTGCCCTATCCGGCCCGCAAGAACCTCACGGATGGTGAAATCGCCATTGAGGAAGCCCGCAAGCGCGGCGCGACCTCTCTGCTGCTGGCTGGCGCGCTTGGGGGAGAACGATCCGACCACGCGATGATGCATCTGCTGCTGGCAGTGGCACTGGCGACCCAGGGGCTTGATCTGCATCTTACATCCGGGGAGGAAGAGGCGTGGCCGCTTGCCGCAGGCAAGACCATCACCCTGGATCTGCCACAGGGTTCGCTGTTTTCCATTCTCGGCTTTTCCGCGCTGGCCGGGCTGACCATTGCTGGCGCCCGCTATCCATTGCAGGGTTTCGATCTACCATTCGGATCGTCCCGCACCATTTCCAATGTGGCCGAAGGTCCGGTAACGCTGTCGCTTGGCAGCGGCGACGCCGTGATTCTTGCCCGCCCTTATGACATGACCGGAGCGTGACCCTTGGCACCGCCAATCCTGAAACTTGACAATATCTTCCTGTCCTTCGGCGGCGCACCGCTGCTCAACGGCGCAGGCCTGCAAGTCGAACCGGGCGACCGCATCTGCCTTGTCGGCCGCAACGGCTCGGGCAAGTCCACCCTGATGAAGATCGCTGCCGGTCTGGTCGAGGCCCAATCGGGCGAAGTGTTCCGCCACCCCTCGGCCACCATCCGTTATCTCGAACAGGCCCCGGATTTCGGCAGCCACGCCACCGTGCAGGCCTATGCCGAGGCAGGGCTTGGCCCCGGCGACGACCCGTACCGGGTCACGTATCTGCTGGAACATCTGGGTCTGAGCGGCCAGGAGGATCCAAAAAGCCTGTCGGGCGGTGAAGCGCGCCGCGCAGCCCTCGCCCGCGTTCTTGCCCCGGAACCCGACATCCTGATGCTGGACGAGCCGACCAACCATCTCGACCTGCCGACCATTGAATGGTTGGAAGAGGAATTGCGCAAGACCCGCAGCGCCCTGGTGCTGATCTCCCATGACAGGCGCTTCCTGGAGAAATGCTCGACCGCCACCGTCTGGCTGGATCGCGGCCTGTCGCGCCGTCTGGCGCGCGGCTTTGGACATTTCGAGGAATGGCGCGACAAGGTGCTGGAAGAAGAAGAGATCGAACAGCACAAGCTGGGCAAGGCGATCGAGCGTGAAGAACATTGGCTGCGCTACGGCGTAACGGCACGGCGCAAGCGCAATATGCGCCGGCTTGGCAACCTCCAGACCCTGCGCGCCGACTATCGCGGCCATAAAGGTCCGCAGGGAACAATCCTTGCCAGCGCCACCGAGGGCAAGGAAAGCGGCAAGCTGGTGATCGAGGCCGACAAGATCACCAAGGCCTATGGCGAGCGGACAATTATTGCGCCGTTTTCAATCCGGGTGCATCGCGGCGACTGTATCGGCCTGGTCGGACCGAATGGCGCTGGCAAAACCACGCTGTTGAAAATGCTGACCGGCCAACTTTCGCCTGACGAAGGCACGATCAAGCTCGGCACCAATCTGGAAATTGCCACGCTCGATCAGAAGCGCGAGGACCTGAACCCTGATGACACGCTGGCCAACTACCTGACCGACGGACGCGGCGAGAACCTGCTGGTCAATGGCGAGCAGAAACATGTCACCGGCTATATGAAGGAATTTCTGTTTCAGCCGGAACAGGCCCGCACTCCGATCCGCAATCTGTCCGGCGGCGAGCGGGCCAGGCTGATGCTGGCCCGGATCATGGCGAAACCCTCCAACCTGCTGATCCTCGATGAGCCGACCAACGACCTCGACATCGAGACCCTGGACCTGCTTCAGGAAATCGTTACCGGCTATTCCGGCACCGTCATCCTCGTCAGCCATGACCGTGATTTCCTCGACCGCACCGTGACCTCGACCATCGCCCCCGCCAATCCGGAGGCCCCAGATGGCCGCTGGATCGAATATGCCGGTGGCTATTCCGACATGCTGGCGCAGCGCCGGGGTGTGGAAGACGAGCGCAAGCGCGTGGAAAAAGCCAAGACGCAGGAGGGCGGCGGCAAAAGCGCCGATACGACAGCCAAGAACAAAGGAAAATTGTCCTTCAAGCAGAAATTCGCGCTGGAAAACCTGCCGAAGGAAATGGAAAAGGCCGAGAAAGAGATCGCGCTGCGGGAGGCGAAAATGGCCGATCCCAACCTGTTCGTGAAGGACCCCGCCACCTTCAACAAGCTCGCCGCCGAAATGGAAGTGCTACGTCAGTCCATCGCCCGCATGGAAGAAGAATGGCTGGAACTGGAAATGCTGCGCGAAGAACTGGAGGGGTAACCCAAGCGCTCTATAGAACCGTGCGCAAAGGTCCGGTCTAGAGCATCGGACCGATGCTCTAAGTTTTTGTTTACGCATCGGATTTATCCGAAAACCGGTTCCCACTTTTCGGTCCGATGCTCTAGCGCTTTACATGTGTGGGATGAAGCCTTGCATTCCCAATGCCTGGAGGCACGAAGACATCTCCAGGCATTGGCATCACTACAGCGCCATGCGCCCTATATGGCGCACAAAGGTTCGCAGTCGCTCTTTATAGCGGCTGCATAATTTTCTCTTTAAACCGATTCCGGTTTAAAGAATGATGAAGTAACCATTATTTGGTTTTGAGCAGCCACATCTTGCCGGCCATGGTGATCCGGCGGGAATCTTGCTCGGCTTCTTCCGCAGTATTGCACCGTTCCAGCAGGCCCAGGTCCGTCAGTTCCGTCACGGTCGTGGTGGTGAGAAACTTGATCTTCTGCGGCCGTTCCTTGAAACGGTCGGTCCGGGAATACGTAACTTCTGCGTTCAGATGCGTCCATTTCTTCAGCGGCTGGGGATACAGATCGCCTTCCTTGGCAAGCTTCAATCCGCGGATCTGTGTGGGTGTCAATTCGATCATATCCAGCCTCTAGTGGGACCATTTCCAGCGCCAGGGACGCTCAAGGAAATGCTCTGTCTCTTGTGTGTTATACCAAGGCCCGAAGACGCTCACGCGTCCCTGCCTTGAAAAAAAAACGACCATCTCAAGTGCCTTAAAGGCTTGAGATAGTCGCAACGGAATACCGACTGCCATTGTTAACGGCTATTGGCATGATGCGGTGGCACGCGGAAACGGCCCAATGAATTCTGATATTGCGAGCGCCTGTGGAGAGGGCCCCAAGGGCAATGTCACAGTCTGCTTGGCGCGCAATTTCGCTTTTTTAATCCATATCTGGTTTAAAGATTATGCAGTAAGCTTCTGCGGGCAGAGAGTCTACTGGATAATTCCTTAAATCGGACGAGATGAAGCTCGCTTTAACGAGTTATGCCGTCGAGCAGGTCTATTCCGGCACCGGCACGTCCATCCGCTCCAGATGCAGGATGCGCGGCGATACCGTATCGATAAAGCCCTGGGCGCGGCCGATATAGATCAGCGTCGCCTCCTCTAACTGCGTCATCACCCCGGTCAGGATCGTCGCCGTTTCCGGCTCCACACCATCAAGCACATCGTTGAATACCACCCAACGGGGCTTGCGCAACAGGATATGGGCAAAAGCCAGCGCCATCTGCTCATCCTTGTCCAGCACCCGGTCCCAACGCTGCCGCTCGTCCAGCGCAGCGACAAGGCGGCTGAGCTTGACCGTTTTCAGCGCCAGCGTCATCGCTTCCTCGCTATAGGTGGAGGCATCCTCGGGATAGGCCAGGAGGTCGCGCAACCGCCCCTCCGGCATATAGGGGGACTGTGGCACGAACAGGATATGATCTTCCTGCGGCAGACGGATCAGGCCTTCGCCATAGGGCCAGAGGCCGGCGATGGCGTTGAAGAACTGTCGCCGGTTGATGCCGGGATCGCCGTTGACCATCACATGCTCGCCGGCAAGGATGGTGGGATTGTCCTCTTTCAGATGATAACCGCCCCAATGGGCCTCCGCCTCGACGGGGGTGCGGATATAGACATCCTCGAAAGCCAGTTCGCCCGGCTTTCCGGCCTCAACCCGGATCTGGCCTTCCACCGTCTCGGTCAGCGCCGGTTCGATCAGGGCGGCGCGCAGCACCATCACCCGCAGCAGTGTTGCCTTCCAATCGGCAATCGCCCCGAAATTATCGACATACCAGCGCAGCGCCGTATAGACCTGCGTGAAGGCGGAGGCCGCCATCATAAGGCCGCCGAAGGTCATCGTGCCGCTGAAATAGGCTGGCGAAGCAATCAGCACCGGCACGATCAGCGCCAGCCAGCCGAAGGCTGCCGACACCCAGGTCAGATTGGTCAGCGCCAGCGCCAGCTTGGAAATGATCGCCAGCACCCGGTCGATGGTGGCATGGATCTGGGCGCGCTCGACATCCTCGCCGCGCGCGAGCGCAATCGGCTCCAGATGCTCGTTGCTGCGCATCAAGGCAGCGCGAAGCTCGGCCTCGCGGGCATAGCGGGTGGCATTGAGACGGGTCAGCGTCGCTCCGACCAGATTGCTGGCCACCGCCGCACCGCCGGCATAGATCAGCGCCGCCCAGACCATATAGCCGGGAATGGCGATCTGATGGCCAAACAGTGTCAACGAGAAATCCCCGGACAATTTCCAGAGCACGCTGATGAAACTGACGAGCAGAATGGTGGATTGCACCAGACCAACGGTGAGCGACGTCGTCGATTCCGCCAGCTTGCGCGCATCTTCATGCAGGCGTTGGTCCGGATTGACGCCAAGCGGGCTGGAAACCGACAGCCGATAGGCACGCCTGCCTTTCAGCCATTGATCGACCATATCGCGCGCCAGGCCTTCGCGCATGTAAAGCGCGGTCATCTGGCTGAAAAAGGTCTGCGCCACATTGATGACCAACAGAAAGGCGGCAATGAAGAAGAAATTACGCAACTCCTGCCAAAACGCGGATAGATCGCGATTTTCCAAGGCATTGTAGAACGGCTGGTTCCAGCGATTGAGCAATATCTGGCCATAGGTCAGAAGCAGGATGACGCCCAGCAACGAAAGCGCCAGCAGCAGAATGCGCCCTCTTACATGGCTGGACCAGAAGGATTGGCCAGCCATGCGCATCTGTTCGGCAAATGTCATGTCCGGCGCGGCGGTTTCGTTGTCAAACATTCGTCGCGGTACAATCATCATTGATGACACGGCCTCTAATGCCGGTCTTGACATCAAGAATGCTCTAGTTACCACCGCTTGGCTACTGAATAATCACTTCTACCGGTCACAAATCAAAGGATGATTTCGAATTGGCCACTTTTTTAAAACGAATTGAGGATTCGTAAGCGACTAGATGTTTTAAGCCATAGAATATTGAAGACCTGCAAAATAACACAGGAAAAACAAGAAACCTTGTTTGTATGCCTCACTCCAATCTAAACAGAAGAAACCGCTCCACTCCCCGAAATATTTGGAATTCCAGAGAGTTTAGGAAGTATAACTCTTTCCGGCTTAGATATCATTTTGAAATTTCGCGCAGCAGGAAATGTTTGCGTTTTTCCGGGCTTTAATCCGACATAAGAACCAATGTCCATCGGATTCAATGGTGCGCTTAAATTGAAATCCGAAGTTGGCTTCTGAAGGCTTTGAGCGGCCTGATGAACACATTGTGTATAGCGGTCAGCCTCGGGGTGCCATCGATAAACATTGACGCAGCTTAGTTCAACGAGCAGAAATCTACCATTTGGCCTTTCAAATTTATCGACCACGCTCCATTTTATGTTCAGGGAACCTGTGGCGTATTGCCAATCAATATTACTGAAATATTTCTGCGCCAATCCGACAATACCGATCATGCTGGACGTTGGCGTGCCGCTATTTTCAAAGAATGCAACCATCTCGTTTATCTTACGCGTAATATGCGCTTTGACCGATTGATCTTCACCCATCAATTGCTTGACTGAAAAATAAACATCCGCGCCAGACCCTTGACGATAGTGATTGAGATAAGCTTCGGCCCGACCGCCGGGCCTCATCGTGTTTATGCGCGCTTGCTCAAGAATCTCGTTATCGCCCCAACTTCCCGTATGCCCACTTAGCATGCCCGTTGTGTGTATGCTGACGCAGGCGGTGTCCACGACGCCTTTTAAAACCTTGTTTCGAGCTTCACCTTGCAGTTTCTCGGCCATGACAAACTCCGTGATAACGGCTAAAAACCAATATGCGACAATAATTTTAACATTATGTCGCAATCAAGATATGATTGCAAGTGATGTGACCATCACACCTCTTGTAACCTCAAACAGAAGTGGCACGCCCCACCACAACATTGATAATACGCGACACCTAAAATCAGCGTGTATGGAACGGGTTAAATAGCCGCGTCAAACTATGCCAAGAAAACATCGGCCTTGGCATAATTGGACGTAAACATGATCTGTCATAGTGGCGTGCGGATCGTACCATTCCTCTTTTCCACCCCTTGCCAGCACATGACCGCCCAGTTACATCTGCACATAATACTCTAACGGGGTGCTCCGATTTGGTTCGGGGCTGAGAGGCTTACGCCAACCCGCGGAACCTGATCCGGTTAACACCGGCGGAGGGATTAGAGGTGCATTTCTGCTCCCCGTCTCTCCTTCATTGTTTTTGCTCAAGGAGAGACCATGCGCCGTTTGCTGCTAGCAGCCCTTCCCCTTCTTGCCAGCCTGACGGCCGCCAATGCCGAAGACAAAGTGCTGACCATCTACACCTATGAAAGCTTCGTTTCCGAATGGGGGCCGGGGCCGAAGGTGAAAGCCACGTTTGAAAAGACCTGCGGCTGCACCGTCAAGTTCGTCGGGCTGGAAGATGGCGTGGCGCTGCTGAACCGGCTGAAGCTGGAAGGCGCTTCCAGCGAGGCGGATCTGGCGCTGGGGCTGGACACCAATCTCACCGAGGAAGCCAAACAGACCGGGCTTTTCGCCCCCCACGGCATCGATGCGTCGGCGGCCCAGGTGCCTGGCGGCTTCAAGGACGATATGTTCGTGCCCTATGATTACGGACATTTCGCCGTCGTATACGACACCCAGACCATAAAAAATCCGCCCAAAAGCCTGAAGGAACTGGTGGAAGGCGACCCTGCCCAGAAGATCGTCATCGAAGACCCGCGCACCTCAACTCCGGGGCTCGGCCTGCTGCTCTGGGTCAAGTCGGTCTATGGCAAGGACGCACCCGCCGCCTGGGCAAAATTGAAGGACCGGGTGCTGACCGTCACCCCCGGTTGGTCGGAGGCCTATGGCCTGTTTACCAAGGGCGAAGTGCCGATGGTGTTTTCCTACACGACCTCACCCGCCTATCACATGGTCTCAGAAAACACCGACCGTTATCAGGCCGCAGACTTTTCGGAAGGGCATTACATCCAGATCGAAGTGGCAGGACTGTTGAAAGGCGCCAAGCACAAGCAATTGGCCGAGGATTTCCTGAAATTCATGCTGACGACAGGCTTCCAGGATGAGATCCCGACCAACAATTGGATGATGCCGGTTACCAAGACCTCGACCCCGCTGCCGGAGGCTTTCAACCGTCTGGTCAAGCCAGCCAAGACCTTCCTGATGAGCCCGCAGGAGGTTGCCGCCAATCGCAAGGCCTGGATTGCGGAATGGCAGGCCGCAATGGCGGCGAAGTAAGGCTCTGACGTGGCTTTAAAGCATTTCCAGCAAAAGTGTTTAGCGGTTTTGCGTCCGGAAATGCGCAAAAACAAAGAGCGAGAACATTTTCGCGATTCGACGAAAAACGAAAATGCTCTAGGTTTTTGTTTGCGCATCGGAGTTTTCCGAAAACCGGTTCCCACTTTTCGGTCCGATGCTCTGGCACGGCAAAACCTGCTGCCGATTGCCGGTGGGGTCATCGGCCTTGCCGGCCTTTTTGCCTTTATCGGATTGGCCGTCTTCGCCCTGCTGCTCACCACTGGTGGCCATCTGCCGTTGGCGCTGGACAGTTACACCCTGTCCATCCTGCGCTTTACCCTGGTGCAGGCCGGGCTATCGACCGTACTGTCCCTTGCCTTTGCCCTGCCGGTGGCGCTGGCTCTGGCGCGGCAACGGCATTTCTGGGGCCGTCGCTGGCTGATCCGACTGATGGCGCTGCCCATGGGCCTGCCGGTGCTGATCGGAGCGCTGGGCCTGATTGGTATCTGGGGTCGCAACGGGCTTGCCAATGACCTGCTGGCGCTGCTCGGCCGTCAGACACCCGTCAGCATTTACGGCCTGACCGGCATTCTCATCGCCCATGTGTTTTTCAACATGCCGCTCGCCACCCGCCTGCTGCTCGCCGGGCTGGAGCGGGTGCCGCCCGATTATTGGCGCATGGCCGCCAGCCTTGGCATGGGTCCGATTGCGATTTTCCGGATGATCGAATGGCCAGCCCTCAGCCCCTTGCTTCCCGGCATTGCCGGGCTGATCTTCATGCTCTGCGCCACCAGTTTCACGCTGGTGTTGACGCTGGGCGGCGGACCGGGCGCCACCACGCTGGAAGTGGCAATCTATCAGGCGCTGCGCTTTGATTTCGATCCGCCCTTGGCCGTATCCCTGGCCACCCTGCAACTGGCCGTCACAGCCCTGCTGCTTGGCCTTTTGGCGCTGTTTCCGGCACCGGACGACCAGGCAATACCAGAGGAACGACCTGTGCTGCGGCTCGATGGCAAGGGGCTGGCAGCGCGGGCCTGGGATGGCGCCTTGCTGTTGGTCGCTCTGCTCTTCCTTGTTACGCCGCTTGCCAATATCGCTTTTGCCGGCATCAAAGCCGATCTCATGAAACTGCTGGGCGATCCCTCGGTCTGGCGGGCTGCCGGTCTCAGCCTTGCGATTGCCTTTCCCGCCGCCGTGCTGGCGCTGGGTCTCAGCCTCGTCTTCATCAATGCCAGGACAGCACTGGCAGGCCTGCGGCGAAAAACCTTGGCCGCAGTGACCCTGTCCCGGCTGATTGGCGCGACATCCTCGCTGGTTCTGCTGGTGCCGGTCATCGTGCTGGCCACCGGCTGGTTCCTGTTGCTGCGCCAGATGGGCAATGCGGCAGGGTTTGCCGGACCGGTGGTGGTGGCGATCAATGCGATCATGGCGCTGCCCTTTACCATGCGGGTCTTGGCGCCAGCCATCGCCACCCATCACCACCGCACGGCACGCCTGTCTGCAAGCCTTGGCCTTGGCGGACTGGCCAAGATCCGCCATATCGACTGGCCGGGCCTGCGCCGTCCGATCTTGACGGCCCTGTCCTTTGCCATGGCCCTATCACTTGGAGACCTTGGCGCGGTGGCCCTGTTCGGCGCCAATAATCTGGCGACTTTGCCCTGGCTGATCTATAGCCGGATGGGCAGCTACCGCACCGCCGATGCCGATGGCCTGGCACTGCTGCTCGGCCTTGTCTGCCTTGTGTTGACCATGATTGGAACAGCGGGCGGCTCAAGCGCCACCAAACCGGAGGATCGACCTTGAGCGAGACGGCCATTATCCCGGATGCCGCATCCGTTGCCGCAATTGTCCTCGACGCTGTGCAACTGCGTCTGGGAAACCAGAGTTTTGCTTTCAACGATCAGATCGCGTCCGGAAAGATCACGGCGATCACCGGCATGTCCGGCTCAGGCAAATCCACCCTGCTGAACCTGATTGCCGGGTTCGAGATCCCCGATCATGGCCGTATCCGAATTGGGTCGGAAGACATCACGGATCTGGCCCCCGCCAAACGGCCGGTCTCGCTGGTGTTCCAGGACCATAACCTGTTTGCCCATCTGGATCTCGCTACCAATATCGGCCTTGGCATTGATCCGTCCCTGCGGCTTGGCGCAGAGGATCGCCAGGCAGTCAGCGAGGCGCTGAAAAGAGTGGGGCTTGGTGGCTATGACCGACGCAAACCCGCCACGCTTTCCGGCGGCGAAAAGCAGCGCGCCGCCTTTGCCCGTGCGCTGGTGCGGCGCAAGCCGGTGCTGTTGCTGGACGAGCCCTTTGCCGCCCTTGATCCCGGCCTGCGCGCCAGCATGGCAGACCTGCTGCTGGACCTGCACCGCGAAACCGGCCAAAGCGTGTTGATCGTCAGCCACGACCCCCAGGATGTGCGGCGCCTGGCCGATGATGTGCTGTTTCTGGATCAAGGCCGGATTTCATTGCATTGCGATGCAAAAACCTTCCTTTCCGGCGAAGGCCCAGCCGCACTCAAGACCTTTCTCGGCCCCTTTCATGATCGAGACCGGTTTTAAGGCCATGATTTCGACGCGACCAACTGGCATGGCGTGATGCATACAAAGCACAAATGAATGCGATCATTAACATTTTCTTATCCAATTGACTGATCTTGTGCGATGCGCAGTTTTATCCAAATCAATAATATGCTGTTAAGGATTTGGATGAAAATCGTGAAACGTCCCGCATCGCAATACCAGCGAAATGGCGGGTGTGACTGAACAGGTAAGGGGACGAAGACGTTTCTAGGATGCGCTGCAATATGATCCTGATGGCCCCTGCACACCAAGGCACCTGGCAGACCACGCTTATGGTGGCGGGAAAAATGCGCCCTGGATTAAAAGCCAGCCTTGGCCTGATCGCGGCCCTGTCGCTTGCCGGCTGTCAGTCGATGGTTGAGCAATCTTATCAGCCGAACATCTCGCCCTCGTCTTCACCGCAGATCGTTCAGGAAGTGCAGAAGGACGATCCCCGCGCCCAGATGGGTGCGCGTGAGCATCCCCGCATCGTGGCAAGCTATGGCGGCGAATATCACGACGAGAAAACCGAACGGCTGGTGGCGAAAATAGCCGGTGCGTTGACGGTGGTGTCTGAAAACCCGCAGCAGTCCTATCGCATCACCATTCTGAATTCGCCTGCTATCAATGCCTTTGCCCTGCCCGGCGGCTATCTCTACGTCACCCGTGGCCTGTTGGCGCTGGCCAATGACGCTTCGGAAGTCGCCGCCGTGCTGTCGCATGAAATGGCCCATGTCACCGCCAATCACGGTATCGAGCGCCAGCGGCGCGAGGAAGCCGAGGTCATTGCCAGCCGCGTGGTGGCCGAGGTCCTGTCCAGCGATCTGGCCGGCAAGCAGGCCTTGGCGCGTGGCAAGCTGCGGCTGGCCGCCTTCTCACGCCAGCAGGAATTGCAGGCCGATACGATTGGAGTGCGCACCCTGGGCGAAGCAGGTTACGATCCCTATGCGGCGGCGCGCTTCCTGGATTCCATGGCCGCCTACCAGCATTACAGCTCATCCGACCCGAATGCCGACCAGAGCATGGACTTCCTGTCCAGCCACCCCAGCACACCGCAGCGGGTGGAGCTGGCGCGCGACCATGCCCGCGCCTTCGGACCTGACGGATCGACCGGCGACAAGGGCCGCGATTACTTTTTCGATGGCATCGATGGCATGTTGTATGGCGACAGTCCGCAGGAGGGCTATGTCCGTGGCCACACGTTCCTGCATGGCGGCCTCGGCATTCGCTTCGACGTGCCGGACGGTTTTCAGATCGACAACAAGGTGGAGGCGGTCATGGCCACCGGGCCGGGCGATGTCGCCATCCGCTTCGACGGCGTGGCCGATACCCAGAACCGCAGCCTGACCAATTATATTTCCAGCGGCTGGGTCACCGGCCTGTTACCGGACAGCATTCACGAAACCAAGATCAATGGCATGGAGGCTGCGACCGCCAGGGCCTCTGCGGATCGCTGGGATTTTGACGTCACCGTGGTGCGGCTGGGCAATCAGATTTTCCGCTTCCTGACCGCCGTTCCAAAAGGCAGCGACCAGCTGGCGCCAACAGCCGATCTTCTGCGCCAAACCTTCCGCCGCATCACACCCGAGGAAGCCAAAACGCTGAAACCATTGCGCGTCCGGGTCGTCACCGTTGGACAAGGCGACACACTGGCCAGCCTGTCGGCCAGGATGATGGGAACGGATCGAAAGCTGGAATTGTTCAAGGTGTTGAACGCCATTCCCGCCGGACAAAGCCCGGCACAGGGCAGCCGGGTCAAAATCGTCTCGGAATAACCTACGGAATAATTCCTTAAATCGGAATCCAGTTAAGGAATTATCCAGCAAATTTAAACAGTTACAGTAGCATGCGTTTTATAAAACGCATGCTGCTGTAGAAATTTGGGCCGTAGAGATTTGGTTGGACCTGTTTGATCTGGTCAGGCCACCATCTGGGGATTGGCCTGAACCAGCGCGACCTTCAGCTTTTCCATCGCCCGGGTCTCGATCTGGCGCACCCGCTCCTTGGAAATACCAAGCTCACAGCCCAGCTCTTCAAGCGTCGCACCATCCTCCGAAAGCCGTCGGGCGCGAATGATGCGCATTTCACGCTCATTCAGATGGGCCATGGCGCCGCGCAGCCAGTCCAGGCGACGCTCGGTATCGATCATATCCGTCACCTGCTCGTCCGGTGTCGGCTCATCGCTGGCCAGCATGTCCAGCCGCTCCGCACCCTCTTCGCCGTTATTGGAAATCGGTGCTTGCAGGGAGGTGTCATTGGAGGAGAGCCGGGCATCCATCGACTGGACATCGGCAAGGCTGACGCCAAGCGCGGTAGCGATTTCCTGGTGAATGGCCTGATCGGTCAGGCGTTGATCGCCCTGGGCAAGCTTTGCCCGCAACCGGCGCAGGTTGAAAAACAGCGCTTTCTGGGAGGAACTGGTACCGCCGCGCACGATGGACCAGTTGCGTAGGATATAATCCTGCATGGAGGCGCGAATCCACCAGCCGGCATAAGTCGAAAAACGCACATCGCGGGTCGGCTCAAACCTTGCCGCGGCTTCCAGCAGCCCTATATAGCCTTCTTGAATGAGATCGCCGAGCGGCAGGCCGAAGCCACGGAACTTGGAAGCCATGGCAATCACCAGCCGCATATGGGCATGCGCAATCTGGTTGCGGGCAGCCTGATCGTTGCCGTGTTTCCAGCGTACAGCCAGATCATGCTCCTCCTGGCGCTCCAGATACGGGGCGGCCATTGCAATCCTGATGAGCTTCTTATCGGCTTGCAGGGAATTCATTACGACCTCCATTCGCGCGGCACCACGGGCCGCGTCGAGAGCAATTTAAAGGTTGAAACCACGGCAATGAATGTTTCATTCTTTTACGATGGGACTTGCCAAACGGATCACTGCGCGACATATCTTTTATAGATTTAGCTAATGTGCCCAGTGATGAGATGGTGTTTTGCCCGTACCAACGTCGCTGTAACGCTCAAAGCTGCGGAATGTTCCAGCTTTCAGGCTGGACAAATCCCGTGGCGCGCCCAATGTGCCGACGTCATCCCCACGTCCGGGCGCATCAATGCTTCAGCGCAGCTCAAAAAAGCGGATGTCGATCATCCCGCCAACATCTCAGCTCTTGAATTTCACCTGATCTTTCGCCACCTGAAGGCGGTTGCGGGCCGCAGGTGGGACACCCTTTGCGATGCCAGCAAAATGCTCTTTTTGCCGCATGCTGAGCGACCGGTCACAGGACCAGTCCAGGCATGCTGCCTGACGTCATACGGGAGTTACAATGTCGACAGAAACCGCCGAAAAGCTGGCCGAAGCCGCACCAGAATCTCATGTGTTTGAAGCCGATGTCGCGCGCCTTCTGCATATGATGGTGCATTCGGTTTATTCGGACAAGGATGTGTTCCTGCGGGAACTGGTCTCCAATGCCGCCGATGCCTGCGAGAAACTGCGTTATGAAGCGATTACCACGCCGGGCCTTCTCACCAGCGATCCCGATCCCCGCATCCAGCTGCGGCTCGATGCGGATAACAGGCAATTGATCCTCGAAGACAATGGCATTGGCATGAGCCGGGCCGAGTTGATCGAAGCGCTGGGGACGATTGCCCGGTCCGGCACTCGTGCCTTCATGGAACGGATCGAGGCCAGCAAGGCTGAAGCCGGCAAGACTGGTGAGGACGCCCAGTTGATCGGCCAGTTTGGCGTCGGCTTCTATTCCTGCTTCATGGTGGCGGACAAGGTGGATGTGGCAACGCGCCGTGCCGGTGAGGCGCAAGCCTGGGCCTGGTCTTCCGATGGCAAGGGCAGCTATTCCATCAGCGAGATCGATGCCGATGACGCGCCAGCCCGTGGCACCCGGATCACCCTGCATCTGATGGAGGATGCCAAGGACTATGCCACCCGCGCTCGGGTGGAGCGGATCGTCAAGCAGCAGTCAGGCCATGTCCCGGTGGCGATCACCCTGGTTGAAAAGCCCGGCGAGGAACCGACCCGGATCACCGAAGGCACAGCACTCTGGACCCGCTCGAAATCCGAGATCAGCAGCGAGGAATATGCCGATTTCTACCGCGGTATTTCCGGACAATATGACGAACCTGCCTTGACTGTGCATTTCCGCGCCGAAGGCCGGCATGAATATACCGCCCTTGCCTTTGTCCCCGGCATGCCTCCTTTCGACCTGTTCGATCCGGACCGCAAAGGCCGTATCAAGCTCTACGTGAAACGGGTCTTCATCACCGACGATGCCGAACTTCTGCCGCGTTACCTGCGCTTCGTGCGCGGTCTGGTCGATACCGCCGACCTGCCGCTGAACGTATCGCGTGAAATGATCCAGGAAAGCCCGATCCTGTCGGCCATTCGCAAGGGCGTGACCAATCGCATCCTGACCTCCGTGGAAAAGCTGGCCGAGAATGAGCCGGAAACCTACAAGACGCTCTGGGAAAATTTCGGCGCCGTGTTGAAGGAAGGGCTCTATGAGGATTTCGAACGGCGCAGCCAATTGCTGGGACTTACCCGTTTTCGCACCACGACATCAGGCGACGACCAGCGAAGCCTTGCCGATTATCTCAAGGACATCAAGCCGGAGCAGGACAGCATCTATTATCTGACCGGCAGCAACCTCGAACAGCTGAAAGCCTCGCCGCAGCTCGAAGGTTTTCGCGCCCGTGGTATCGAGGTTCTGCTGCTTTCCGACCAGATCGACAGTTTCTGGGTGATGAATGCGCCGGAATTCGAGGGCAAGACCTTCAAATCCGTCAGCCAGGGTGCAGCAGACCTTGCCAAATTCGCCAAGGCCGACACCGGGGCTAATAGCGACCAGGATAGCAACGACCAGGCAAAAGCCGATATTGCCGGCTTCCTGGCGCTCGCCAAGGAGCAGTTGAAAGATCAGGTTGCCGATGTCCGCGCCTCAGACCGGCTGACCGAAAGCCCCGTCTGCCTTGTGGCACCAGAAAGCGGTTATGACCGTCAATTGGAGAAAATATTGGCCGGAGCAGGCCAGCTTGCCTCGACCTCCAAGCCGGTGTTGGAGCTGAATGCCGATCACGCGCTAGTAAAAGCGATGGCAGGTGCCCAGCATGCACCGGCCCTGCAAAATGATGCCATCCACCTGCTTTACGACCAGGCCCGTATTCTCGATGGTGAAAAGCCAGCCGATGCCCGAGCCTTTGCGGAGCGCATGGGACGGCTGTTCGAAAAGGCGCTTCGCGCCTGATAAATACATAATAGCGAAAAGGCCCGGTTCGCATCTGCAAACCGGGCCTTTTCCGATGAAGGAGGATTATTCCGAGGCGTCGGCGGAATCGGCGTTGAGCTGGCCGTATTTTTCGGCGCCAAGCTTGGAGAACAGCTCGAGCTGGGTTTCGAGGAAGTCGATATGGCCTTCCTCATCCATCAGCAGCTGTTCGAACAGCTTCATGGTGACGTAGTCACCAGCCTGATAACAGATATCGCGGGATTCCTTGTAAGCCGTGCGGGCTTCGTATTCGCCAGCCAGATCGGCCTCCAGCACTTCCTTGACCGTCTGGCCGATGCGCAAAGGCGCCAGGGTCTGAAGGTTGGGGTGGCCTTCCAGAAAAATGATCCGCTCGACCAGTTTGTCGGCATGTTGCATTTCTTCGATGGATTCCGCACGCTCCTTCTTGGCAAGCTTGGTATAGCCCCAATCTTCCAGAAGACGGAAGTGCAGCCAATATTGATTGACAGCACCCAGTTCCAGAAACAACGCCTGGTTCAAACGTTCAATAACTTTTGCATCGCCCTTCATCGCAGGACCCCTATCTAAACGGTTACCGGCACGGATAATTACTTCGATTGCCTACAACCGACAGAATTATGAGTGCACTCCAATGTTTTATAACGCTTCGCATAACATGCCAGCGATATGCGCGATAAAAGCAGGATTGAATTGCCAAGTCGAGCATTAATTTTAGAATGATTCCAAAAAGACGAAAAAGATATGAGATGGACACGGGCACTTTGTGACACCCGTACAGACAGTTAAACGAAAAAACCCCGCGTGAAGCGGGGCTCTGGGTGGCTTTGAGTATCTCAACGCAGGAGGTGATCAGGCGGTCCGGCTGACACGATTGCGGCGTTCGATGAGTTCGTTCTTCTGTTCTTCCTGGAAACGCTTCAGGCGCTCCATGAAATTCACGAGGTTTTCGCCATCGCTATTGCGCTGAGCGTGAAAGGCCTGGGTCGTCGAGACAATGATATCCACGACATTCGGGAAGCACCCACAACAGCGACCACGCTTTTCCATGGCGTGATAGACCTTTGCAGGCACGATCAACTGCCAACAGTCCTGCTCGAGAAATTCCGTGATCGTGTCGCGGATTTCTTTCTCAGTAATGAAATTGCAACTGCACACCAGCATCGGCTTCAGCCCGTTAAACAAACATGACATCTACTCTCTCGTTTTATGGCTAAACAAGAGGCTGTCTGTCAAGAAAAAACATGACGATCTACAAAACCTGGCAATCACAAGGATGTTGTTTTGCGCGCATGAAATGCGTCAGGACCGATGATAGGGATGACCGGAGAGGATGGTAACGGCACGGTAAAGCTGTTCGGCCAGCATGATGCGCACCAGTTGATGCGGCCAGGTCATCTTTCCCAGATTCAGCACCAGATCGGCCCGATCGCGGAAATCCGGGTCCAACCCGTCGGCCCCGCCGATAACGATGACCATGTCGCGGCGACCGCGATCCTTATGGTCGCCGATATAAGCCGCAAATTCCTGGCTGTCCCAGCTTTTGCCGCGTTCATCCAGCGCCACGACAAGAGGATTGTCCGGCAGGGATTTTTCGATCTGCACCGCCTCTTCCCGCTTGCGGGTGGCGGAATTCGAGGCTCTGCTTTCCGGCAACTCACTGACCCGGGAAAATTCCAGCCCGCTTGCCGGACCGGCCTTGGCAAAACGGTCCAGATAGCGTGACACAAGATCTTTCTCTGGCCCGGCTTTCAACCGGCCAACGGCAACAATGCCTATCCGCATCCCATCCTCTTGAGGGTTCGATCCGCAAAACCAGAAGCAACCGAGCGGAGATCCGCTCGCTTTCCTGGCAGACAAGGATCATCCCGTCGAAAACACGCGACGATCATTGCCTTATCGGGCTCGATACCATCTCCAGACCGTCAAATATACGGCCTGTGAGGGTTAGTGCAGTCGGCTTTCCTCGATATCCGGAGCGGCCCACATCTTTTCGATGTTGTAGAACTCGCGGATTTCAGGGCGGAAGACATGTATGATAATGTCTCCGGCGTCGATCAGTACCCAATCGCCGGTCTCAAGACCCTCGACGCGCGGGGCGCCAAAGCCTTCATCCTTCAGATCGGAAACGAGATGTTCGCAGATCGCCACGACGTGACGGGACGAGCGACCGGACACGACCACCATGTAGTCGCCCAGCGCCGATTTTCCGGCAATGTCGATAGAGACGATATCTTCTGCTTTCGAGTCCTCAAGGCTCGTGAGGACCAGCTCAAGCGCGCGGGCTGCGGCATCGACGCCACGTTCCGGGCTTTGCGGGATCGCGACAGTGGCGCGGCCCTTGGTGTGTACTGTTGTCAGAGTTTGTCCTTTCCGTCGGTAACAGCACGAAAACGACTCAGAGGCACCCATTGCCAGTGAGCCAAGAATAAGGTGGCACTGAATAGTTAATCTTTCAAGACAGGCCCTGTGCGAAGCGCTGTAGAACTGAGCATCGAACGCGGTCCGTGAATGAAGGTCCAGGCGGGCGCCTGCCTGCGCCACAGCACACCGGCATCGCTTTCATCGACCCGGGCAAAATCGAAGCGCTGCGCCATTTTCGATGACAGATAAGACAGAGTCGCACCGGGCCGGTCGATAACAGCGATTGGAAAGGTCATGGCGATGTTCTGCCAATCCTGCCAATGGTGAAAGGAGCGAAGATTATCCGCACCCATGATCCAGATGAAATGCACATGCGGGTTCAACCGCTTCACATGGTCCAGCGTGCGCGCGGTATAGCTCGTCCCCAGCTGTGCCTCAAAGGCGGTGATCTTCAGCCGGGGGTCCTGCGCCAGGTCCTCGCATAGCGCCAATCGCTCGGCCAGAGGGGCCAGCTGACTGTGGTTTTTCAGCGGGTTTCCGGGTGTCACCATCCACCACAACTGATCCAGGCCCAGCCTGCGAAGGGCAATCTCAGCCACCAGCACATGCCCCTGATGCGGCGGATTGAACGATCCGCCGAACAGGCCAACCACCATGCCACGCTCGGTATGCGGCATGCGCAGATAGTGTGCAGCGACCCCGGGATGGCTCACGTCAGGGCCGAATCTGGCCGGTGCCATGCACCCGGTACTTGAACGAGGTCAATTGCTCGACGCCAACCGGCCCGCGCGCATGCATCTTGCCGGTGGCAATGCCGATTTCCCCGCCCATGCCGAATTCGCCGCCATCGGCAAATTGGGTTGAAGCATTGTGCAGCAGGATGGCCGAATCCACTTCGTTGAAGAACCGCTCGACCACAACAGGATCTTCAGCAATCACCGCCTCGGTATGGTTGGAAGAATAGCGGGCGATATGGTCGATGGCCCCACCGATGCCATCGACAACGGCAACCGAGATGATCGCATCGAGATATTCGGTGCGCCAGTCCTCGTCCACGGCAGGTTTCAGGCCGGGAAAGACTTTCAGTACTGTCGCCGAGGCTCGGATCTCGCAACCCGCCTCGGTCAGGGCTTCGAGAAGTGGCATCAAATGGCTGCCGATGGCAGCGCTATCGACCAATAGGGTTTCCGCCGAGCCGCAAATACCGGTCCGGCGCATCTTGGCATTGACGACGATGTTTTTCGCCATGTCGAGATTGGCGGAGCCATCGACATAAACGTGGCACAGCCCTTCCAGATGGGCAAAGACCGGCACGCGCGCATCCGATTGCACTCGCGCCACCAGGCTCTTGCCGCCCCGCGGCACGATCACGTCAATCGTGCCGTTCAGCCCGGTCAGCATCGCGCCAACCGCGGCGCGATCCGTGACCGGCACCAGTTGGATGGCATGGTCCGGCAGGCCGGCGGCCACAAGCCCCGCCACCAGGCAGGCATGAATGGCGCGCGAGGAATTGACCGAATCCGAGCCGCCGCGCAGGATCACGGCGTTGCCGGATTTCAGGCAAAGCGCCCCCGCATCCGCCGTCACATTCGGGCGGCTCTCATAAATCACTCCGATCACACCGAGCGGCGTGCGGACCCGCTCGATCTGCAAACCGTTCGGACGCTCCCAGGCCGCGATGACTTCCCCGACCGGGTCCTTCAGCTCAGCCACCTCGCGCAGGCCCTTGGCCATCGCGGTGATCCGCTCTTCATTCAGCGTGAGCCGGTCGATGAAGGAAGCCGCCAGCCCTGCCGTTTGCGCAGCCTTGAGATCGATGGCATTGGCGGCGATGATCTGGCTTTTTCTAGTCAGGATCGCCTCACTCATCGCCACCAGCGCGGCATTCTTCTGGTCAGCCGAGGCAATAGCCAACGGTCGCGCAGCGGCCTTGGCCTTGGCGCCGATGTCCAGCATCAGCGCGTCAATACCATCCGCCTTGGCGACTATGTCAAGCATGGGCCTCGTCCTTCTTCTTTGCACTCTTGCCGGTTTTCCTGCCGGTCTGTTCCGTCATCACCAGATCATCCCGGTGGATCATTGCTGAGCGCCCGGCATAGCCGAGCAGCGCTTCGATCTCCGCCGATTTATGACCGGCGATGCGGCGCGCCTCATCGGCATCGTAACCCGCCAGGCCACGGGCAATTTCCCGTCCCTCAAGCCCGATCACCGAAATCGTGTCGCCACGATGAAATTGCCCGGACACCTCGCGCACGCCTGCGGGCAACAGGCTCTTGCCAGCCCGAAGGGCTGTTTCAGCGCCCGCATCGACGCTCAAAATACCGGCGGGCTGCAATTGTCCGGCAATCCAGGTCTTGCGGGCCGTCACTGGCATGGCAGACGGTGCAAACCAGGAATGGGCCGCACCCTCATCAATGCCGCGCAGCGGATTGAGCAGCTTGCCCGACGTGATGATCATCGCGCAGCCCGCACTTGTGGCGATCTTGCCCGCATCAATCTTGGTGCGCATGCCGCCGCGCGAAAATTCCGAGGCCGCACCGCCTGCCATCGCCTCGATTTCCGGGGTGATTTCGGCAATCACAGGCAGAAGTTTTGCCTCAGGATCGAGATGCGGCGGCGCGGTATAGAGCCCGTCGATATCGGAGAGCAGGATCAGCAGATCAGCACCGGTCATCGTCGCCACCCTGGCCGCCAGACGATCATTGTCGCCATAGCGGATTTCGGTGGTCGCCACCGTGTCGTTTTCGTTGATGATCGGCACCGCCCCTAGCTTCAACAGCTGATTGATGGTGGCGCGCGCATTGAGATAGCGGCGGCGCTCCTCCGTATCCCCCAGCGTCAGCAGGATCTGCCCGGCAACGATTGATGACCGCGACAGGCTTTCCGACCAATGCCGCGCCAGAGCGATTTGCCCCACGGCTGCCGCCGCCTGGCTTTCTTCCAGCTTCAAGGCCCCCGCTGACAGGTTCAGCACCGTGCGGCCAAGCGCAATGGCGCCAGATGACACGACCAGCACCTCGACACCTTTGGCGCGCAGAGCGGCGATATCGTCACAGACGGCATCAAGCCAAGCATGTTTCAGGCCGGAACCCCGGTCCACCAACAGGGCCGAGCCGATTTTGATGACGATCCGCTTATACTGCGAGAGAGAGGCAAGCGGTGCGCTCATTCCTCGCCCTCCTCACTCTCCTCTGGTCCATCTTCGTGTTGGGCCCGATCTTCGAGCTTATGGCGATGTTTCTTCGGCCGCTGCGAAATCGTCTCGTCGTCATAGCTGCGATTTTCAACGATCACATCGCGCAACGCCCGCAGGACTTCGAGCATTCCCTTGCCGGTAATGGCGGAAATCATCATCGGCTTCTTGCCGCAGGCCTTTTGCAGGGCCTTGAGCTTCTTTTTCAGCTCATCCTCGTCCAGCACGTCGATCTGCGACAGGGCGACGATCTCAGGCTTGTCTTCCAGGCCGCCATCATAGGCTTCCAGCTCATGAGCAACCGTGGTGTAGGCCTTGGCGACATCCTCTTCCTGGGCAGACACCAGATGCAGCAGCACCCGCGTGCGCTCGACATGGCCGAGGAAGCGGTCGCCAATGCCAACCCCTTCATGGGCACCTTCGATCAGGCCCGGAATGTCGGCCAGGATGAACTCACGCTCATCCACGGTCGCCACACCCAGATTAGGATGCAGCGTGGTGAACGGATAATTGGCGATTTTCGGACGCGCCCGCGTCACCGCCGCCAGGAAGGTGGATTTTCCGGCATTGGGCAGGCCAACCAGACCAGCATCGGCAATCAGCTTCAGCCGCAGCCAGATGGTCTTTTCTTCGCCTTCCAGGCCGGGATTGGCCCAATCCGGCGCCTGATTGGTGGCCGATTTGAAATGCGCATTACCAAAGCCGCCATTACCGCCCGCTGCCAGCCGGAAGCGCTGGCCCTCGGTGACCATATCGACAATCAGCGTTTCCGCATCTTCTTCGAAGATCTGGGTCCCGACAGGCACTTTCAGCGTCACATGCTCGCCATTCGCGCCGGTGCGGTTGCGCCCCATACCATGGGTGCCGACCGTCGCCTTGAAATGCTGCTGAAACCGAAAATCGATCAGGGTGTTCAGACCATTGACGGCCTCCACCCAAACATCGCCACCGCGCCCGCCATCGCCACCATCCGGCCCGCCGAACTCGATGAACTTCTCGCGGCGGAACGAGACGGCACCTGCGCCGCCGTCACCTGATCGAATATAGACCTTTGCCTCGTCGAGAAATTTCATGTCGCTGCCATACTTCCTGTGTCAGGATACTCATATCATATATGCGGCCATCGTTATCGCCGCTTGACGCGGAGGTCAAAGAGTATCGTGCGTTTCGTCAGTTACAATATTCAATATGGGATCGGCCTGGACGGCAAATTCGACCCCATCAGGATTGCCAAAAACCTGGAGGGCGCCGATGTGATCGCCCTCCAGGAAGTCACCCGCGGTTATCCCGCCAATGGTGGGGCCGACCTGCCGGAGATCTTCGCCAACCATTTTCCCGAATATCATTGGGTCTATGGACCGGCCTGCGACCTGCACGCCTCCTCGGCGCTGATCAAAGGCCGCCGCGTCGACAAGCGCTTCCAGTTTGGCAATATGGTGTTGTCGCGCTGGCCGATCCTGGCCAACCGGATGCTGCTGTTGCCGCGCACCCGCACCTTCGAAAAGCTCAACAATCAGCGCGCCGCGACCGAAGCGGTGATCGATGCGCCCGGCGGGGCGCTCCGGGTCTATTCCGTCCATCTCGACCATGTCGCACCGGACGAGCGCATCGCCCAGATCCGGTTCCTCAAGGACCGCGCCATCAACTTCATCCAGGAAGGCGGCGCGATGACCGGTGGACAGGAATTTGCCCTGCCGCAACCGCCGCTGCCGGAGGATTTCCTGCTGATGGGCGATTTCAACATGCAGCCGGATTCGCCGGAATATCGCGAGATGGTCGGAACCATCGATGCTTACTACGGTCGCACCGCCCGCGCCAACGCCCCTCTGGACGCATTGGCCCGGCTCGGCAAACTCAATGCCGAAAGTTACAGCTGGGAAGAGGTGGGCAAGCCGGATATGCGCATGCATCTCGATTATTGCTTCCTGAGCGGTTCGCTGGCCCATCGCCTGAAAGCGGCAAGCGTCGATACCGATGCGGTCGGCTCAGACCATTTTCCGGTCTGGGTGGAATTGGATTGAGGTTGCGGCGGCCACGTCCGGCCGCCGCAACTGTCTTTAAAACGCTTTCGCTCTCTGAAACCCGTCTTGCGTCAGGCGGGTTTCGATATGCGGTGCCATGGCATTGCGCGACAGGCTGTAGAGATCGGCGCAGCGGGTCAGGGTGAAGCCCAGCTTGTCCTGGATCTTCAACGATGCGGCATTATCGGCAAAGGCGCCGGAATGCAGCACCGCCTCCGGCATACGCCGGAAGAACCGTTCCACCGCAGCCCGGGCTGCCTCACTCATCAGCCCCCGCCCCCAGTAGAAACGATTGAGCCAATAACCGAGATGCCAAAGCCCATGGCGCAGCTCCAGGCCGACCATGCCGATATGAACGTCATCGCCCGACGTGATGGCCAGGTGCCAATCCGGCATGACACCGGCTGTGATGCGGTTCAGCCAATCGCAAGCATCCTGCCGGTCATAGGGCATCGGTACCCGGCTTAGCATCCGCGTCACCTGCCAGTCGTTCAGCGAGGCAGCAATGGCGTCCGCATCGGAAAGCCGATGCGGACGCAGCACCAATCGTTGCGTTTCGATCACCGGGCAAGGCCCAAGCGAGGGGAGCCGCGTTTGCAGCCGGGGCTTTTCAAGAGCAGCCATCACCGCATCTCCCCCCAGCTCTTCAGTGACATCCAGGTCTTGCGATCCAGCCGGTACCATTCCACCGGCACCATGCCACGGGCAGCCAGATGGCCGACCATGCCGGACCCCTGGAACTGGAAGCCGCACTTCTGGATGACCCGCCGTGCCGCAACATTGGTGACCCGGCAACGGGCATCAATGAAGGCGATGTCACGGGTCCGGAAGGCCATGTCGATCAGGGCATGAGCGGCTTCGGTGGCGTAGCCGTTGTTCCAATAGGGCTCACCCAGCCAATAGCCGATTTCCAGTGTCTCCAGGTCGGTATGCGGCTCGAGCGCGCAGCAGCCGAGAAATTCGCCATTCTCACCCTTCGTAATCGCATAGACGCATTTACCGATCTCGCCGAGATTGGAACGTCGCACAAAATCGGCGGCATCGGCTGCCGTGTAAGGATGTGGCATACGCGACACCATGGTCGCAACGGCGGCGTTATTGGCGAGATGGGTAAGGGCGTCAATGTCTTCTACATGCGGAGCGCGCATAACCAGCCGCTGCGATAAGAGGACGGGGCAACTTTGCCTTAACCGATCCGGCCTCAGCCGATCGTCGGGTGACCGGAATTGGTCATCCCTCAGTAATAAGCGTTCCATGGCTCAGTCTCCTTTGGAGGTAAGAAAAAAGGGAAGAGAGGTGGCGCCTCATCTTCCCTTTTTGTCTAACTGAACCTGTACGCTCAGCCGGGTCGATGAGACGCCGGCTGTTGGTAAGCGACCGGCTTTATTCTGCGGCTTCCGCCGTTTTCGGCATTACGGACACGAATACGCGGCCGTTGGACTTCGTACGGTAGGTGACATTGCCGGTGGTGAGTGCAAAGATCGTATGGTCCTTGCCCATGCCGACGTTTGCGCCCGGATGCCACTGCGTGCCGCGCTGACGAACGATAATATTGCCTGGAATGACGACTTCGCCGCCGAACTTCTTCACGCCAAGGCGCTTGGACTCGGAATCGCGACCGTTGCGCGACGAACCGCCAGCTTTTTTATGTGCCATTGGAGTTCTCCTTTAAAACCTGGTTTCCCGTTGACCGATTACGCAGCGACGATGTCGGTGATGCGAACGACTGTGTGGTGCTGGCGATGGCCGCGCGACCGCTTGGAATTCTGGCGACGGCGCTTCTTGAACGCGATGACCTTCTTGCCACGGTTATGCTCGACAACTTCAGCCTTCACGGTTGCACCAGCAACAAAAGGCGCACCGATCGTCGCATCGGCACCAACGCCAACAACGAGAATTTCGGTGAATTCAACGATAGCACCAGCTTCGGCTTCCAGCTTTTCGATGGTCAGCACGTCGTTGGCGGCTACGCGGTACTGCTTACCGCCGGTCTTGATGACTGCGAACATATTTTATCCTTCCATGTTCGTTACCGGTTCTGACCGGCAGGTGCCGGACGACCGTCTTTTTGTCAGTCGGATAGCAGATCTTGAGATCTGCCGGTGGAAACCTCTCGGCAAAGCGAGAAGCGATTATAGACTTGAGAACCCGCACAGAGGGATCACCCATATCTAAAGTCGCACGTCGCATACGTGAGAAGCCCCAACCTGTCAAGGCGAAAGCCCCTAAACACAAAGAGAATTCCTGACGATAAACCACCCACGCATCAAATCACGTCACCCATTGTCTTTCCTGCAACAGGAGACGGCAGATCCACTCTGCGATCCATCCGGGCGATCCACCACGCAGCAGAGAATTATGCTTTTTTCGCTCTTGCCAGCCCCCTCAATCGCCGCTATGAGACAGCCCGCGCTACACAAGCGCCGACCAGACCCGCGGAGAGGTGGCTGAGTGGTCGAAAGCACCGCACTCGAAATGCGGCATACGGGCAACCGTATCGTGGGTTCGAATCCCACCCTCTCCGCCATTTATTACCTCAGCCCCCTGTTTCCAGTTCCAAAAGCTCGCTTTCATACCGGAAACGGCTGCGTTCGGGTGAAGGTTCGTGGGCAAGTGGTTTTGTTTCGGCCAGCAGTCTGTCGGCCATTGCCGTGGCCCCGTCAGCAATCGCCTGCTTGCCGATGAAGCCGCCGGGGAGTTGGATGGTGGCGGTCATGGCGTGGATCAGGTGATTGAGCAGGGTGGCATCCGGCAATTCGGGTGCCTGCCAGAAACTGGCGAGGCTTTGCTGGTGAGTGAGGCCAGGTACGTCATAGATTGCCGGCGCAAGTGCCATGACCGGGACGGCCTGTTGTAGCGCGGTCAGGCCGACCGTGGAATTTACCGTCACCAGGCCGCGGCTCGCCCTTATCAGGGCCGTCAGGTCGCCGCCGTCAATCACATCGACCTGATGGGCAATGCCGCAGCGCGTTGCCATGCGCGCTATTTCTGATGACCAGTCGCGCAAGCCGTTGTCGATCGGATGGGTTTTGAACAGCAATCTGCTGCCGGATGGCGCGTGGCGGGCAAAGGAACGGATCACGGCTTGCAGGATGCGAAACAGGTCACCCATCGGCGCATGGCGACGGATCTGATAGTCCCCCGGCAATTGCAGCGGGAAAAGATAGAAGTCGAACTCCTTGTCCGTTGCCAGATAGCGTTGTTGCAGGCGCAATGCCTGCGCCTTTCGCCGGCGTGCGGTCAGGCCCTTGCGAATCCATCCGCTATATTCCACGACGGGATGGACAGGGCCATGCGCCTTGTAATGCGGATGCAGCAGCCAGCCGAGCGCGACATTCGGGATATGATAGATCAGGTCATAAAGCGCATAGGTGAGAAAGCTGGACGGATAGGGACTGCGCGGCTGAGGAGCCTCGACACCCTGCGCCAAGGCCACGATTGCTTGAGGATCGACTGGAAAACGCGACTGGCTGGACATGCCAAACGGCTCCACCGTCAACCAGTCTGGCCGCAGATAGCCATGTTCGAAAATATGGGCGCGCAGGCCAAGCCTGGTGCATAGCGCAACGGCAGCAGCGTGTTTGGGTCGCCCATCGCCCAGCATCAGCACATCGGTAATGCCGTGGCGCAGAATGAGCCGCTCAAGAAAGCCGGGCCAGGCATCATCCCGGTCGCGAAAAAAATCAAAAGGCCATTTTTTCCAGAAAATGACATCACCTGAACAAAAATTGACCTTACGCACGGCAATGTCGCGCGTCTCAAAGACCCTTGCGAGTTCGGTGAGAAACGGCGAGGCCGGGCCTTGGAGAAACAGAAATGTGCGTCGCTTTGTCACTCGATATAAACGATTCTCTAACGAATCCCTGCCTTCTGTGGTGTTTAAGTCATACGACAAATTTATAACATGGCCTATAAGGGCCGTTGAATTGAAAAACTTGCGTGGAAATTGAGACGAGGGGTCGCGTCCGCAATGACATCAGTTGAGCCGACAAAGGCCGTATTGTTCCTTCAAGGGCCTCCCTCCATTCTCTGGACGGAATTTGCAAGAGCTTTTGAACAAGCGGGCGTAAAAACCCATCATGTGAATTTTACGTTGGGCGATTTTCTGTTCTGGCGCAAACGCGGCGCTAAAAATTACCGCGGTTCCTTTTCCAAATGGCCAGCCTATCTGCGGCGGCTGATTGCCGAAAAGGGCATTACCGATATCGTCTATTATGCGGACCGCCTGCCCTATCACGCCAAAGCTGCTGAAATAGGCGCTGAAATCGGTGTCCGCTGTCACGCGGTCGAATGGGGCTATCTGCGGCCTGACTGGCTGACCTTCGAGCGCGACGGCATGGGCCGCTTCTCGCATTTTCCCAACGATCCGAAGGCTATTCGCGCCATTGCCGCCAAGGTGGAAGAACCTGATATCGCGGTGAAATATCCGCATACATTCGGACAGGAAGCTGTCAACGAAGTGATCTACAACCTGCTGAATTTCTTCGGCAGACCCTTCTATCCGCTTTATAACGCGGACAAATATTATTCTGCCCTGGTGGATTATCTGCCCTGGCTGCTGAAAGCTGGCGTCAAGCCTGCCCGCCTGCCGGAGGGGTTTCTGGAGGACGGCCAGCCGCCTTTCTATCTCGTCGCCCTGCAATTGCAGAGTGATTACCAGATCCGCGCCAATTCCCCCTATCGGCATCTGCGCGACATGATGCGGCAGGTGATCGCATCCTTCGTCAAGAATGCGCCAGCGGGTAGCAAGCTGCTGTTCAAGCAGCATCCGCTCGACAATGGCCTGGAGCGTTGGCACAAGGTGCTTCGCCATATCGCCCGCGAGTTCAAGATCGAGGACCGCGTCGTCTTTATCGAGGAAGGCGACCTGCATGATATTCTGGAAAAGACGGCGGGCGTGGTCATCGTCAATTCCACGGTCGGCCTTCACAGCCTGCGCGCCCAAAAGCCAACCATCGTGCTGGGCTGCGCAGTGTTTGACGTGCCGGGGCTGACCCATCAGGGCCGGCTGGATGATTTCTGGAAGCGGCCGGAGCCGGTCGATCCGGAATTGATGCGCGATCTCGTCAAGGCCATGGCCGCGACCATTCAGATCAAGGGCGACTTCTTCAACAAGGCGGGCCGTCAGGCAGCCATTGGCGCCATGGTGCAGCGGGTTATCGAGGGAACGGTCAATATGCCCGACGCCTTCATCGATCCGCCACCGCGGCTTACCTCGCCCAAGGGCATCCTGACCGTTCTGGGAAGACCCGTCGAACTCGATTGGGAAGAAGACGCGGCGGTGCCTGATATGACCTATGCGCGGTCCGGCCCAACCCGCTGAATTCGCCAGTCAGGACTTCATAAAAAAGGGCGCGGAGTGAAAAACTCCGCGCCCTTTTTAGCAGAATAACAGCCAATCAATGCCGGAAATGGCGCACGCCGGTAAAGACCATGGCGACACCGTGCTCGTCGGCAGCAGCAATCACCTCGGCATCGCGCATGGAACCGCCCGGCTGAATCACCGCCGTCGCACCGGCGGCAATTGCAGCCAGCAATCCATCAGCAAAGGGATAGAACGCTTCGGAGGCGACGGCAGAGCCACGGGTCAGCGGCTCGGCAAGCCCCATGGCCTTGGCCGCGTCCTCGGCTTTCATCGCGGCGATCCGGGCGGAATCCACCCGGCTCATCTGGCCTGCACCGATGCCGACCGCCTGGCCGTCCTTGGCATAGATCACTGCATTGGATTTCACATGCTTGGCGATCTTGAAGGCCAGTTTCATGTCTTCCAGCTCGGCTACGGTCGGCGCGCGCTTGGTAACCACCTTCAGGTCCAGATCTTCCACCACCAGATTGTCGCGGCTTTGCACCAGCAGGCCACCCGATACTGTCTTGGCAGTCAGACCTGGCGCGCGTGGGTCGGCCAGGCCGCCGGTGGTCAACAGCCGGAGATTGGCCTTGCGGGCAATGATGGCCTTTGCCTCTTCCGTGACATCAGGGGCGATGATCACTTCGGTAAACAGCTTGACAATTTCTTCGGCGGTTTCAGCGTCCAGGGTCTGGTTCAGCGCGATAATGCCGCCGAAAGCCGAAACACTATCGCAGGCCAGGGCCCGGCGATAGGCATCGGCGAGCGTCTTGCCGACCGCGACACCGCATGGATTGGCATGTTTGATGATAGCGCAGGCCGGGCCGTTTTCAGGCAGAAATTCCGAAACCAGCTCGAAGGCGGCATCCGTATCGTTGATATTGTTATAGGAAAGCTGCTTGCCCTGCAAAAGCGTGGCAGTTGCGACGCCCGGGCGCTGATCGCCGGTAACGTAGAAACCTGCTTTCTGGTGCGGGTTCTCGCCATAGCGCATTTCCTCGCGCAGGCTGCCGCCGATCACCCGATTGCGTGGCGTCTCGATGGCAAGCGCCTCGGCAAACCAGTTGGAAATGGTTGCGTCATAAGCGGCGGTGCGGGCGTAAGCGCGGGCGGCAAATTGCTGGCGGAGCGCATAAGGCGTGTGACAATCGTCAGCTTTCAGCGCTTCCAGAAGCTGGGCATAGTCGGCGGGGTCGGTCACCACGGTGACATAGGCGTGGTTCTTGGCAGAGGCGCGGATCATTGCCGGGCCACCGATATCGATATTTTCGACCGTGGTCGGATAATCGCCGCCCGCCGCCAGAACTGCCTCGAACGGATAAAGATTGATGACCGCGAGATCGATGGCCTCGATCTTATGGGCCTGCATGGCCTTAACGTGGTCTTCATCGTCGCGGATGGCGAGAAGGCCGCCATGCACGGAAGGATGCAGGGTCTTGACCCGGCCATCCATGATTTCCGGAAAGCCGGTCACTTCTGACACGTCGGTGGCGGGCAGGCCTGCCTCGATCAGCGCCTTGTAGGTGCCGCCGGTCGATAGCAGCCGCACACCCATATCGTTCAAGGCCCGGGCAAGATCGACAATGCCGCTCTTGTCGAACACCGACAGCAGGGCGGTGCGAATCTGCACTCTGTCCGGAACAGGGATTTTCTTCGAGACAACAGCCATGGCCTTCACTCCGAAAGAGCAATTCCTGGATGGACTTCAAAAGCATCCCATATGTGGAATTGCGTGAACAAAAATAACCGAGACAGCCCGCAGACCGGCGGCAAGCATGATGCCTGCCCGCCTAGCACAGCATATTGCCAGAGGAAACAGCCTTATCCCTGCTTTGAAAAAAACCACCAGATTTCCGGCGTTTCCAGGACAAGCTCGATCTGTTCGGAAGCCTGAATGCCGGAAAGGCCCGCGAAAAATACGTCCTCGGCAATCACAGGATAGCCGGTGGGAGAGGAAAACATCCAAGTCTCGCTACCACCATTGGCGGTCAGCCGGATGTTGTGGTCATCCTCCTGGGTGAGGCGCACCGAGGGGTGAATGTGAAAACGGATGATGACCCCGCCCTTCGGCATATCGGCCAGCGGCTGGCCCTTGTCCGATAGCAGCCGGTCATGCCCCACCAGCTTGGTGCCCGTCGCATTAAGGCGCAGATCACGCTCATGCAGACTGTTAAAACCCCTGAGATAGCCGTCATGGCGGGCGGTCAGATGGTCGCTGCCATCGTCACCGGCCCGGCGCATCACCTCCACCGAAGAGACGCCGCCGACAATGACCGGTCCCAGAAACCGCGAGGTCGAGATGCGGCAGGAGGATTGATCGCCGATCACCAAAGTCGAGTGGGCTGCCGTTGCCCGCGCCATCTGCCTGTATCGCTCTCCGGCAAAACGCGGCGTGCCGGAATTGACCACCAGCCGATGGCGCCCGCAAGACAGCTCGAAAGACAGGCAACCCGCATGGGCGGTGCGGCTGACATCGCCTTTCGCAGGCACGCCGGTATCGACCAGAACGACGGCACCGCCGGCCGCCAACCGCTGATAATGGCTGTGCGGCAAGGCCCGGAATGGCTGGCCGCCGCTTTCGTCATAGCGCAGCACCGACATCAGATCATTGGCAAGCGTTGCCGTGGCGCCATTGAACAGCGCCAGATCGCCATTGCTGTGGCGAAAGAACCTTATGGCGGGAAACATCCGGTCGATGGTGGAAATCAGCTTGATCGGCACGTCATGACCGAGATTGACATAGGTCTGCCGCAGCGGCAGCAAATCGAACAGGATGTCGAGTGCTGCCTGCGGATTGCGGGAGATATGCCCACCATCGGCCAACACCTGCCGCTCCAGTTCCAGGTCAAGGAAATGGGCCGCCTTGCGGATCTGGCGCGCCGAGGCCGACATGGCAATCGAGGCCATGGCCAGAGCGATGCGCAATTTCAGCCGGTCCACTCCGTCAGGGGCGAGGTCGGCGCTCAGTCCGGCATAGGCAACCTGACGGCTGAGACTTTTCAGGAAACGCCGGTAAAACCCGCTCTCGCAATCCTGGAGCACAACCGGCGAATGGGACAGCCAGGCAATGATCCGCTGGCCCAGTATGCCAGCCTCCCAGCCGATTCCAACCCGCTTGCCGTTCAGCTTGATCCAGCTATCGACAATGGCGCGCGCATGGGCCGATGCTTCCGGTGTCTTGTTGGCGCGGATATGCCGGAGCCAGGAAAAGGAATGGAGCTTGGCGGCAAACACCTGCGAGGGCAGTTCCAGGGTGAAGGGCGAGGCGCGTCCGCATTCCAGCAAGCGTCCCGCAAGCGGAAAGCGTCCTTCGAAAATCTCTGTCGCCACATGGGCATCGACCACCCGCAGATCGGTCGGCGCCACCAGCAGGCGGACCTGCCGACGGTGCAGCCGCGAAAACGCAGCACGTACGGGCAACCAGCCGCGCCGCTTCCATCGCCGCCAACCTTCGCGGACGTAGAGCACCGGCAAACTCTGGCCCTGTTTCTGTGGCATTCGACATTCCGTTGCGCGCAATCCCGCTTTGGCCCTGCGCGATAAAAGTATGAGGCTGATAAACCGAAATCGAAGGATGTCGGTTTATCAGCCGCCAATTGTGTAAAGATTTATTTAAACCCGACGTAAACGGCAGGCATAAAAGCCATCCAGTCCGCCCGCATGGCTATCGCCGCCCGGCAACATGGCAAGCCCAGGCAACATAGCAGGCGTGGTGCGAAATTCGCCAAGCGGAGTGATCGCGTCTTCCAGACCCGGCCAGTCGGCGACCTGCATCGCAACCCGCTCCAACTCTGGATGATCGGCAAGAACCCGAGCCACAACATGCTCGCCCTCCTGCGGATCAAGCGAGCAATTGGAAAACACGATAGAGCCGCCCGGCGCCAGCAGCGTCACGGCGTGGCGCAGCAACCGTTCCTGCACGCCCGCCAGCTTGACGATGTCCTGCGGACCCTTGGTGTAAAACACGTCCGGATGCCGACGCGTCGTGCCGGTGGAAGAACAGGGCGCATCCAGCAACACGGCGTCAAAGCCCGGATGGTCCTCCCCTAGCGTGAACTCCATCAGGTCCTGATGAACCAGTTGCGCTGAAAAGCCCAGCCGTTGCAGGTTGCCATCCAGGCGCTTCAGCCGGTTGGCCGATTGCTCGACCGCCGTCACCACCGCGCCCGCGGCAGTCAATTGCGCCGTCTTACCGCCGGGAGCAGCACAGAGATCCACCGCCCGCTTGCCTTCTAGGGACCCGAACATCCGCACGGGAAGGGCAGCCGCCGCATCCTGAACCCACCAGGCGCCCTCTTCGAAACCGGGAAGCGCTGAAACCGCGCCGGCAAAGCTTGCCAGCCGGATGCTGCCGGTCGGCAACACCACGCCATTGAGCTTTTCGGCCCAAATGGCAGGATCGGCCTTGACGGTCAGGTCGATGGCAGCCGGGGTCAATTGGGCCTGCGCAATCCGCCGAGCTTCCTCCTCCCCATAGACTGCGATCAGCCGTTCGAAGAACCAGTTGGGCATGCAGATGACATCTTCGACATCCGCCAAAAGTGCCTGCTTTTCACGGCCCAGCCTGCGCAAAACCGCATTGACCAGCTTGGCGAACCGGCGGCTGCGCGGATCGCGATTGGCCTGTTCGACGGCAAGATCGACAGCGGAATGATCGGGGACATCAAGGTAGACCATTTGCGCGGCGGCAACGATCAGCGAATGATAAAGCGCGCGCGCACCGTCGGGCAAAGGCGCGTCCAGCAGCCGGGCCAGCATGGCCTCGATGCGGGGCAGAAAGCGTAAGGACGTATTGAGAATGGCCCGCACCAGACCACGATCGGCCTCCGACAGGGCGGCATAGGCCGGATTGCCATGGTCACCGTCCATCATGCCATCCAGCGAGGTCTTTCGGTCGATCACCGCCGCCAGAAGACGGCTCGCGGCCATGCGCGCTTCCAGCCCCGGCTTGTCGTCATACGCTGGCCTGCGCGGCTTATCGGACTTGGGCCTGGATTGGCCATCCTGTTTGCCATGGGTGGACTCCCGATGGCCGGAGGATGGTTTATCGGTTGGAGATTTGCCGCGTCTTTCGTTCAATTCCATGGTCCCTTCGGGGCGTCATTATCCTTGCCGCGCCGTCCGATTTTGGGAACGGAGCGCGTGCCTGCGCCTCCCTTAACACCCCAGGGATCATCCGTCGATCTTTCCGCGCCACCGCCCCATGGGCCTGAAGCAGCAGGCTTGCTATGCTGCGGGCGATAGACGTTTGCCTGACGCGCGCCCATCTCCTGCGCCAAAGCTTGCAGCGCAGCGATCCGGTTGCCGGTATCGGGATGGGTGGAAAACAGGCTGTCCATCTTCTGGCCCGACAAGGGATTGATGATGAACATATGAGCTGTGGCCGGATTGCGCTCGGCCTGATAATTGGGCTGGTGAGCGCCAGCGATTTTTGCCAGTGCCGAAGCCAGCCATAGCGGATTGCCGCAGATTTCCGCGCCACGCCGGTCAGCGGCATATTCGCGGGTTCGGCTGATAGCCATCTGCACCAGCATGGCGGCAAAGGGCGCGACAATCATCGCCACGAGCGGACCGATAATGCCACCGCCATTGCCGTTTTCGTCGCGGCGACCGCCAAAGAAGAAGGCAAAATTGCCCAGCATCGAAATCGCCCCGGCCAGCGTCGCGGTGATCGTCATGGTCAGCGTGTCGCGGTGCTCGACATGGGCAAGCTCATGGGCCATCACGCCCGCCACTTCTTCCGGCGTCAGCGCCTGCAGCAGGCCGGTCGAGGCGGCAACGGCAGCGTTTTGCGGATTGCGACCGGTGGCAAAGGCATTGGGCTGCGGATTGTCGAAAATATAGACCTTGGGCATCGGCAGACCGGCATTTTGGGTGAGACCACGGACGATCTCATAAAATTCCGGCGCATTGCGCGGATCGACCTCCTGGGCGTGATAGGCCGACAGCACCATCCGGTCGGAATTCCAGTAGGAAAACAGGTTCATCGCACCGGCAATGACCAGCGCGATCATCATCCCGGCCTTGCCGCCAATCAGGAAGCCGACGCCCATGAACAGGGCGGTCATGAATGCCAGAAGCATGGCGGTGCGCATGATATTCATCGGGTCCTCCAAAAGGGTCCGGCAGCGGAGAGGGTTTTCCAGCTCGCTGCGATGTCCTACATATGTAAAGACCATCGATCATTTTCAATTGCTACAGGATGGATGCCGAATGGACGAGCACCAGAACGACAGACAAGATCCCGGCACAGCAAACAGTGCTGGCACCGAAGCCGCACTGAAAACGCTGTCGCCTGCCGCAGCCCGTGCGCTGGCCGAAGCCGAGGAGCGCCGCAAGGCGGAGCAGGCCCAAAAGCCGGCGCCGGAAGTCGGTGGACGCGGCGGCGCGGACCCGGCCCGGTTCGGCGATTGGGAAATCAACGGCCGCGCCATCGATTTCTAAGGTCTCTCAAGTTCGGATTGAACCAGCCAGACGACAAACCCGACTGGGCATCGAAAGCCACTGCCCTCCAATGGCCGTTTTCCTGTCGTAATCACGTCTCGGTGAAAGCTTGTTTTATCATGAAACCTTTTGCCCTGCGCGACGTTCATGCCAGCGGAACTCAGGAAATGTTCAGAGGAACTCCATGAAGAAAATTTTTCTTGCTTCGGTTTTTGCCATTGCGGCGATGGCCGGCAGTATTATCCCCGCTTACGCTCAATCGGGTATGATGCCTCCACCGGACGAGCGCCGTGGCCCGCCGCCGCGCCATATGCACCGCCCACCACCGCCGCCGCCGCATTGCAAGGTTCGCAAAGTGGTTCGCTGGCACCATGGCGAGAAAATCGTCAAGAGGGTACGGGTCTGCCGTTAATGGCATGACGCATGCCAATGCTGTATAATTGCCGCAATCACCTGTGATTGTTCAAGCTGAGGCCCGCACGTGGATAGCACGTGTGGGCCTCAGCTTTATTGAGAAGCCTGGACTTTTCTCTGCTGTACTTTTCGCTTCGGTGCAAATCGGTTAGCTTGGCGTGATCGTCTGGGTTTCGCGGCGTCTATCGGGAAAGACTGAAACGGATTTCTTCGTCCGGATAAAAAGCCGGGATAGACCGCAAAGAGCCAGGCAAAGAGACAGAGGCACGATCAAAACCGCGATGACATCCCACTCCTTCGCACGCAGGCGGCTAGCCTCTCGAACACTGTCGTGCGGGACAATCGCAGTCCTTTGTGCCATGGCCCTGTCCTCCGCCAAGGCCCAGCAAGTGCCAGCCCCGGATAGTCCAGCTTCGACGCAGCCCTCCATAACGCCCAACAGCCCCAGCAACCCAACAAGCCCGGGCGATATTGGCCCCCAGGCAGGCCCAGACGCTTCGAGCCAGACGAGCCCCGACGATCCCGCCGGTGCTTTGCGGGCCAAGCGTGAGGACGTTTCCCGTCAATTGCAGGATCTGTCCCAATCCATGCAGCTTTCCTCGGAAAAATCCGAGGAGCTGCGCAAAAGCATCGATGCGCTGGATAAGAGCAGCACCAGCCTGCGCCAGGCGCTGATCGATTCTGCCGCACGCCGCAAGGATCTGGAGCAAAAGATCGCCGATGGCGAAAAGAAGCTGGCGGACTACGGTGTCCGGCAAGACGTCATCCACAAATCGTTCCGGGCGCGGCGCGCCGTGCTGGCCGAGGTGCTGGGTGCCCTGGAGCGCATGGGCCGCAATCCGCCGCCAGCTCTGCTGGTCACGCCGGAAGATGCCTTGGGGGCGGTGCGCACCGCCATTCTGCTTGGCGCTGTGGTGCCTGGCATGCGCAAGGAAACCGAGAAGCTTGCCCAGGATTTGCAGGAGCTGACCAACCTGCGCAAGGCAAGCATCGATGAGCGCGAAAAGATGGTCGCCAGCCTGAAAAGCCGCCAGGAAGAAGAAGCCCGCATGGACATGCTTCTGGCTGAAAACGCCCGCCTGAGCCAGCAAAACAACGCCCAACTGCAAGAAGAACTGGCGCGCTCGCAGGAGCTTGCGCAGAAATCCTCATCGCTTCAGGGCCTGATCGGCAGCCTGGAAAACGAAATCGCCTCTGTGCGCCAAGCCACCGACCAGGCAAAGCTGGAAGAGGAAAAGCGCCGCCAGATGACCGATGCGCAACGGGAGCAGGCGCGCCTTCAGGCCCAGACCACGCCGCCCGATAAAAACCGCATTGCCCCCGCATTTTCCTTTGAAGAGTTGAAGGCGAAGCTGGAACTTCCGGCTGTGGGCGATGTATTGCGGCAATTCGGCGATCCCGACGGCACCGGTCACGAGGCCAAGGGGATTGTTCTTGCCACCGCGCCGGCAGCCGTGGTGATTGCCCCCGCCGACGGCACGGTGGTGTATGCGGGACAGTTCCGCAGTTACGGGAAAATGGCCATCCTCAATACAGGCAACGGATATCACATAGTTTTGTCCGGCATGGACCGTGTCAACGTGCATGCCGGACAATTCGTGCTGTCCGGCGAGCCGATTGGTGCTATGGGTGAAAAGAGAGTCGTCAGCGCAGCTGCTTTCGCGCTGGAAACAGATCGCCCAACCCTTTACATAGAATTCAGAAAAGACGGTAACTCGGTTGATTCCCGACCATGGTGGGCGAAGGACGCCGGAAAGGTTCGCAATGATACGTAGGGCTTCTATAATGCTGGTTGGCGCGCTGATGGGCGCGACGGCGATGAGCGTTGTTTATTCGGCTGGCGTTCCTGCCGAGGCGGCAGGCAATTCCACTTACAAGGAACTGGCGATTTTTGGAGACGTGTTCGAGCGTGTCCGCGCTCAGTATGTCACGCCTCCCGACGAGAAGAAACTGGTCGAAGCCGCCATCAATGGCATGTTGAGCTCTCTCGATCCCCATTCCAGCTACATGAACGCCCAGGAAGCGGCGGACATGCAGACCCAGACCAAGGGTGAATTCGGCGGCATCGGCATCGAAGTGACGATGGAAAACGACCTGGTCAAGGTCATTACCCCCATCGACGACACACCCGGCGCAAAGGCCGGCATTCTGGCCGGCGACATGATCTCCGAGATCAATGGCACACCCGTACGCGGCATGCAGCTCAACGACGCCGTTGAAAAGATGCGTGGCGCGGTCAATACGCCGATCAAGCTGACCATTTTGCGCAAGGGCGCTGACAAGCCGATCGAGATGAGCGTCATGCGCGAAATCATCCCGATCCGCGCCGTCAAGTCTCGCGTCGATGGCGATGTCGGCTATGTCAGGGTGATCTCGTTTACCGAAAAGACCTATGACGATCTGGAAGCCGCGATCAACAAGATCAAGAAGGAAGTCCCGGCCGATAAGCTGAAGGGCTTCGTTCTCGACCTGCGCCTCAATCCGGGCGGTCTGCTCGATCAGGCGATTTACGTCTCCGACGCCTTCCTGCAGAAGGGCGAAATCGTCTCCACCCGCTCGCGCGATCCGGAAGACACCCGCCGCTTCAATGCCACCGCTGGCGATCTGACCGATGGCAAGCCTTTGATCGTGCTGGTCAATGGTGGTTCGGCCTCGGCATCTGAAATTGTCGCTGGCGCGCTTCAGGACCTGAAGCGGGCAACCGTGGTCGGCACCCGCAGCTTCGGCAAGGGTTCCGTGCAGACCATCATCCCGATGGGCGACAAGGGCGCACTGCGCCTGACGACGGCGCTCTATTACACGCCATCCGGCAAGTCGATCCAGGGGACGGGCATCCATCCTGATATCAAGGTGGAAGAACCGCTGCCCGCCGATCTGCAAGGCAAGCTGCGCACCGAGGGCGAATCCTCGCTGCCGGGCCATATCCAGGGCCAGAGCGAGACGGAAGAAGGCTCCGGCTCGGTTGCCTATGTGCCGCCGGACCCGAAGGATGACGTGCAGCTTAACTACGCACTCGACCTGCTGCGCGGCGCCAAGACAGACCCGTCCTTCCCGCCGGACCCAAGCAAGGCCGTGCTGGAAAGCGCCAAGAAGAAGTAAGGACCAGATTGTAGGTCCTCGAAATGCCGGCCTCGGGGCCGGCATTTTTCGTTTATAGCGCCTTTCCCGTTGCACGCAGGCAAAGCTTGAACCGTATGGAAGGGAAAGGCATGGTCATCGAAATGGCGAAGTGATTCGCGGCATGGAGAGGACAGTCCAATCCAATGCGCCGAAGGACATGACATTGAGCGCTGATCTGCACGCAGCTTTGGGCCAGAACCGCAAGAAGCGCCGCACGGGCGGTCCGAAAATCTCTCCCTTCAAGGCACTGACAGCAGCAAGCTCGGTCGCTCTTCTCGGCCTGTCCGTTTACACAACACTCACCCCGCTTCCGCTGCGCAATCCGCCTCCGCTCACCACGACCCAGCCGGTTGCGGCGGCCGTTCCTGCCGAGGAGCCAGCCGCGAAAGCGCCCGGCCCGTCCCGCAGCATGGAAGCCCGCGCCCCGACCTCCGGCGCCACAGTAGAGCGCTCGACCCTGCCGGACGGTTCGGTTGTCACCAAATATTCACCCGCCAGCCGGGGCGGCTCCGGCCCGGCCCTGGTCGCCACGCCGCATGTGGGCCAGGACGCCCGCGTGGCAACGATGCCCAATCCGGACCTGTTGGAAAACAGTCCAGAGGGGCAAATCCCGGTGACGGGACGCGACGGGCTGCGGCCCGTCGAGCAATATGCACGGCCATGGTCAGGCGCGCATGGAACACGGGTGGCCATCGTCGTCAGCGGCCTCGGCCTCAGCCAGACAGGCACCCAAAGAGCAATCAAGCACCTGCCGGAACAAGTGACACTGGGTTTTGCCGCCAGCGGCAACAGCCTGTCGCGCTGGATGCAGGAAGCGCGGCGCGGCGGCCATGAGATCCTGTTGCAGGTGCCGCTGGAGCCTGTTGGTTACCCGGCAAATGATCCAGGCCGAGGCACATTGCAGGTTGGGCGCCCCGCCACTGACAATCTGCGTGACCTGCATAAGGCCATGGCCAGCATGACCAATTATACCGGATTGATGAATTACATGGGCGGGCGTTTCCTGTCCGACAGCGGCGCGATGGACCCTGTCATGCGCGATATTGCGGCGCGTGGCCTGCTGTTTCTCGATGACGGCTCCTCGGCAAGATCCCTGACAGCCACATTCGCCAAGGCGATGAACATGCCGTTTTCCGTCGCCGATCTGCAATTGGACGACCAGATCCAGGAACAGGCCATCCTGAAACGGCTGGACGAGCTGGAGCGGATTGCCCGGCGCAATGGCTCTGCCATCGGTGTTGCCTCGGCGTTTGATGAAAGCGTCAATGCCATTGCCAAATGGGCGGAAGGCGCCAAGGCACGCGGCATCGAAATCGTCGGCGTTTCCGCCCTTGCCATGGAAGCGCAACAGTGATTTTTACAGGCGGCCCGATGATCTATAGCATGTCACGTGATGAGGTAATCACCTGACATGCTATAGAATTTTGTTTTCGCATGTCTTTTTCCCGAAACCGCTGCACACTTTCGGGAGACATGCTCCAGTGAGGACACCATGACCCAGACCACCGTCAAAGCCGAGGATCTGCCCTATCGCCCCTGTGTCGGCATCATGGTGCTGAATGCGCAAGGACTGGTCTGGGCCGGCCGCCGCATTCCGCTGCTCAATTCCGAATATGATGGCTCGCCGCAGCTCTGGCAGATGCCGCAGGGCGGGATCGATCCGGGTGAAGACCCGAAAGAGGCAGCCTATCGCGAGCTTTACGAAGAAACCGGCATGAAAACCGTTACCCTGCTGGCCGAAGCGCCGAACTGGATCAATTACGATCTGCCGCCAGCCCTAATCGGCATTGGTCTTCGCGGCAAGTTTCGCGGCCAGACACAACGCTGGTTTGCTTTTCGCTTCGACGGCGACGAAAACGAAATCCAGATCAATCCGCCGCCGACCAGCCAGCATGCCGAATTCGATGAATGGCAATGGAAGCCAATGGCAGAACTGCCGGACCTGATCGTGCCATTCAAACGCGGCGTCTACGAACAGGTGGTCGCCGCCTTCCGGCATCTTTCCCCTGCCGAGGCCTGACGGTTATCAGTAGGCGGCCCGCAACAGTGGCATTTCCACAAAACCGCGATTGCCGTTATCGGCCCGGCTATTCGTCAGGTTATCGGCAACCGGCATGCGGATGGCAGGCACCAGCATTTCCACCTCGTCGCAATAGCGCTCGGCATTGGCGATAGCCTTATCCAGATTGCTGACCCGCTCCGGGTCGAGGCGGTGCAGGCTGGTGCGATATTCAAACATATCGCGATAGGCGGCGCGCTCGATGATCGGCGTCGCCAGAACCCGCACTGACCGTTCAGCCAGAAGCAGTTTGACGGCACGAAGCGCGCGGGTGGTGACCAGTGAATTAACCCGCGACAGAACCACAGAATGGGGAATGCGGATATTGCCCTTGCTGTACAGATATTGCAGCAGTTCGATTACCTGGGCGCCGCCCTGGGCATCCATGGCACTGCCCTGGATGGGGATCAGCACATGATCGGAAAGACCAAGCGCCGTCGCCAGCAAGGGTGATTGCGCGCCGGGCAGATCGACGATCACATAATCGGAGCTGCCACGGTAAGCCTCGATGGTGCGGGCCAGGGCATTGACGGAGATATAGGTGGCGACGCGCAAGTTGCTGGCATAACCGTCCGCGCCCTCGAACCAGCGGGAAATCCAGCGCTGCGGATCGGTGTCGATCACCGAAACTGAGTAGCCCCGGCGCACCAGTTCCGTCGCAAGCAACAGAACCGCCGTGGTCTTTCCGGCACCGCCCTTGGTATTGGCGAAGGTAATGATGGGCATGAAGCAACCTCGGTCAGCCATAACGGAGCCATGCATCGCTCTCCAAGAGCCCAAACATATCGGGCAACCCATTCGCATCGGGCAAATCCATTGTGACGCCACATGGTTAACCGGAGGTTATTTGTTGGACGAAATACGACGGCAGATCAGGGCGCGCCAAGTTCGTTTCCAACCATAAGCCCCATATCTTTTGCGCACTCATCCCCGCCGAAAAACTTAACCCACTACCTTGTATAAACAGATAGCTTGTTATATTCAAAATACAAAGCTGAGGTACCCATGACTGACTCGATCCAAGTTCAATTGCGGAAAGGCGCCCTCGACCTCTGCGTCCTGGCTGTGCTTTCTCACGGCGAAAGCTATGGCTACGAAATCGCCAGTACATTGGTCAGCGCCGTCGGCATGGGAGAAGGTACGATCTATCCGCTGATGCGTCGAATGCAGAATGACGGATTGGTGGCCACCCGCATCGTTGAGTCCAGCAATGGGCCACCACGCAAATATTATCGGCTCACGGAACAGGGCCGAACAATTTTCGAAGCTCATCGCCGCGACTGGCGCTCCTTTGCAAGCGCCGTCGATAAACTTCTTGAGGATTTGCCATGACCAAGGATGCCTTCTTACGCATGCTGAGACTGGGGCTGGCCAGTTTGCCTGCTCAAGAAGTGGATGACATCGTCGCCGATTATCAGGCTCACTTTGCCGAATCAGCCGCTTCCGGCCGCAGTGAACAGGAGGTTGCGGCGGCCTTGGGCAATCCGGCCAGAATTGCCAGGGAACTCAGAGCCGAAATGGGGCTGCGCCGTTTCGAATCCCATTGGAGCCTGTCGAATATGCTGGCGGCCATGATGGCGCTGGCAGGGCTCGCCATCGTTGACATCCTGTTTTTACTGCCCCTGCTTACCGTGGCGTTCTTTATCGTGTTCGGCCTTGGCGTTGCACTCACGGCCATCGGAGCGGCGGGCGTGAAAATCATCATTACCACGATGCTGTTTCCCCTAGATGGACCAACAACAGAAACGCTGTCGCAACTGCTGATCGGCGCGGGCCTTGTCAGCGGGTTCCTGGGCGGCGGCGCATTGTTGTTGATGGGGCTGGGCACCGGTATCCGCATACTCGGCCACTATGCACGGCTGCATTTTCGCCTGGCTCAATTAAGCCCGGATCACGCTTGAGCTTTCCCTGACACCTCATTGAAGGAACGGACAATGACGAGAAAATTGGCATTCGTTGCAACGACGGGACTGATTGGTGCAGTCGTTTTTCTAACATTGGGTATCGGAATTTCAGGCGAAAATTGGGGTGGAGCCCGGCAATTGTGGGCAACGACATCCTCCAACTGCGGATCGAGCCAATCCACCAACCATCAGGTCACCCTGCCCTTTACCGCCAGCGACAGTCTTACCATCGATTTGCCGGCTTCGGTCCGCTATCAGCCTGGCGATAAGGCGGAAGTAATCGTCAGTGGCGATCCTACCCTGGTTGAACATGTCCGATTGGATGGCCACCGGCTGAGCCTGGATTGCCATCTGGGCTGGTCTCAATCAAAACTCTATATCAGCGTGTCGGGGCCTGCGATAACAGACTGGAAGCTGCTTGGAAGCGGCAACCTATCGCTATCGCACATCAACCAGCCTCAATTGCGATTGAGCATAAAGGGGAGCGGCAGCGTTTCCGCGACGGGAGCTGCCGAGACGGTCGATGTGGACATGTCAGGGTCGGGTACCGCCCAGCTCAAGAGGCTGACGGCTCAGTCCGCACGAATCGTGATCCTCGGCAGCGGGAACGCAGACATGACAGCGCTGAAAGATGCGGATGTGTCTATTTCCGGGAGCGGCAATGTTGATCTCGCCGGTCACCCGACGTTGCGGCGTTCAGAAATCAACGGCAGCGGTCGCATCGTGCAAGCACCCTAACCTCGTCGAGCCCTTCAAACTCGACTGCATTGTTTTACATTCGCCCCCCAAAATTCCCTGTTCCCCTCCTGCCGACAATACCCTATGGTTGCATCAGGATTGGTCGGAACGGGGCCAGTCCCGGAGCCTAGAAAACTCCTTACCATGCGGTCGGTGTCGGCCGTTAAATGACACCCCTCAGCCATAGGTTTGTGGCTGAGGCGGTGGGCCATGTTTATATGGTCTGCTCCCACCATTCTTTATGGTCGGGGAGGCCTCGACGCATGTCCAGAGCTTCGGCTTAAAGGTCGAGGCGGTCGTCATGGTACGATTTTTCTAGCTCCCCGGCCACCAGAGGCTCACGCCTCCGGTGGTCGATCGGTTTCTAGATGCGGGAGGGATGGACAATGGCCGATTACAATCTCTGGGCTGATCTTTTCGATACATGGCAATCCTCATCCAACTGGATCAAAGCTTTGCTGATTGTCACCCCACCTGCTTTCGGCTTGGGCGTGTTAGGGCTGTTGCTGCGCCACCGCACGCGGTTGCAAACAGAGCCACCTTTGTCGGGCCATTATCAGTGGATGAAGGAGCAGCCGACTGGAGACATCATCGCCGCTGAAACAGTCGACATGCTCCTGCTGAATTCGCTGATGGATTTGCAAGCTCGGCTGGAGGAGGCAAAGCAAGCACTCCAGCACCCGGATCTGAAGCATTTCCAGGACAAGTGTGAAGCGATTTTGCGTTCGGAAATGCCTGAAAACAAAGAGAGTGAGAATTTTGGCGGGTCAATGAAACGCGGACACGCTCTCATCTCCTCGTCGCCTCCCGCAGACAGAGACAATGAAGAGATCCGCAACCAAATTCACCAGATCATTGTCGAAAAATACCGCAACAACCGCCCACCAGAAGAAGCGCTCCTTCGTGCGCGACAGGTCTTCCTGGAACATGATACCGAGCGGAACGTCCCGGCACCGTGAGCTATAGCATCGTGCAGAAAAACCGAACCAGAGTACACGACACAAACGGCTCTCGGCTTTGCCGCCCCCTCTTGCCTCTGCCGCCACCTTCTCCCCGATGGAGAGAAGAGACCTGCGGCATCCTCTTGTGCCTTCTACACGCCGCAAAAACTGATAAACTCCTTTGCCCGCAGCCTTAAGATGAGGCTCAGTGCTGTCGTGTGGACCTCTTCTCCCCAGCGGGGAGAAGTCCCCGGCAGGGGGATGAGGGGGGCGAAGCCAATTGATCAAGTTGCGTCGTGTACTATGAAAACCGCACAAGTCCGACTGCTATAGCTTTCTGTTTTCGTTTGTCTTTTCCGGAAAACTGGTGACCAATTTTCCGAAGTAACCTCTAGCGCCTCCGGTCCTCTGCCAGAATTTCCGGTGCAATCTGGTGAAGCGGTACGGTCCTGTCGACGCCGCCATGGGCGATGGCTTCCTTGGGCATGCCGAAGACAATGCAGCTTGCCTCGTCCTGGGCAAGCGTGAAGGCCCCGGCCTGATGCATTTCCAGCATGCCGCGCGCGCCGTCATCCCCCATGCCGGTCATGATAACACCCATGGCATTGGCGCCTGCCGAGCGGGCCGCCGAGCGAAACAGTACATCCACGGACGGACGATGACGCGACACCAGCGGGCCTGATTTGACCGAGACATGATACCGCGCCCCTTGGCGCTCCAGCATCATATGGCGATCGCCAGGTGCGATCAGAACATGGCCGCGCAGCACCGGATCGCCGTTTTCGGCTTCCTTGATTTCCATTTCACACAGGCCGTTCAAGCGCTTGGCAAAGGCCGCCGTGAATTTTTCCGGCATATGCTGCACAATGACGATGCCCGGGGCGTTGGCGGGCATTTTTTCCAGGAATTCCCGAAGCGCCTCGGTGCCACCGGTCGATGCTCCCACACAAACCACCATTTCCGTGGTCTTGGCCATGGCGCGGCCGGTCGGTGGTGGCAGCATGGCATCCGCGGTCAGTTTCTTTGCTGGCTCACCGCTGGCGGAAGCACGGTCCATCACACTGGACTTTCGCGTTCCGAGCCGCGCCTGGGCCGCACTTTTCACCACCTGGCAAATTCGTTCGGCCTGCTCAGCCAGGTGATCCGCAGCGGCGATCTTCGGCTTGAGAATGATGTCGACCGCGCCCGCCTCCATGGCCTGCATCAGAGTTTCGCTGCCGGCCTCCGTCAGGGAGGAGCACATCACCACCGGAATGGGGCGCTGCGACATCAGCTTGCGCAGGAAGGTGATGCCGTCCATTCGCGGCATTTCAACATCCAGCGTGATCACATCCGGAATTTCCTCGGCAATGCGCCGGGCGGCAACGAAGGGGTCGGAAGCGGCTCCGATGACCTCGATGTCCGGATCGGATTGCAGGACATTTGTCAGGATTTGCCGGACACTGGCTGAATCGTCGACAATAAGGACGCGAATTTTCTTCGGCATCTGACAATCATACCTTCCTGAACACCGTATTGGCCAATTGCTTGAGCGGAAGATCCAGCCCAGTAATTGATTCGGAATGGCCTATGAACATATAGCCCCCTTGGCCAAGGCAATCGCATAGGCGTCGCAGCACCTTGAACTGCGTATTTTTATCAAAATAAATCAATACATTACGGCAGAATATAATATCCATCGGTTCCCCCACCTGATAGCTGTCGTCCATCAGGTTGAGCCGGGCAAAACCGACATGGGTGCGAAGTGCTGGCGCGATCCGTACCTCGCTCCGCTGCTTGTCACGCGCGTGCATCACATACCGCGCCGCCATGGTGCGCGGCACCGGCTCCAGCATATCGGCAGGATAGACACCGCGGCGGGCCTTTTGAAGCACATCTGTCGACAGATCCGTTGCCAGGATATGATAGTCCATCCCGTTGCGGCGTTCCGTATATTCCGCCATCACCATGGCAAGCGTATAGGGCTCCGCACCGATGGAGCAGGCCGAACTCCAAATGCGAACCCGGCGCACGCCCCTGGCCTCCAGATCCGGCAAGGCCTTTTGCGTCAAATAGTCGAAATGGTTGGGCTCGCGGAAAAAGTCCGTCTTGTTGGTGGTTACCGCATCGATCAGGTGGACGGATTCGGTCGCAAGACCGCCCTCATCGAAAATATAATGGCAATAGCTGTCGAAGTCCGTAAAGCCGGTAGCGCGCAACCGCCTGCGCAACCGGCCCTCCAGCATCGTCACCTTGGTTTCCGGCATCTTGATGCCGCTATATTCAAAAATGTAGTTCGACAGACGCCTGAAATTTTTCGGGCTGATTCTGTGGTCCCCAACAACTGCTTCTGCCAATGCATTCACGCTGGCGGCCTCCCTGTAATGGTTTTTCAGGCGACGGCAAAAGCCGGTGCGGAAGAAGAGGCAAGGGCAGTTTCATCGCCCGAAAACAACCGCGCCAGATCAATGATCACCACAAAGCCCGCCTCACGCCGCACCACGCCCTGGATATAGTCTGAGCGCCAGCGGATGCCGATATCGGGCGCCTGCTCGATATCGGCGTGCCGGAAAGGAATGACCTCGAAGACCTTGTCGGCCACCACCCCGACCGCAAGACTGCGGTCGGTAAGTGGCACATCCATCACGAGAATCCGGGTATGCGGCGTCTTCACCGTGCGCGACATGCCAAGCCGCAGACGAAGATCAATGACCGGCACGCCCTGGCCCCGGACATCCCGCAGGCCCAGAAGATAATCTGGTCCATGCGGGATCTTGAACGGGTCCTCGTGATCGAGAATTTCCCGGACCACGGTAACGGGCACGGCAAACACTTCTTCACCAAGGCTGAAGGTGACGAATTGCGATTCTGACGATTGTCCACTCATGTTACGCGCTTTCCTGAAAGAGGCGATCCTCCTCATCCGGACCGCCCATGGAGAGATCGAGGGCAAAGCCCTTGGCTCTCGCCTGCTGGGCAGCAACCGTCTGAGACGATGTCGGTGTGCGGGGTTTTGCCGGTGCAGCCGTCCGCGCTGGCGCAGCGCGAGCGGCAACAGCCCGGGTCTGTTGTGCAGGCTTCTTCTGATGCGCACCATCAACCTTGAAGAAGGCAATGGAAGCTTGGAGTTCCTCGGCCTGAGCGGCCAGTTCTTCAGAGGTTGCAGACATTTCTTCCGAAGCGCCCGCATTCTGCTGTGTCACCTTGTCGAGCTGCTGGATCGCTTCGTTGATCTGGCTGGCACCAACATCCTGCTCGCGGCACGCCGCCGAGATCTCGGAAATCAGGTCTGCCGTCTTGCGGATATCAGGAACAAGCCGCGTCAGCATTTCACCGGCTTCCGTTGCCACCTGTACCGTCTGGCCAGACAGTGTGCTGATTTCAGCCGCTGCCGCCTGGCTGCGCTCGGCAAGCTTGCGCACTTCAGAGGCAACCACTGCAAAGCCCTTGCCATGCTCACCGGCACGGGCGGCTTCAACCGCTGCATTCAAGGCCAGCAGGTCGGTCTGACGAGCGATTTCCTGGACGATGGAGATTTTCTCGGCAATCGTGCGCATCGCGCCAACCGCACGGTTTACCGCTTCGCCAGAGGCTTCCGCATCCTTGGAAGACTGGCGGGCGATCTTTTCGGTCTGAGCGGCATTATCGGCATTCTGCTTGATATTGGCTGCCATCTCTTCCATCGAGGCAGAGGCTTCTTCAGCGGACGAGGCCTGTTCCGTCGCGCCCTGGCTGACCTGCTCGGAGGCAGACGACAGTTGCTGGCTACCCGAAGACACATTGTCGGAGGCCGAAAGCGCATCGCCAACCACGCCGCGAAGACGCTCCACCATTAGCTGCAAGGACTGGCCGAGCGTATCCTTGTCGGACAGGGATTTCGGCGCCACCGTCAAATTGCCATCGGCAATCTGATTGGCGATAGCTGCCGTTTCCCTGAGGTTGCCGGTCATCACCTTGACGCTCTCGACGACATCGCGGATTTCATCATTGGTTCTGATGTCGATATCCTGATCCAGATCGCCAATGGCAACGGCATCTGCAACGGACTTGATCTTTTTCAGGCCGGAACTGATGCTAATGGCGATCCAGATGGCAGCGACAAACGCCAAAAGCATTGCCACTGTGGCGATGGATATCATCAAGGTCTTCGTCTGATCATAAAGAATGTCTGTGTCGCTATCGGCCTTAGCCATGGCCTTTTTCTGGATATCGATGAGCTTTGCGACAGCTTCTCCCATTTTTGCTGCACTGTCTCGGATTGATCCGTTAGACAATGCGATCGCAGCATCTAAATCGCCCGCAGCCTGGACAGAGGGAAGACGGCTCGAAGCTTCCTTGAAAACAGCGCCGGTCGCAATCAAAGCCTCCCAGTATGATTTGCCTTCAACACTGGCAATGGTCCTTCCAGATTCAGCAAGTTGAAGCATATCCTCGATATTTTGCGCCCCCGCCTGATAATACTTTTTCGCATCATCAGCGCTCTTAGACAGCAGGGCATTTTTCTGGGCGCGAATTGTTTCCGACATTTCATTTGAAGCGGTAAGCGCATATTCTAGGCGCTTGGCCGGGCCCGCGATAATATCAGTACTGGCCTGATTGATTGTCGAAAGACTCGTTATGCCATAGAATGCCATCACTCCTAGCATAATGATCATTAAGCCGAAGGTTACGGCCAGTTTCAGTTTGATCGTGAATCGCATGGTAGTCCCCCAGGTATTTCCGCGTATTTAAGCGTGGTAGGACAGCCAATGTCTTGCCTGTCCCGGTCTTTGTCGTCGGCCGATTTCACGCCTGCTGGCGGAAATCGTGATCCTCATCATCCGGTCCACCCATGGAGAGGTCGAGGGCAAAGCCCTTGGCCCTCGCTTGCTGAGCGGAAACGGTCTGAGCTGCTGACGGCCTGCGCACAACAGCCGCCGCTGTCGTGATTTTGGTCGGTCTTGCAGGCTGCGGCATATAGTTCTGTGCCACTTTCTTCTGCGCTTTCAGTCCATCGACCTTGAAGAAGGCGATGGAAGCCTGGAGTTCCTCGGCCTGGGCGGCCAGTTCTTCAGAGGTCGCAGACATTTCTTCCGAAGCGCCGGCATTCTGCTGTGTCACCTTGTCGAGCTGCTGGATCGCTTCGTTGATCTGGCTGGCGCCAATATCCTGCTCACGGCAGGCAGCCGAGATCTCGGAAATCAGGTCTGCCGTCTTTCTGATGTCTGGAACCAACCGGCCGAGCATTTCACCGGCTTCCGTTGCCACCTGTACCGTCTGGCCAGACAGCGTGCTGATTTCAGCCGCTGCCGCCTGGCTGCGCTCGGCAAGCTTGCGCACTTCAGAGGCAACCACTGCAAAGCCCTTGCCATGCTCTCCTGCACGGGCGGCTTCAACCGCTGCATTCAAGGCCAGAAGGTCGGTCTGACGAGCGATTTCCTGGACGATCGAGATCTTCTCGGCAATCGTGCGCATCGCGCCAACCGCACGGTTTACCGCTTCGCCGGAGGCTTCCGCATCCTTGGAAGACTGGCGGGCGATCTTTTCGGTCTGGGCAGCGTTGTCGGCATTCTGCTTGATATTGGCCGCCATCTCTTCCATCGAAGCAGAGGCTTCTTCGGCAGACGAGGCCTGTTCCGTTGCACCCTGCGACAGCTGTTCTGAGCTTGAGGACAGTTCTGGCTGCCGGAAGAGACGTTGTCGGAGGCCGACAAGGCATCGGCAACGACACCCCGAAGACGCTCCACCATGCTCTGCAAGGCAAGGCCAAGCGTATCGACATTGGAACGCGGCGTCGGCGTCACCGTCAAATCACCATTGGCAATCTTGTCGGCAATAGCCGCCGTTTCACGCAGATTGACGGTCATGGATCGCATAGCGATGCCCAATGAATCCTTGCTCGAGAGAGGCGTGATATCCTGGGATAAATCACCTTCGGAGATGCGGTTTGCCAAAGCGGCGGTTGCCCGCAGATTTTCGGTCATCCCGTTAATCGTCATGACAAGATCCTTGATCTCGTCATTGGTTTTCACCTCGACGGTCTGATCAAGATCACCGATGGAAACGGCATTGGCAACAGTTTCGATCTTGCGAAGCCCGGCGCTGATGCCGAGAGCAATCCACAAGGCAGCCGCAATCGCCAGAAGCGTAGCGACCCCGGCGACAACGAGAACCATGGTCCTCGTATCAGCATAGAGAGTATCTGTGTCCTCATCGGCTTTGGACATGCCCTGCTTCTGAATTTCGACCAGTTTTGTAATGGCCTCAGCCATATTGGATGCCATAGACCGCAGGTCGCCATTTGAAAGCGCAATGGCATCATTCACTTTGCCGGCTGCCTGGATATCCGGCAAACGAGCCGCAGACTCTCTGAAATCCAGAGCATTCTTAATTACGGCCTCCCAGTAGGGTCTGCCCTGAAGACTTGCAATCGTAAGACCTGCCTGTGCCAAGCCAATCATATCTTTGATGTTGGCGTCGGATACCTGATAATATCCCTTGGCTTCCGCATCGTCCTTGGAAAGCAGAGCATTTTTCTGGGCACGAATGGCTTCTGACATTTTGCTAGAAGCCGACAATGCGTATTCGAGCCGCTTGGCCGGTCCGGTGATGATATCGGAAGCAGCCTGATTGATCGTCCCGATGCTGGAGATGCCATACAATGCTACCGCAATCAGCATTGCGATCATAAGCCCGAAAGCCAGCGCGAGTTTGAGCTTTATTGTGAAACGCATGTGCGTCATCCCTAAATTAATATAGAAGGAATTCCAGGCCGAACGACATCATTCGTTCGAAGCGGATGAGGACCGGCTCGGCGCACATACATGCCTGTCGGGTGCCATCGGGCCGCTATTCGGCCCGATGCGAAATCGAATACGAGCCTGGGTCAGGCCGACTGGCGAAAATCCAGATCCTCCTCATCCGGACCGCCCATGGAAAGATCGAGGGCAAAGCCCTTGGCTCTTGCCTGCTGGGCAGCAACCGACTGAGACGACATCGGTGTGCGGGGTTTTGCCGGTGCAGCCGTCCGAACTGGCGCAGCACGAGCGGCAACAGCCCGGGTCTGAGAAGCCGGTTTTCTTGCGCCAGCACCATCAACCTTGAAGAAGGCGATGGAGGTTTGCAGTTCCTCAGCCTGTGCGGCCAGTTCTTCAGAGGTTGCAGACATTTCTTCCGAAGCGCCCGCATTCTGCTGCGTCACCTTGTCGAGCTGCTGGATCGCTTCGTTGATCTGGCTGGCGCCGATATCCTGTTCGCGGCAGGCAGCCGAGATCTCGGAAATCAGTTCCGCCGTCTTTCTGATGTCAGGAACAAGACGGGTCAGCATTTCACCGGCTTCTGTTGCCACCTGTACCGTCTGGCCAGACAGCGTGCTGATTTCAGCCGCTGCTGCCTGGCTGCGTTCGGCAAGCTTGCGCACTTCAGAGGCAACAACTGCAAAGCCCTTGCCATGCTCTCCTGCACGGGCGGCTTCAACTGCCGCATTCAAGGCCAGAAGGTCGGTCTGACGAGCGATTTCCTGGACGATGGAGATCTTCTCGGCAATCGTGCGCATCGCACCGACCGCACGGTTTACCGCTTCGCCGGAGGCTTCCGCATCCTTGGAGGACTGGCGGGCAATCTTTTCGGTCTGAGCGGCATTATCGGCATTCTGCTTGATATTGGCTGCCATCTCTTCCATCGAGGCAGAAGCTTCTTCCGCAGACGAGGCCTGTTCCGTCGCGCCCTGGCTGACCTGCTCGGAGGCAGATGACAGCTGCTGGCTACCCGAAGACACATTGTCGGATGCCGACAGCGCATCGCCAACCACGCCGCGAAGACGCTCGATCATCGTGTTGACATATTGCAGCATGTCGCCGATTTCATCGCGTGAGCGGATTTGGGCAAACTCCGTCAGGTCGCCATCGGCAACCTTTCGCACAGCCACAACCGCACGATTGATACCGCCGGTGACGCTGATGACAATCCAGACCGCTGCCATGACGGCGATAACGGAGGCCGCAATCGACAGGGACAAAAGCATCAACCGGGTGCTGGCATATTCGGCATCGCCAGCGGCGTCAGCATCGCGCAGGCGGGACTGCTCCAGAGTGACGACTTGCGACAGGAGATCGTCGATTTCATTAACAGCCTTGCGGTTCTCATTTGTCGAGATTTTCAGTGCGCCCGCAGTGTCGCCAGCGATTGTCAAAGCCTTGATCTGGTCGTCGGTCTTTCGGAAGTCAGCTTCCACCACGGCAAGCTTGTTCCAGAATACCTTGCCTTCTTCCGTTGCCTTGGCCATCACGGCAGCAAAAGCCTGGTCGAATTCGGCACGCGATGCATTGGCCTTGGCGATACTGGATTTGATTTCGTCTTCGGATTGCGCCAGCTGAACATTCTTTTGCTGACGCAATTGCTGAAGCTGCTCCATCTGGAGCTGTTGAGCCAGCCGCAACCGCTCTACCGGACCTGCAAGCATATTGCCCGTGGCATCGTTCATCGATCCCAGGCTTTGAATTCCCAGAACCGAACTGGCAATCAGCAACGCGACGACAACGCCGAAAGCCAACCCCAGCTTCATTTTGATTGTAAACCGCATAACAGACCTCAATTTGTTGCCAGACCAGCCGCTGGAGCGGCGATCCGGTCACTTGTGCTGTAAAAAATTGCCTGGAGATTGGGGAGAATGATGAATTCTCCATCCCGTTTGACCAGGCATTCGATGAAGTCGGGACGCCATCGCATTCCGACGCTCGGGGGCGGTTCGCTGGCGGAGTGCGCCAATGTCGTGACTTCGAACACCCGGTCCGTGCGAATACCGGTGAGGGTGGTTTCACCATCGAGATCGAGTTCGATGACAATGATACGGCTGTCGATGGTCGGCTCCGTTGCCTCCATGCCGAAGGCCAGCCGGATATCGGCCAGTGGAATGACCTTGCCGCGAAAATTGATGACGCTGGAGACGAAGGGTTTTGCGCCCGGCACCTTGGTTTCCGGCAGGAGATCGATGATCTCCTGCACCGTGATGGCCTCGATTGCGAACGTCTCGCCATTCAGGTTGAAGGTCAGCACAGCGACTTCATCGCGATTGGCCCAGAAGTGGTGAAAATCCTGTTTGTTAGGAACCATGCTCATCCTGCTACACGCAATTGCGCCTCCTGCTGTTGGCCCGCGCTGACCAGATGGGTGACATCCAGGATGAGCGCGACGCTGCCGTCACCCAGGATGGTCGCGCCCGAAAACGTCGCGACATCATGGTGAAGCTTCGACATGGATTTGATCACGGTCTGGTGGTCGCCGATGATCTGGTCGACCACCAGGCCGACCCGCTCGTCGCCGGTCGAGATCACCACGACCTTCTGGAAAGGATCAGGCTGCGTTCCCGTGTGGAACAGATCCCTGAGCCTGAGGAAGGGAACCAGGCTGTCACGCAGCGAAATGAAACTGCGGCCCCTGGAGCGCAGATCGTCCTCGATCGACAGTTCCAGGCATTCCTCGACCGCCGACAGCGGAATGACGTAGCACCCGGTACCAACCCGCACCAAAAGACCGTCGATGATCGCCAGCGTCAGCGGAATGCGCAGGGATACTTCAGAGCCCTTGCCGTTTTCACTGCGGATGTCGATCACCCCGCGCAGGGCCTCGACGGTTTTCTTCACCACATCCATGCCGACGCCACGCCCGGAAAGATTGGTGATCGTCTGGGCGGTGGAAAAGCCCGGCTGGAAGATCAGCTGCAACAATTCCTGGTCCATTAGCTGCTGGCCTGGCTGGATCAGCCCCGAGGATTCCGCCTTGGCCCGGACCCGGTCGCGGTTGATGCCACGGCCATCGTCCTTGATGGTGATGATCACTTCACCACCGGACTGATGGGCCGCCAGCACCACCTTGCCGGCTTTGTTCTTGCCAGCCGCCAGGCGTTCTTCCGGCGGTTCGAGCCCGTGGTCGATGGAATTGCGCACCAGATGCACCAGCGGATCGGCCAGCCGCTCGATGACGGTCTTGTCCACTTCCGTGGTTTCGCCTTCCGTCTCCAGCTCGATGACCTTGCCGGTCTCGCGGGCAAGATCGTGGACAAGGCGGCGGAAGCGGGTGAAAAGGCTGCCAACCGGCACCATGCGCAGCACCATCATCGTATCGCGCAGCTCACCGGAGAGCCGCTCGACATCTTCCGAAACGGATCGCAGCATGATGTCGGCGCTGGTATTGGCCAGCTGCGACAGGCGGGACTGGGCAATTACCAGCTCGCCGACCCTGTCCATCAATTCATCCAGGCGCTCGGCCGGAACGCGGACATTTTCAGCGGCACGGCCATGCTTGGCGTCATTGGAACCCGTCTGAGCGGCGGCGGGCGCCGCGGCCTGAGCCTGGCCTGGCGCGGGCTTGTTGTCAGGCGTCACCGGCGCGGCAGCGGGTTGTTCGGCTGGATCATCGGCGGCAACGGTCTCGGAAGAGGCCGCGGACGCATCCTCGGTCAGTTCGAGATCCATGTCATCCATGACGAAGATGAAGACATCCTCGATATCCGACTTCGGCTTTTCGGTAACAAGCTCGACGCTCCAGCCGATATAAAGATCGACAGGAGAAATCTCCTCAAGACTTGGGATAGCGGTCAAATCCGCTTTGACGATGCATTTTCCAAGGTCTCGAAGCTCGTCCAGAAGGCCGAGTGGATTGGTGCCATTGACCATGGAATTGGCTGGCAGGCGAAATTTCATCCGCCATGTCTTCGCAGCCTGCCGGGCTGCCGGCTGCGGCTTGGCGGCTCCACCATTGCCGGGCTTTGCAACCGGCACCGCATGCGCATTGCCACCATGGTCGCCGACCGCGGCCTGCAACTTGGCCAGCAGATGCTCTCCGGCGGCTTCATGATCGCCATTGGGCGTGGCAACCAGTGCCTTCATGTGGTCCTGAGCGTCGAGAACGGCTGCGACAAGCTCGGCGGTTGCCGGTACTTCACCCTTGCGGACACGGTCGAAAGCGGTTTCGCAATGGTGGGTGAAAGCGGCCAGAGCCTCGAAGCCAAACATGGCTCCGGATCCCTTCAGGGTATGAAGACCGCGGAATACCGAATCGATCTGATCTTGATTGGACAGGTCATGCAACAGGTCGAGCAGGCCGTTTTCGATCTGCTCGAACAGCTCTGCTGCTTCTGTCCTGAAAACCTGAATGGGATCCAGATTTGTCATTTGCCGAGAACCTTTCTAGCAATTTTCACCAGCTGTTCGGCATCGAACGGCTTGGTGATCCAGCCGGTCGCACCAGCGGCCTTGGCCCTGTTCTTCATGTCGGCGTCGGATTCGGTTGTCAGGAAGATGATCGGAATACCCGTATGGGCCGGAGACCGGCGCAGAGCCTCGATCATCGCCAAACCGTTCATGTTGGGCATGTTGAGGTCGGTGACGATCAGATCGAACTGCGATGACTTGGCCTTGTTAAGACCATCCAATCCATCGACGGCTTCGGTCACCTTGTAGCCGGCATTGGTCAAGGCGATCTTCGTTGTCATGCGGATGCTGGCGGAATCGTCAACAGTGAGAATATGGGCACTCATGGCATTACCTTTCATGTAACCAGAAAAATCGAGCGGACGGATCCATGTCGGTCAGGAAGCCGCTGCGCTCCAGCGTGGACAAAACACCACCAACCGCAGCGTTTCGAAGCGTGAGATCCTGGCCATTCGTCTGCGCAGACATGCGCGCCGCTTCAATCAATTGAATAAAACTCAGGTCAACCTCCGCTTCCGCGGGGATGTCGATAACGACGGCCTGAGCAGCCGAAAGGCCTGTCAGAAGCTGGTCCCTGGTGGTCTGCACAGTGCGAATGGTCAGCGCCTGTGGCAAGGCAATGGTCTCATGCGGCAATGTTTGCGTTATCATCGTCATTCCCGTCCCGCTGGCTGGGGTGTTGGTTGGTATTTCGTCTGCTTGTGGAGGCGCAGGGCATTTTCAGGATGGGCGGCATCCAGGGACGGCGTCCCTTTCATGTGGATCCTCATCTCTGTCTCACGCGCTCCCATGACCGAGGCGATCTTTGGCCATTGCCGCTCAAAAGCCTCGACGCAGGCCGGATCGAAATGACGACCCTTTTCGCTCCTGATATGATCCAGCGCGTCTTGCAGCGACCAGGCCGGCTTGTAGGCACGGGGCGAGCACAATGCGTCGAACACATCAGCGAGTGCGACAATGCGTGCTTCCAGCGGAATTTCCCGTCCAGACAATCCCTTGGGATAACCGGTTCCATCCCATTTCTCATGATGGCCGCCAGCAATCCGCTCGGCGACCCGCAACAGATCGGAGGTCCCGTTCTCCAGAATCTTGACGCCGATATCGACATGCCTGCGCATCATATCCCGCTCGCTGTCGGTCAATCTGCCGGGCTTGGACAGGACGCCATCGGGAATGCCGATCTTGCCGACATCATGCAGCGGGGCCGCCAGATAGATCTTGCGCTGCCGATCCTCGTCGAGCCCAAGATCCTGCGCCAGCAGCCTGGAAATCTGCGCCACACGCGAGACATGATCGCCGGTTTCCCCGTCGCGATATTCCATGGCTCGGGCCAGACGCCAGATCAGTTCCTCTTCGCTGGCAACCAGTGCTGCGGATTTCGCCGTCACGGCAGCAGCCAGACCATCAGCCCGCAACGACAGTTCCACCTGGGCACGCCGCAGGCTCAAAAGGTTACGCGCACGGGCCTTCAACTCGACCGGATCGGCGGATTTCCGCAGAAAATCCGTCGCCCCCGCATCCAGCGCATTCAAGCAGACCGCTGTTTCGGTCTCCGAAGTGATCATCAAAATCGGCACCAGCTCATAGTTCGGCATGGCACGCAAAGCGGTAATCACATCGATACCCGAGCGCTTTGGCATATTGTAATCCACCAGCACCAGGTCGAATTGCCGGGTCTCACAAACGCGAATGGCTTCCTCGGGATCGGCGAAGATTTCCACCTCCAGACCCGTAATTTCAAGGAGTTCCAGACGCAATGCCAGTAGTGTGGATCGGCTGTCGTCTATCACAACGGCATGCAAGGGAAGCTCCATTCCGCCATGAAGGCTTGAATAGCAACGGTGACACGCGCATGTTCCCATGCGATGTGACAAGCCATCTCAAGCGCTGTTAATATCTGTGAATTTTTTGGGACCATTCCGCATCATGCGGGGAGCGAATTCCGGAACATTGTGGCAACGCCATAGATATTTCCAGATTTCTGAAACGAATTCTCACGTTAGTAAGTTAAGATAGAACTAACACTGTTAGGCCACAACTATATTTAATTGATAGCTCTAATAAGCCATAGGATTTTGGGGTTTATTAACGTGTTGTTTTTGTTGATTCATCCAATATTTTTTTGACAAAAAACAACCAATGGGCGTAAAAAACTTCCTGACGTGGACGGTGCGCATGTCCCGAAAACAGACAGGATCTGGCCCGCCAATTGTGGCATCCGGGTTTTGTATCAAGCATCTGAATCATTGGTGAGCCAGCGAATCACGCCAACCGCTGCCGCCCGCCCGGTGGCAAGACAGGCGGTCAGCAGGTAGCCGCCGGTTGGCGCTTCCCAGTCCAGCATTTCGCCAGCGACGAACAGGCCGGGACGGTCCACCAGCATGTAGCTGCTGTCGATACCGCTCCAGTCGATACCGCCCGCCGAGGAAATCGCCTCCGCCAGCGGGCGTGGTCGCAGCAACGGTAGCGGCAAAGCCTTGATGAGACCCGCGAGCGATGCGGCATCCCGGTTGGCAATGTCGGGAACGACCTCCCGCAAGAGCGCCGCCTTGACGCCGTCCAAAGAAGCCGCCTTACGGAGCCGGGTCGAGAAACTGGCCTTTGCGGGTTGGCGGGCAAGATCTTCCGCCAGCTTTTCAAGCCGCTTTCCCGGTGCAAGATCGAGCAGAAGAACTGCCTTGCCATGAAGGCGAAGATCATCGCGCAGGGCAGCCGCATGGGCATAGATGAGGCTGCCCTCGATCCCGTGCCGGGAAATGACGAATTCTCCCTGGATCTGCCCCGCCGCAGACGTGGCGGCAACCGATTTGACCGGCTCGCCAGCAAACCGATCGCGGAACATATCGCTCCAGGCGCTATCGAAGCCGCAATTGGCAGGTCTGAAATCCATGACAGCAACGCCGATGTCCCGCAGCCACGGCACCCAGGCGGCGTCCGAACCTAATCGTGGCCAACTCGCCCCACCCAGCGCCAAAACCACCGCATCTGTCACAACAGTGACATCGCCATCCGGCGTTGCGAACCGATAGCCATTTTCGGAAAAACCAGTCCAGCGGTGCCGGGTGCGGATCATCACACCTTGATCCTGCAATGTCTTGATCCAGGCCCGAAGCAGCGGTGACGCTTTCATTGCCCTTGGAAACACCCGGCCTGAGGAGCCGATGAAGGTCTCGGTTCCAAGACCTGCTGTCCAGGCGCGTACATCATCCGGCGTAAAACCATCGAGGGCTGCCTTCAAATGGCGTCCAGCCTCCCCGAAACGGCTCGAAAACCGCGCATATTCTTCGGAATGGGTGATGTTCAGCCCGGATTTGCCCGCCAGAAGAAATTTCCGGGCCAGTGTCGGCATCGCCTCATAGATCGTTACAGTCAAACCAGCCCGCGACAGGCTATCCGCCGCCATCAGGCCCGCAGGGCCCCCGCCGATGATCGCAACCGTCTTGCCTGTCATGCCTGTCCCTTGCCACGATATCGCTTGCGAGCGAATGTCAGCTGGTTTTGGGCAAAGCACAGGTTAAAAGCAAGCGGAACCCTCAGCCAATTGCCATCAGGCTGGCATTGCCTCCGGCAGCAGCCGTATTGGTGGACACCGAAACCTCCTCGACCAGCCAGTTCAGGCAATAGGCATCATCAGGACCAAGCTCGTTATCCAGCTCATCACGTGATGCCACCTGGGTCAGGACCAGCGGACCGGGCAGGGCGGCAATGGCTTTTGCCTGCTCGATAATCTGCTCACCCTCGCCTTCCAACAATGCGCCTGCGAAAGGACCTGCCTTAGCCCAGCCTGACCTTTCGACAAAGCTAGTACGGGCAAGCAGACCATCAGGCAGGCCCGCCAGCCCCTCACGAAGATCGGGGCTTGCATCGATAACCATGCTGTTGCCGGTCGCCAGCGCGCTGGCCATTTGCCGGTAAAGTCCCTGCTTGGTGCGGGGCAGCAGCAGAATGGTGCCACGCGGATGCAGGGCATAAAGGTTGCGCTCTCCGACCGGCCCCGGCAGATCCTGGACCAACCCGACTGCCGAGAGGCTGCCGAGGCTGCGCGCCGCTTCAGCCGCTGCCGTTTCACCCTGCTCGTCAAGCCATTTGGAAAAATCCAGCAGGCCCGGATCAACATGAACCGAACTATGCTGTGGCGGCACCGGCGGCTTTTCAACCAAACGGCCCAGGTAGAGCGGGCCGCCAGCCTTCGGCCCGGTGCCGGACAGGCCACGGCCACCGAACGGCTGCACGCCGACCACCGCGCCAATCACATTGCGGTTGATGTAGAGATTGCCCGCCTTCACCCTGGATGTCACATGGGCAATGGTCTCATCCAGCCGAGTATGCAGGCCGAAGGTCAGGCCATAGCCGGTGGCATTGATCTGGTCGATCAGGCGGTCGAGATCGTTGCGCCGGTAGCGCAGCACATGCAGGACCGGGCCAAACACTTCCCGTTCAAGATCGGACAATGCGCCGATCTCGATGATGGTCGGCGCAACAAAAGTGCCGTGCTCAGCGCCCTCGCCTGCACCGATCTGCTCCACCGCTTTGCCCTTGGCGCGCATGGCGTCAATATGCGCCTCGATCACGCCCTTGGCCTCGGCGGTAATCACCGGACCGATATCGGTGGACAGCCGGTCCGTGCGGCCCAGCGTCAGTTCATGCAGCGCCCCTTTCAGCATGGCAAGAATGCGATCCGCCACCTCATCCTGAAGGCATAGAACCCGGAGCGCCGAGCAGCGCTGACCAGCGCTGTCGAAGGCAGACGCAATCACATCCGCCACCACCTGTTCGGCAAGCGCCGAGGAATCGACGATCATCGCGTTCTGTCCGCCGGTCTCGGCAATCAGCGGGATTGGCCTGCCATTGGCACGCAGACGCCCGGCAAGCTCCCTCTGGATCAGTTTGGCGACCTCGGTCGAGCCGGTAAACATCACGCCCGCCACCTGCGGCGAGGCCACCAGCGCCGCCCCGATCCGCCCGTCGCCTGGCAGAAGCTGAAGGGCGGCACCGGGGACACCCGCCTGATGCAGGAGGCGCACAGCCTCAGCGGCAATCAGCGGTGTTTCCTCGGCGGGCTTGGCCAGAACCGGATTGCCTGCCACCAGCGCTGCCGCCACCTGTCCGGTGAAAATCGCCAGCGGAAAATTCCAGGGGCTGATGCAGACAATTGGCCCCAGTGGCGCATGCACCGGCCCCAAGGTGCGGCGCGCCTGCTCGGCGTAGTAGCGCAGAAAGTCGATGGCCTCGCGCACCTCGGCAATGGCATTGGCCGCCGATTTGCCCGCCTCGCGCATGATCAGCCCCAGCAGTACCGGCAATCGCCCCTGCATCAGGTCGGCAGCCTCGTCCAGCATCCGCGCCCGCTCCAAAGGCACCGTCTGCGCCCAGGTCTGCGCATGAAGCGCGGCATCGGCCACGGCCTGGCGAGCCTCTTCCTCGGTTGCTTCCCTGATACTGCCAACCACATCACGATGGTCGCCGGGATTAACGACGGGACGCACAGGCCCGGCACTTTTCCCGGCAATCAAAGCAGGCACCGCATCCCAAGACCCGCTGTTGGTCTGGCGCAAGGTCTCGCCAAGCGCCTGCAACACAGCTTCATTGCTGAGATCGAGACCTGCGGAATTTTTGCGGCCTTCGAAAAGATCGGCGGGCAAAGCAATCCTGTCATGCTTTGCACCCGGCTGTACCATGGCGAGCACGGTTTCTGTCGGATCGGCAATCAACTCCTCCACGGAAATGGCGGGATCGGCGATCCGGTTGACGAAGGAGGAGTTGGCGCCATTTTCCAGCAGGCGACGCACCAGATAGGCCAGCAGCGTCTCATGCGTGCCCACCGGCGCGTAAATCCGGCAGGGGCGATCCAGCTTCGCTTTGCCCACGACTTCGTCGTAGAGCGGCTCTCCCATGCCATGCAGGCACTGAAACTCGTAGGAGCCGGTTTTGAAATCCGGGCCGGCGAGATGATAGATCGCCGCCAGCGTCTGGGCATTGTGGGTGGCAAATTGCGGAAAGATCACATCCCGCGCCGCCAGCAGCTTTTTGGCGCAGGCGATATAGGAGACGTCGGTGTGAACCTTGCGGGTATAGACCGGAAAATCCTCCAACCCATCGACCTGCGCCCGCTTGATCTCGGCATCCCAATAGGCCCCCTTGACCAGCCGCACCATGATGCGACGCTCTGCACGGTGGGCAAGATCAATGATGAAATCCAGCACGAAGGGGCAGCGCTTGCCATAGGCCTGTACAACGAACCCCATGCCATCCCAGCCCGACAAAGCCGGATCGAGGCAGAGGTCTTCCAGCAGATCCAGCGACAGTTCCAGCCGGTCGGCCTCTTCGGCATCGATATTGAGGCCAATATCATACTGCTTGGCCAGCAGCGCCAGCGCTTTGACCTGTGGCAGCAATTCGCACATCACCCGCTCTGCCGTGGCGCGGCTGTAGCGCGGATGCAGGGCTGACAGCTTGATGGAAATGCCGGGGCCATCATAAATGCCGCGTCCCGCCGAAGCCTTGCCGATGGCATGGATGGCCTGCTGGTAATCCCGGAAATACCGCGCCGCATCGCCAGCCGTGGTCGCCGCCTCGCCCAGCATGTCGTAGGAATAGCGGAAGCCCCTGGCTTCCAGCGGGCGGGCGCGTTTCAGCGCCTCCTCAATGGTTTCGCCGGTGACAAACTGCTCCCCCATCATCCGCATGGCCATATCGACACCCCGGCGAATAACCGGCTCCCCGCACCGGGCAATCAGCCGGGTCAAGGCTGCGGACAGGCCGCGATCATTGACGGTCGAGGTCAGCTTGCCAGTCACCACCAGTCCCCAGGTGGCGGCATTGACGAACAGCGACCGGCCACCGCCGAGATGGGCCTTCCAATCCCCCTCGGCAATCTTGTCGCGGATCAGCGCATCGCGGGTAGCGTGGTCGGGAATGCGCAGCAGCGCTTCGGCCAGGCACATAAGTGCCACACCCTCCTGGCTGGACAGCGAATATTCATGCACCAGCCCCTCGACGCCGCTGCCCCTGTGCTTGGCGCGCAGGGCTTCGATCAGTGTGCGGGCAGTGCCCTCGACGGTGCTGCGCATGGCATCCGGCAAGCGGGCCGCCTCTAGCAGCGGTGCCAGGCATTCCGGTTCTGGGCGGCGATAGGCAGCCGTAATCGCCTGGCGCAAAGGGCTTGGCTGACGCAGCGGCGGCGCGAAAGCGGCAAAGATTGGCTCTGGAGAGGATGAAACGGCCTGCGATGCGACGGAAACGGTCTGGTTCATCACTGTTATCCTGGCTCGATGGAGATTTTTGCAATGACCGGATCATACCATGGGGTCAATAAAATCAGCGAACTTGAATTCAAGGCCAATCTAGTTAAATTCTCTAAAAAATCGCAGATTTTCAGGAGATATGATGGCAAAAATTGAATCGGACAGTGGGATCGACCAATTCGACATGAAAATTGTCGAGGCGCTGTCGCAGGATGGCCGGATGTCGATTACCGACTTGTCCGAGCGGGTTGGGCTGTCAAAAACACCCTGCCAGGTGCGACTGAAACGGCTGATGGATGACGGCTATATTCTCGGCTTCCGCGCCGTGCTGGATGCCCGCAAATTCGGCCTGGACCACATCGCCTTCGCCGAGGTGAAACTGTCCGACACCCGTGAAACGGCATTGACGGAATTCAACACGGCGGTCCGCAAGATCCGGGAAGTGGAGGAGTGCCATATGATCGCCGGCGCCTTCGACTATCTGTTGAAGGTGCGCACCGGCGATATCCGTCGCTATCGGCAGGTTCTGGGTGAGAAGATCTCCAGCCTGCCGCATGTGGCGAGCACATCGACCTTCGTCGTCATGCAGGCGGTCAAAGAATATGGGCGGTAAACGGTTTTGTCTTGGCGACCCTGCCCATCAATGCACGGTGCCGGGCTGCGGATGGCTGTCGTCGAGAATACGATAGACTTCGTAAAGGGCCTTGACGAGGACATCGGTGAGCGAATCGATTTCCTGGCTCAGAACCAGAGCCGCCAGGTTGGAGGTTTCGATGGTCGCTTCCGGTTCAAAATCGTCAGACATAGGCCTATCCTGTTTCCCCGGGATCATCCCGGCTTTCTGTTGGCGGCGACCAACGTCATCATGACGCGAAAAGACGCCGCAACACTGTCATTTTCTGCGGAGTTCGACCGGGTCAGCTTACAGCGCCGTGCGTTTTATAAAACGCAAAAAGCATGCTGTAATGCTTTGATTCCGCTTCATAATTTTCTCCTTAAATCGATTCCGATTTATGGAATTATGCAGCAGGTGTGCAGTCAAACTGCCGGATCAAAGCCTAAAACCCGAGCCAGATCTCCTAGCTCTCCCTGACAACTCTAAAAGCCGTCGCTTGCGTGGGACTGGATCGTCTCCTTTTTTCTGATGAGCCGCTGTCACGGCACCCATCGGTCTTTTCTTGCGACTCAAATCACGTCACAAAAGGCGATGTTTACCCTTCCCGGCCTACACAGCTATGAACAGGAGATCAAGAAGAGCCGGTTTCGCGCCACCGCTTTTCCGATCTCCCATGAAAATGACATCCGTCCCCTTCTGGACCGCCAGTCCGATGCCACCGCCAACCACAATTGTTGGGCATGGCGGCTGGGGCAGACCTATCGCTTCAACGACGATGGCGAGCCCTCCGGCACTGCCGGAAAACCGATCCTGCAAGCCATCGACGGCCAGACGCTGGATGGCGTGCTGGTCATCGTGACCCGCTGGTTCGGTGGCATACTTCTGGGGAGTGGCGGCCTGATCCGGGCCTATGGCGGCACGGCAGCGCAATGCCTGCGGCAAGCCGAAAAGGTGGAAATCATCGACAGGACCACAAAGACCATCCGAATCGGCTTTGCCGATCTTGCGCTGGTCAAGGCCCGGCTTACCGCTGTCGCAGATCTGCTTGTCATCAAGGAGAGTTTTATCGATACGGGAGCCGAACTGACCCTCGCCATACCTGAGGAAAGGTTGGACGCGACCCTTAGCATGATCAGTGACGTGAGTGCTGGACGAGTTCAGGTGCTCAAGGACGAGATTGGCGCGCTGTAAAGCCGCACGCGCGCCGTCAACGGCGGCTATACCACCAATATAAAACCGGACGCACCAGCGAACCAAAGCGGGCGAGCAGCAGGAGCGTCATCCCGAAGAAAATCTCCCGGCGGCCTTTTTGCAGCTGGCGAACGATCCGCGCCGCGACAGTGTCTGCATTCCAGGGCTTGACCGTCCCCATAACGCGCTGTGCCTGAGGCGATCGCAAAGGCAATTCTGCGGCCAGTTGCGGCGTATCGGTATCGGGTGGAAAACAGATCGCCACCGTCAGCTTCGTGCCAACAGCTTCCATGCGCAGCGAATCGGCCAGTCCCACCAGCGCCGCCTTGGAGGCGCAATAAGTACCGTAGCCGTGCAGACCAATGAATGCGGCCCCGGAGGAAATCAACAGCATGGTGCCGCCCCGTGCCGTCATCCCCGCCCACAAGGCTTTAACGGCATGGATCGTGCCCATGACATTGATGTCGAGTTGCTGGCGCGCATCGGCGATGTCCATGGCATCCATGGTGGCCGGATGCACGATGCCGGCACAGGTCATCAGCAGATCGCAGGGTCCGAAACTATCCTCAGCCGCTAGCAAGGCGACCGACAGAGCCGGATAATCCGTCACATCCGCGGCATGAAGTCCGATATGCGAAAAACAGGATTGCGGCAGGCTGTTACGGGCCGCTTCAAGCCGTGCCTGCGAGCGGGCAACAAGACTGACCCTCGACCCAGCCAACAGATAGGCTTTCGCCAAGGCCAGCCCGATCCCGCTCGATCCGCCGGTAATGATCACGTGGCGCGGCGGGGTGCGGCTGTTCACGCTCTTGTCCTTCAGCGCTGCGCCAATTGCAGCATGACCTTCTGGACATCCATCGAGCCCATGCCGAAATTCTCGGCCTTCAGCCGGTCCAGAATTTCCGCCACTTTATCGACGCTGCGGGTAATCTGTTCGGGCGTATGGGCGCTGGTGATGAAGAACCGCAGGCGCGCCAGGCCTTCCGGCACCGCCGGATAGATAATCGGCAAGGCATTGATGCCCGCCTCGAACAATTCATTGGAGAGCTGCACGGCGCGCACCGAATCGGCAACAATCACAGGCACCACCGAGAAACCTTCGCTCAGACCGGTATCCAGCCCCCGCAGCTTGGCCTGATCAAGGAAAAGCTGGCTGTTGCGACGCAAGGCCTCTACCCGGTCCGGTTCTTCGTCCAGTACGGAAAGGCTGGCGATGGCAGAAGCCGCCAGCGCTGGCGCCAGGCCGACACTATAGACAAAACCACCGGCCTGCGCCTTCAACAGCGTGATCAGCGCCTCGCTGCCGGCAACATAGCCGCCGCAGCTACAGGTGGTTTTCGACAGCGTCCCCATCCAGATATCGACATCGGCGGGATCGAGATTGAAATGTTCGAAAATGCCGTGGCCACGCTGTCCAAGCACGCCCAGTGAATGGGCCTCATCCATCATCAGCCAGAAATTATACTGTTTTTTCAACGCAAGAAGACCCGGCAGATCGGCAACGTCTCCATCCATGGAGAAAATGCCCTCCGAGATCACCAGGATCCGTTCATGCAGGGGTGCAAGGCTTGCGAGAATGCGGTCCAGATCCGCCATGTCATTGTGCTTGAAGAAGCGGCGATTGGCGCCCGACAGCTTGATGCCCGTCAGGGCGCTGTTGTGAATGAACTCGTCATGGATCACCAGGTCTTTCGGCCCCATCAGGCTGCCGATGGTCGTGACATTGGTGAGATAGCCGCTGACGAAACAGATGGCGTCCTCGGTCTGGTAGTTCTTGGCAAAGGCCTTTTCCAGCTCTGCATGAATGGTGCGCTCACCGGCAACAACCCGGCTTGCGGACGCAGAGATACCGAACTGATCAATGGCCGTCATGGCTGCGTCGCGAATGCGCGGATCGCTGTTCAAGCCGAGATAGTCATAAGAGGCAAAATTGTCGTAAGCGCGCCCGTCAATATCGGCCGTGGCCCCGGAGGCGCTCTCATGCGCCCGGTAAAACGGATTGGGCATATTCAGCTGCTCGCTGACAAGCTTCTGCATCACCACCTGCTTATATTCAGGCAGTTCGGCAAAACCAGGCTGGCTGCGCGACACGCTCTGCTGGCTGCGAGTGGCCCGGCTCCGGTCCACATCCTTTTGTACGCCACGCATACGGGCCAGCAGATCCTGACGCTTGTTCTCATTCATCCGCAGAAAACCCTAGAATTTTAGTCAATCGTCTATCACCTATGCCGAACAGAATGATGTTTATCAACACAAACATGAACAGGGGCGTAACGGATAGCAAAAACTGGGCCAGTTTTACTGGCCCAGCCCGCTGTGGCGGCGATGCAGATCGTCCATGATCTTGCTGTCTTGCGGTGTCGCCTCGTCCTTGTCGCCCGTCCGCCCACGCAGGCTGACTTTTTCATAGAGGCGGCGCGTCAGGTCGCCGACAGTGGCATTGTCGGCAAGACTGCTGAGGGGAATGTCGAAGCCGGTATTCTGCTCGAAATTCATACCAAGTTCGACCGCCATCAGACTGTCCAGTCCGATATCCTTCAGCACGCTGTTCAGCCCGATGCTTTCCTTGGGCACCCGCAACGTATCGGCAATTTCACCGGCAAGCACCGTAAACAGCACGTCCTGGGCCGCAGCCGGAGCCTTGCCGTCGATCAGCGCCACCAGATCGATCTCGCCGCCCTCACCGCTACCGGCATGCTGGTTGCTACGGCGCATGATCAGCGAAAACAGGGGTTCGTTGACTACGGCAAGCGAATGCGCGGCAGCCCAGTCGAATTCGGAAATCATCGCCACGGCCGCATCGACGGAGCCAGTATCGGCGGCGATATAGCGCCCGACCGCTGACAGTGCATCGCGGGCGTCCAGCGCCGTCTTGCCGATCCGGCGTCCAAGGCGTTCATTGACCTGCGCGTTGCGGGCCAGATAACCGGCATCGCCGATTGCTCCGAAACCGATGGCAAGACCAGCCAGTCCCTCGGCTCGACGCGCCCGCGCCAAGCCTTCCAGGAAGCCGTTGGCGGCGACATAATTGCCCTGACCGGGATTGCCGACATAGGTGGTGATCGACGAAAACAGAATGAAATTGTCGATCCCGTCCTGCCGGGTCAGCCGGTCAAGAAGTGCGGCTCCCTTGGCCTTGACGTCGATAACCGGCTGGTTTCGCGCGCGTGTCAAATTGGAGACGAAGGCATCGTCCAGCACCATGGCCGCATGGATAACGGACTTCAGCGGCGCAATGGTGCGCAGCTCAGTCAAAAGCGCCGACAAGGCAGCTTCGCTGGTCACGTCGCAGCCACGAATATAGGCCGTTACGCCCTGCTTGGCCCAACGGTCAACAACGGTTTGCGTCTCGGCATCGACAAGCCCGCGCCGAGTCGACAAGGCGATATGGCGCGCACCCTGCTCTACCAGCCAATCGGCAGCGGCAAGGCCGAAACCGCCAATACCACCGACCACCAAATGCATGCCATCGGCATCGACCGCCATCCGGCGCGCAGACTTTATCGCCACACGGTCACGGCCCGCAACCGGCGGCAGCACGACGATCTTGCCGATATGGCCGGCATTCTGCATCAGGCGGAAGGCATCGCCAATCTCGTCATGTTCAAAGGCGCGGAACGGCAGTGGCGTGAACACGCCCTGCTCGAACAAGCCACCGATTTCGGCCAGCATGCGGCGCGACAGATCGGGATGCAAAACCAGCAATTGGTCGGCGTCGATGCCGAAATAGCTGACATTGCGACGGAAAGGCCGCAGGCCGATCTTGCTGTCGGCGTAGTAATCGCGCTTGCCAAGCTCCAGGAAGCGCCCGAACGGCTTGACCAGCGACAGGGATTTTTCCATCGCCTCGCCAAACAGCGAGTTCAACACCAGATCGACACCTTCACCGCCGGTCACGTCAAGCACATCGCCGACAAAACCGAGCGAGCGGCTATCAAACACATGGTCCGCCCCCAGCGTTTCCAGGAAGCGCCGCTTTTCCTCTGTGCCAGCCGTGGCAATGATCTTGGCGCCGAAATGCCGGGCGACCTGAAGAGCCGCAAGCCCGACGCCGCCAGCGGCACCGTGAATGAGGATGGTTTCGCCCGGACGCACCCGCCCAAGCTCGTGAATGGCGTAATAAGCCGTCAGGAACACCACTGGAATGGTCGCCGCCGATACCGGGTCCACGCCATCCGGCAACTTGGCCACGCCAGCGCGCTCAACCTTGACATGGGTGCCGAAAGCCGCCGCGGCAATCGCCATCACATTGTCACCGACGGCAAGATCACTCACCTTGGCGCCGACAGCGACCACCTCACCGGCAAATTCCATGCCGATCGAGGCCCCGGCAAAGCCGTCTTCAAGCGCCTCTTCCGGCAGCAGGCCCATGGCCCACATCACGTCGCGGAAATTCAAGCCTGTCGCTGCGGTCTTCACCAGCACTTCGGTCGGTCCGATGACTGGGACCGGGCAGCTTTCCCAGCGAATACTGGCGACCTGCGAGGGCACCTGCTGGCGAATGACCGCCGCCTCAAAAGCATCCGTACGCTGCGCCGTCAGCGGGGCCGGACCAGGCACGGCGCGAATCTCGGCCATCCGCCCGGTTTCCGGCTCCACCAGCCATTCGCGGTTATCGCCCTTGTCGGCCAGCAGGCGCATGCCCCAGTCCAACATGATTTCCAGCGTATTGCTGGAGGGTCCGGTATCGACGACCTGCATGTCGAACAGGTCGAATTCGTTGCGCAACACACGGGCAAAGGCCCAAAGGCCTGCATTGACAGGCCCAGCATGGCTGGAACGGGTCAAGTCCTTGCCGGTAACGCCTGTGACGGGCGCGCCGCCGGGCAATACCAGCGTAACCGGAAGCCTCCTCGCAGCATCGAGTGCCGATGCCGCGACATCGCCAAGCGCCATGGCCAATGCGCTGAGAGCGCCGACCCGGTCCTGCAACAGCAGCGATCCATCCGCAGCCGCATCGGTATCGGGCATCAGCCAGACCATTCCGCCCAAGGCCGGTCCAGCCTTGCCCAGAGCGTCGGCCAGCATCGGCCGGTCCGTTTCAAAGCTGCCTGACAGGCAAAGCAAAGACACCTGGGAACCGCCCAGCGCTCTTGCCGCCGCCGAAAGCCGGGCAAGATCCGCGGTTTTTTCATGGACAATGATCACCGGTCCCCTGGCCGCAACCTCGTCTACCGACCCGCTATCCTGACGCGAACCAGACTCTGGCTCAGGAACGTCAGTCCGGCCTTGGGCTTCCGCCACGATGAGGCTGCCACCATCCGTCTGCAATTGCCGGGCATGGACTGCGGCAAAACCAGCCTGTTGCAGGGACTTCGTCCAGTCTTCGCTACCACCAAGCCGGCCGAGCGGAAATTCCTCTGAAACCGTCCTGTCGAACCAACCATCCAGCAGACCGAAGGCGAAATCATGGAACAGGCCGGGCGCTGGCTGCACGGCAACAAGGCGACGGGCCGAGGCCAAGGCGCCATGGCTGAGCCGTGCCAGCATTTCGCCATCCAGCAAGCGGCCAAGATCGGCATGAGCGCTGGCAATCAGGTCGACCGGCGCTTTCAGGAGCGAAAGCTGATCCAACCCCTTTGCATCAACGACAGTAACGCGCGGATCGGCCTCGAAAGACAGTTCCAGATTGCGGCGCAGGCCTGCCTCAGGCTCAAAAATCACCAAATTTCCGCCAGCCGCCCGAACCAGATCGGCGAGCTTGCGGCTGAGATGAAGCGAGCTGGCGCCAAGCTCGACCACCAGCGGCGGCGCATCGGCATCCAGCGTCGAAAGACAGTCGATCACCGCCTTCAGCAACACCCCATGGCGCTCAGTGGCAAGCGTGGAATGAACGGCGAAATGCTCCAGCGTTGCTTCGCTGATCACCCCGTCCCAATCCAGCCCCTCGTCCACGGCACCGGCAGGCTGATCAAGCACAGCATTGACGGCGGTAAGGACGTCATTGATCATCACCAGTTCAACGGTGCGCTCCGGGAAATCCCGGTAGAGTTCCCGGATCAACTCGAAAGCGGGCGGAAGATCGCTACCGTCTTCAAGCGTCCAGCTACCATCGGCATACTGGGCAAAGCCGCTATCGGTCAGGCTGTGCAGGGCATTGGCCAGGAACCGTCGCAACCGCACATCGCCCGGCAAGTCCACCAGCGACACGCACTGGTCTTTACCGGCAAGGCGCTCGGCAAGCGCATAGAAAGCGCTGAGCACGCAGGCATGGATCAGCACCGTGGCATTGTCCAGGTCGCGCTCCTGGCATGCGAAAACGTCGCCCAACGGCGCGACCAGAGCCGCACCCGGATCTTTCACCAGGGGCACCGCGATGGTTTCATAATGATAGGCAAGACCGTCGAGCGTCTTGTGCTGTTTCAGATAGGTGCGGCGGAACCGGCTATCGCTCAAAGTGGCGATCCGCTCACCGGCCTCGCCGAACAGATGGAAATTCGCCTTGATCGAGCTGTCGCTGATCCGCTCGATCTCGATTACCGCCCGATGGACCGGAGCACCGAGAACCCGCGTACGGACACGCCCGAAGCGCACGGGAATATAGGGCGCTCCGCCCTGCTCGCCGCTGAAGCGGCCAAACAGCGCCACCAACCCGTGGAACATCGCATCGACCGACATCGGGTTGAGATTATAGCGCAGCAACGGGTGGCCCGGCGCCGCTGCCGGCTTCAGGAACACTTCGACCAGCCGCTCGCCATGGCAGATCGCCTTTTCCAGCAATTGGAAGCGCGGCCCATAATCCAGGCCGAAATTGCGAGCCGTCCGGTAGGCGGCAGATTTATCCAGTTGCGATGTCGGGCTGGACAGGTCGAAATCAACCGCATCATCCAGTTCAGAAGCTGTGAGTTTGCGAACCCGGGCAACCGCATTGACCGTCCAGTCGTCATCGCTCAGCCGCTCGCGTGAGCGAATCTGAAGATCGCCGGTAGCAGAGGAAATCAGCGTGGAAAGCTCAACGATCCGGCTGTCGCTCAATTCCAGCGGCCGCAGGATCTCGACATTGCTGATCTCAAGCTGATCGGAGCCGAAATGCGCCTGCGCCGCCGAAATGGCGATTTCCACGAAACCGCTGCCAGGCAAAATGGCGCGGCCATCGACCACATGTTCGGCCAGATCGGGAAACAGATGGGCGTCGAGATGGTTTTTCCAATGGCCGCCATTCAAATCGACTCGCCATCCGCTCAACCGATAGGCCGACTGATCGAAACGGCCATAGAGATCGACGCGGTCACTGGTCGGCTCCGGTCGCAGATCCGCCCGCTCGAAAGGCACGCCCGGCAGGACGATATCGGCGCGGCGCGGACCGAAGACCTTGGCCTCATCCACCTTTGCGCCACTGGCGACAGCGCGCGCCAAAGCCCGCGCCACCGGATCAACCGTCTCATCCAGAGCCTCGCGGCTGAGGCTGGCACTGACGGCAACCGTCGACGACACATGCTGCGCCGTTTCCGACACATAGCCGCCAAGGATCGCTCGCGGAGAAATTTCAACGAACACGCTGCAACCAAGCGCGATAGCCGCCTCCGTCGCCCCTTGGAACTGCACCGGCTGGCGGACATTCTTCCACCAGTAATCCGAGGTCAGCGCAGTTCCCTCCAGCTGTTCACCCGTCACCGTGGAGATGAACGGAAGGGTGGTCTGGCGCGGGGTAATCAGTGGCGGATCGGCGGAAAAGGCGGGTTTCGCCTTATCGATCAGCGGATGATGGAAGGGATAGTCGATATCCAGCACCTGGGCTGGAACCCGCTGTTTGCGGGCATGTTCCCTCAGTGCCCGGATCGCGTCTTCACGACCCGAGACGGTCACCGAATTGGGCGCATTGATCGCGGCAATCGTCAAGTCATCAAAGCCAAGCTCGGCCAGCATGGCGCGGGCATCGGCCTCGCCAAGCTTCAGGGCCGCCATCGTGCCTTCACCGGCCAGCACCGCCTGATGCTGCGACCGTTTGGCGATCACGCAGACTGCGTCCTTCAAGGACAGCGCACCCGATACATAGGCCGCAGCGACTTCGCCGACCGAATGGCCGTAGACGGCATCCGGCACCAGACCGGCAGTTTGCAGCGCATCCGACAACGAGGCCTGGATGGCAAACAGCATAGGCTGGGCAAGCCTGGTATCTTTCAATCGGGCTTCCAAATCCGGATCGGTAAGGGCCGCAACAAGGTCAAGGTCCGAATGCGCCGTAAACAGCGCGGCAATCCGCTCATAGCTCTCGCGGAAGCCGGCGTTTGCCCGGTAGGCATCAAGACCCATGCCCGCCCATTGGGCGCCATTGCCGGAAAACACGAAGGCGAGCTTGCCGTTGCGCGACAAGGCCTCACCGGTTTCCCCGCCGGTCTTTGCGGTGGCAAGCCGTTCCCGCACTGCCTTGACGATGGCATCCGCACTGCCACTGGCAACGAAACGGTGCCGGAGCGGCGCACGATTGGAGGCCGCAGCCGAAATCAGGTCTTCGAGATCACCATCGCTGTCCGCCGCCGCAAAGGCCTTGTCATAGCTGTCCAGCAACGCTTTCAGGCTGTCCTGAGAGTGGGCGCTGGCCATGAACAGGCGACCGGCACCGGCTGGATTAGCCGCGCCTGACGCCAATTCAGGCGCCAAATCAGGTATCTGGGGATCGGCAATCACCACATGCGCATTGGCGCCGCCGAAGCCAAAGGAATTAATACCGGCAAGGCGCGGTAAGCCATCACGCTCCAACGCCACCGCTTGCGAGGCAACCCGGACATTCAGGCCATCGAAATCAATCGTGTCATTCGGCTCATTGAAATGCAGCGAGGCTGGCAGCAGGTCGTGCTGCAAGGCCATCATCGCCTTCATCACACCAAGCAGGCCGGATGCGGGTTCGGCGTGGCCGATATTGGTCTTGATCGAGCCGATCCAGACCGGTTCCTTGCGGCGCTGGCCGATGACCGTGCCAAGCGACCAGACTTCCGCGGGATCGCCAACCTTGGTGCCGGTGCCATGGCCTTCGATAAAGGCCAACCGATCCGGGTCGAGACCATTGCCGTCATAGACAGCGCGCAGCAGAACGGCCTGCGCTTCGCGCGACGGCAGCGAAATGCCGTTGGTGCGCCCGGCCGCATTGGTGCCGCTGGCAACGATCGTCGCGTGGCTGCGGTCGCCTTCGCGTCTGGCCTTCTCGCTGGAGCGCAGCACCAGCACGGCACCGCCTTCGGAGCGAACATACCCGATACCGTCATTGGCATAGGCCTTGCACAAACCGTCGATCGACAGCATGCGCGCCTGAGCAAAGCCGACGAAAGGCAGCGGATGGACCAGCACGTTCACACCGGCAACGATCGCTGTGTCCACCTCGCCAGACGCAATGGCGCGCACCGCGTGATCGAGTGCGACCAGCGAGGACGAACAGGCCGTATCGACCGTCATGCTCGGACCATTCAGGCCGAAGACATGCGAAATACGGTTGGAGACCACCGATAGCGTATTGCCGGTCATGAAATGCGGGCCGGGACCGGCGGGATCTTCCGCCGCCAGATTGGCATGGTCAAAACTGGATGCGCCGACATAGACCGCGACATTCTGGCCGGCCAGGCTATTGGCGGGGATATTGGCATCTTCCAGCGCCCGCCAAGTCAATTCCAGCAGGATGCGCTGCTGCGGATCCATAAAAGCCGCTTCGCGCCTGGACATGCCGAACAGGGCGGGATCGAACTGATAGATTCCATCCATCACACCGGCAGCGAAGGTGTAATATTTTCCAGGCGTACCGACTTCGGGATGCCAATAGCGCGCAATATCCCAACGATCCCCAGGCAAGGTCGAGACAGTGCATGCGCCGGCACGCAAAAGATCAAACAGTTCTTCGGGAGACGTGGCTCCCGGCGCGGCGCAGGCACGCCCTATAATCTCTACTGTCATCTATTCTTACGGATCTCAACAGTTTAACGAGGTCTGATAGCCTTTCAGATGTCCTCAGATATAATTATCCTTCACTTAGAGAACCGACATAGGGGCGTCAATCAGGATTCACATAGGCAGGCATCCGCCTCATGAAAGAAAAACGCCGGAAACTTATGGCGTAGAACGATTTTTCCAGCCTGATGAGAGGTGGCAACCAGAGGAAAACTCGCCCTGAAAACCACTTGGATCCTGCCGGATATGGAAGCGGAAACAAACAGACAGGCTCAAAATTTCCCCTTAAAATGAGTAGGTTATCCGATTCAATTCAAACCTAGCCGTCATCGAGGATTTCGTCGTTTTCTGACAAAAATGACGCCGGTTTTAGACGGACACAGAGGAAGTCGCGAAGTGGCGACACCCTTATCAACACCCACCTGAACAAACATTACCAACAGTAAGATACGATTCGTGACAGCGCAAACCCGGTCGGCGCTTGCAAATCTAATCGATTTAATGGAATTTCCGGACACGCGGAGGATTGCAGACATGAAGCAGAGATTTTTCACCAGGGAACGCCTGGCCGTTTCACTATTGTTCCTGATGAACGGGTTCATCATCGGCTCATGGGCGCCCAAAGTTCCTGAATTTGCCCGCAATCTCGACCTGAGCGAAGCACAGCTCGGTCTGATGATCCTCGTTCTGGGGCTTGGCTCGCTCGCCTGCATGCCGGTGGCTGGCGCCCAGATCGCCCGCTTCGGCTCGCGCCGGGTGACGCTGGGCTGCGCGCTGATTTTCCTGCCGACCCTGCTGCTGTTGACACTTGCCCCCAACGTTCCCCTGGCGGCCATGGCGATTTTCCTGTTTGGCGGCTTCATGGGTGCCATGGATGTGGCGATGAATGCCAATGCGGTTGAGACAGAAAGGCAGATGGGACGCTCGATCATGTCGTCCTGCCATGCCTTCTGGAGCCTCGGTGGCCTGATTGGCGCCAGCATAGGTGGGCCGCTGCTGGCTATGGCCGGATCGACGGTGCATAGCCTTGTTGCAACTGTCATTGCTGCCGTGATGCTGTTTGTCGCCTGGCCGATCACCCTTCGCGACCCGCCCCATCCCGATGCCGAACATCACAAGGCGCGTCTGCCGATGACGCCGCTGCCCTGGCTTCTCGGCCTCGTCGCACTGTTTTGCATGATCCCGGAAGGCGCGGTGCTTGATTGGGGCGCCTTTTATCTGCGCAATGAACTGGGCGGCTCCATTGCCACCTCAAGCTATGCCTATGCCGGCTTCTCCTTGACCATGGCGATCATGCGCTTTGCCGGCGACATCGTCCGCGACAGGCTGGGAGCGGTGACAACCATGCGGATTTGCGCCCTGATCGCCATGATCGGCACGGCCATTTCCGGCTTTGCCGCCGATCCATGGACCGCCGTCATCGGCTTTGCCATCATGGGTATCGGCATTTCCAACCTGGTGCCCATCGCCTTTTCTGCAGCCGGCAACCTGCCTGGCATGGCGCCGGGCGTCGGTCTGTCGGTGGTCAGCGCCATGGGCTATTCGGGTATTCTGGTGGCGCCATCGCTGATCGGTTTTGTCGCCGAACATACGTCGCTGGCGTTGGTGTTTCGCGTGCTTCCGGTGCTCATCCTGGTTGCCCTGCTGTTCTCCGGCCTTGCCCGACATGCCGACCGGCCCAAAGTTTGATCGACACGCGCCGCTGTCACGATGTTGACAAGCGACCATGATTGATCCACCTGAAAGCGAATTATCCGCAAGATCGGGATGACAACCATGGCGCCAGCCGAAAACCCAGCCGACGATTTTGACCCGAAACCACGCCGCGCATCCGTGGCCGTCGATGTCGGCGGCGTCATTGTCGGCGGCGGCGCGCCTGTCGTCGTCCAGTCGATGACCAATACGGACACAGCCGATATCGACGGCACGGTGGCGCAGGTTGCAGCCCTGCATAAAGCCGGATCGGAAATCGTCCGCATCACCGTCGACCGCGACGAGAGTGCGGCTGCCGTGCCGAAAATCCGCGACCGTCTGGAGCGGCTCGGCCTCGACGTGCCGCTTGTCGGTGACTTCCATTATATCGGCCACAAGCTTCTGGCCGATCATCCTGATTGTGCCGAAGCGCTGGCCAAATACCGGATCAATCCGGGCAATGTCGGCTTCAAGGACAAGAAGGACAAGCAATTCGCCGATATCGTCGAAATGGCCATCCGCTATGACAAGCCGGTCCGCATCGGCGTCAACTGGGGCTCGCTCGACCAGGAACTTCTGACCCAGTTGATGGACGAGAATCAGGCCAAGGGCTTTCCACTATCGGCCCGGCAGGTGACCCGTGAAGCGATCTGCCAATCCGCCCTTCTGTCTGCCGAACTGGCCGAAGAGATCGGCCTTTCGCGCAACCGCATCATCCTGTCGGCCAAAGTCAGCCAGGTTCAGGATCTGATTGCCGTCTATTCCATGCTGGCCTCGCGCTCCGACCATGCGCTGCATCTGGGCCTGACGGAAGCAGGCATGGGCTCGAAAGGCATTGTCGCATCGTCGGCGGCCATGGGTTATGTGCTGCAACAGGGCATTGGCGACACCATCCGCGTTTCGCTGACGCCGGAGCCGAACGGCGACCGAACCCGCGAAGTGCAGGTGGCGCAGGAACTGTTGCAGGTCATGGGTTTTCGCCAGTTCATCCCCGTGGTTGCTGCCTGTCCGGGCTGCGGGCGCACCACATCTACGGTGTTCCAGGAGTTGGCGCAGAAGATCCAGAGCGATATTCGCAAGAACATGCCGGTCTGGCGGGAAAAATATCCTGGTGTGGAAGGCCTGAATGTCGCGGTCATGGGCTGCATCGTCAATGGCCCGGGGGAAAGCAAGCATGCCGATATCGGCATTTCCCTGCCCGGCACCGGCGAAAACCCGGCGGCACCGGTCTTTATCGACGGTGAGAAGGCATTGACCTTGCGTGGTCCGAAAATCGCCGAGGATTTCGAGGCCCTGGTGATCGACTATATCGAAAAACGCTACGGTCAGCGGTCGGCGGCGGAGTAAGAAACCCGTTCTGTCAGCAAGCAGTTCTGTGGCAGGTGGTATGTCTTCTTCATATTGCCGCAATTGCTCTGTTCAGGATGAAATGAACCTACGGAGTCCTATCCCGATGCTGAAGAAATTCGTCCTTCTTGCCCTGACTGCCACCTATCTGAGTGCCTGCACCACCACCGATCCCTATACTGGTGAACAGAAAATGTCGAACACCGCCGGTGGCGCGATGATTGGCGCGGGCCTCGGCGCGCTTGGCGGCCTGGCGGTCGGCGGCGGTGGTCATGGCAAGCGCAATGCCGCCCTGATCGGCGCTGGCATCGGTGCGCTGGCAGGCGGCGCCATCGGCAGCTACATGGACAATCAGGAAGCCGAACTGCGCGCCCAGCTTCAAGGCACCGGCGTGTCCGTCACCCGCCAGGGCGACCGGATCATCCTCAACATGCCGTCCAACATCACCTTCCCGACCGATCAAGACCAGGTGTTGCCGCCGTTCTACCCGACGCTGAACTCGGTCGCCATCGTGCTGAAGAAGTTCAACCGCACCCTGGTCGACGTCAACGGCCATACCGACTCGACCGGCGGCTTGCAGCATAACCAGGATCTGTCGCAGCGCCGCGCCGAATCGGTGCTGAACTATCTCGGCTCGCAGGGCGTCGATCCGCGCCGCATGTCGGCCATGGGCTTTGGCCCCAGCCAGCCGATTGCCACCAATGCCACGCCACAAGGCCGCGCTCAGAACCGACGCGTCGAAGTGGCGATTTCGCCGCTCAAGGACAATTGATCGCAGCCCAGGCCGCAGTCCATTCAAAGACAAAGAAAGCCGCCGAAAGGCGGCTTTCTTGTTATAAGCTGGCCTATCACAAGCTGCCCTATCACAAGCTCGTCGTCAGCATTTTAACGCCCGCCGCGCCGAACAGAAGCGCAAGAACCCCGTCCACATAGCGCCGGCTGGCCCTATAGACATGCACGGCCCGGGCGGTCGAAAACACCAGCGCATAGCCGCAGAAGACTGAAAACCCGGTCGCCAGACATCCACCGACCACGAGCACCACGGAGCCCAGTGAGGCATCCACTGGCACGCCCAGCGAAATAATCGCCAGCCAGCCGAAAATCGCTTTCGGATTGGTCAAGTGGATGAGATAGCCGCGCAGAAAGATCGAACCATAACGGTCCCGCTTATCCGCACCGACCTGCTCCCCGGCGGCCTGTTGTTTTCGCAAGGCAGACAGTCCCGCCTTGATGGCGAGATACAAAAGATAAAGCCCGCCTGCGATTTTCAGCAGAATGAGGGCCTGGCCATAATGATGCAGCAAGGCGGCAAGGCCGAATGACGCCGCCATGGCCCAGGTAAAAGAACCTGCAAATATGCCAAGGGCAATCACCAGACCCGCCCTGCGCCCTTGCGATATGGCCGTCGAAATAATCGCCATATTCGCCGGACCGGGGCTGATTACCGCCACCAGATAGACGAGATAGGCGGAGAAAAACTGCGCAAAATGATCGGCAATCATGACGGGCGCTTTCGGAAGAGAATAACGGCCACTGAGCCCTAAAACATCAAACCAGACTCCGCACCCGAAAACCTGTCACAGTGGCAATTCAATTCTTGCGGTTGGCGACAAAACGGGCGGCGGCCATCAACACGGCGGCACGCTCGCCGTAGGGAGCCAGCAAGCCGACCGCCTGATCGACCAGCCGGTCCAGCTCGGCTTCCGCCCAGGTCTGGCCCTTCAGGCCGACCAATGTCCCCTTGCCGCGCCCGGCATCCTTGCCCGTCGCCTTGCCCATGGTCGCCGCATCAGCCGTCAAATCGAGGAGATCGTCGGCAAGCTGGAAGGCCCGGCCGATCAACTCGCCGAATTGGCGCAGCCGCTGCCGGTCCTCCTGGGATGCCCCGGCAATCACTGGTCCAGCCTCGCAGGCAAAGCGCAACAGTGCGCCGGTTTTCATCGCCTGCAATGTCACGATGCCAGCCTCATCAGGAGCGTGTTTCTCCGCAGCCAGATCCAGCGCCTGCCCGCCGGCCATGCCGCCAAGCCCGGCGGCCCGCGCCAGCGCCAGAACCAGCGCGGTCTTGGCAGCGTCGGGCAGCGTGGTTTGTGGCGCGGCAATGATCTCAAAGGCAAAGGTCAGCAGACTGTCACCGGCCAGAATGGCCGTCGCCTCGTCAAAGGCGATATGCACGGTTGGCTGGCCACGGCGCAGATCGTCATCATCCATGGCGGGCAAGTCGTCATGCACGAGAGAGTAGCAATGCAGGCATTCCAGCGCAGCGCCAACCCGCAGGGCGGCATCGTCCTGGCCGCGAAACAGCCGGGCGCTTTCCACCACCAGAAATGGCCGCAGCCGCTTGCCGCCGTTTAACACGGCGTGGCGCATTGCCGCCAGCAATTGACCGGGCCTGGCGATTTCATCCGATAGCGGCTCGGGCTGCAAAAGCTCGGTCAGCAGCGCCTGGACGCGCGTGGCTGTATCGCGGAGATGATCGTCAAACATCGCATGCCTCAGGTTTGCCGGCTGCTCTTTGCCATGCGCCCCCGGAAGGTGCAAGATACAATGAGTATTGGGGACTATCTGTGGGGTATCGGCCCGCCAAAGTGCCTTGGTCTGGCGCTTAGCCTTATTCACGGCTAAGAAAACAAATGCGCAAATCAAGCAGGCGTCGGGGCAGGTGACAGGATTGACGACGGACAACGCACCTGATGCTATCGACCCTCTGGACGCGACCGTGCCCGGACAAGACGAGCACCTCGACCAGGAGGGCGAAAAAGGAGACCGGCGGCTGGTGCTGCATCGAATAGCCAAGGCACTGCTTGCTCTTGCCCTTTTGCCTTTCGCGCTGATGGCGCTCTATCTGCTGCCCTTCATTCACCCGCCGTCCACCTTGATGCTGGCCGATCTCCTTCTGTTTCGTGGCTATGACCGGCAATGGGTGCCGCTGGAGCGCATATCGCCCAACCTGATCCGCGCTGTGATGATGTCGGAAGACGGGCAATTCTGTAACCATAGCGGCGTCGACTGGGTGCAGATGCGCTCAGTGATCGACGATGCGCTGGACGGCGAGGAAACCCGCGGCGCCAGCACCATCACCATGCAAACGGTGAAGAACCTGTTTTTGTGGAACAGCCGGTCGTTCATCCGCAAGGGCATGGAAATTCCCCTTGCACTGACCGCAGACAAAATCTGGTCGAAACGCCGAACGATGGAGATTTACCTCAATATCGCCGAATGGGGGCCGGGCATTTACGGCGCCGAGGCGGCCGCACTCCATCATTTCAAAATCCCCGCCGCCCGGCTTTCAGCCCGTCAAGCCGCCCTGCTCGCCGTCTCCCTGCCAAATCCCATCGATCGCAATGCCGGCAAGCCTGGGCCCGGTCTGCGACGGCTTGCTGCCATGGTGGAGCGCCGCGCCCGGGGCGCCGATCCATATATCAGCTGCATTGATAAGTGATGTCAAAACTTGGCATTGGCTTTGAGCTGTATCTGCCGGTTAGGATTGCCGGACATTTCAGGAAAAAAAACCGATGACGGACCTAACCCTTTATATTGCCAATAAGAATTATTCCTCCTGGTCGTTCCGGCCCTGGATTGCTCTGACCGCAGCCGGGATCGACTTCAAAGAGGTGCTGATCCGCTTCGACTTTCCAGCCGGCAATCCCGGCATCAAGGCCATATCCCCGACCGGCCAGGTGCCTGTCCTCGTGCATGGTGACGTGAAGGTCTGGGAATCGCTGGCCATTATCGAATATGCCGCCGAGCTTTTCCCCGATGCCGACATCTGGCCATCGGCCTCCCCGGACAGGGCCGTGGCCCGAGCCATTTCGCTCGAAATGCTGGCCGGTTTCAGGGCGATGCGCAATGCATGCCCGATGAATTTCCGCCGCTCGCCACAGACGCTTTCTTTCAGTCCTGAGACACAGGCAGCGGTGATGGCGGATGTCTCCCGCATCGAAACCATCTGGCGCGAGCAATTGGCCCGTTCCGGCGGTCCTTTCCTGTTTGGCGCCTTTAGCGCTGCGGATGCCATGTATGCACCTGTGGTCAACCGTTTTTCGGCCTATCAACTGACCTCTGATCCGGTTAGTCTTGCCTATATGGATCGCATGCAGGCCCATCCCGCCTGGATTAAGTGGCGCGATGCTGCCCTGGCCGAACCCTGGATCGTGCCGGAAGACGAGGCCTGAACGGATTGCCCGATGCCTGCAAAGGCCGGGCAGCACCGGTGTTTTGCGACCGCACGATGACAAAAAAATCCCGCCGGGGACTGGTCAAACCCCTGGGCGGCATGTATAAGGCCGCCAAATTCGAAGATCGGATGAGTGATCGTGCGGCTCCAAAAGGGCCGGTTCATCGGTTTTCGACCGTCACGTGGAGTAATTAAAATGGCTGTACCAAAAAGAAAAACAAGCCCGTCCAAGCGCGGTATGCGCCGTTCTGCCGACGGTCTGAAGGCTCCGACCTATGTCGAAGACAAGAATTCCGGCGAACTGCGCCGTCCGCACCATATCGATCTGAAGACCGGTATGTATCGCGGCCGTCAGGTTCTGACGCCGAAGGAAAGCGCATAAGCGTTTTTCTACCTGAATATATTAAAAAGGCCGGTTTTTCCGGCCTTTTTCTTTGCCATTTTTTGATGAAGACCGCCTGCTTGCAGTGAGCTTTGTGCATTTAACAAACCGCACGGTGCAGGAGAACACCCCTGCACAACGCCGTTGCGGCACCAGTTGTCAGAGCTTGTCGAGCTTGGTTTGCAGATTGCGCAACTGCTCTTTCAGATCATCGATATCCTTGGTTTCCGGCCGCTTCGCCTCGCGTGCTGGCGTCGGCGTCATGAAGGGCGAAAACATCTGCATGGCCTGGTGGAACATCTCGGTATTGCGCTTGACCTGCTCCTCCATCAGTTGGATCGGTGCCTGTAAATTCTTGGCAAGCGGTGTCTCACCGAAAGCCCGGGTCATCTGGTCGCGCATCTGGGATTGCTGCTCGGTAAAGGCTTTCATCGAATGTTCGAGAAAGCTTGGCACCACCATCTGCATCTGATCGCCATAATAGCTGATCAACTGGCGCAGGAAGGAAATCGGCAGCAACGTATTGGTGGTCTTGGCTTCCTGCTCGAAAATAATCTGGGTCAGGACGGAATGGGTAATATCCTCGCCGGATTTTGCATCCTGCACGGTGAACTCCTCGCCCTTTTTTACCATCTTGGCCAGATCTTCCAGCGTCACATAGGTACTGGTCCCCGTGTTGTAGAGGCGGCGATTGGCATATTTCTTAATGATGATTTCGCCATCGGTCTTGGCCATTGTGTCTCCTAACCCGGCTTATGTCGTTATTATTGCTCTTCCCTGAAAGAGAAGTGTAATCGCAAATCGACGGGCGTGACAATCTCTTTGTGCGTCGCGGGATTGCGCTATCGAAAGCAGCGATAGCCATCCGCTAAAATGCAACCAAAGACTGAAATTTCCCAATGCTTTGAGTTTGACTTCTCGGGGAAGCTTTGACAGTCTCAGCCGCAGCAAAGAACACTATCGAGGAGATACCCATGTCTACGCCTTCCATCGTCATTGCCAGCGCGGCTCGAACGGCAGTTGGCTCTTTCAACGGGGCATTTGCCAACGTTGCCGCGCATGACCTGGGTGCGACCGCGATCAAGGCCGTACTGGAACGCGCAGGCATCGAGGCCGCCGAAGTCGACGAAGTGATCCTCGGCCAGATCCTGACCGCCGGCCAGGGCCAGAACCCCGCCCGCCAGGCCGCCATGAAGGCTGGCATTCCGCAGGAAAAAACCGCCTGGGGCCTGAACCAGCTCTGCGGCTCCGGCTTGCGCGCCGTGGCACTCGGCATGCAGCAGATCGCCACCGGCGACGCCTCGATCATTATCGCAGGCGGCCAGGAATCCATGTCGCTTGCCCCCCACTGCGCCCATTTGCGCGCCGGTACCAAGATGGGCGACATGAAAATGATCGACACCATGATCAAGGACGGCCTGACCGATGCCTTTTACGGCTATCACATGGGCGTCACCGCCGAAAATGTTGCCCGCCAGTGGCAGCTGACGCGCGACGAGCAGGACGCCTTTGCAGTTGCCTCGCAAAACAAGGCCGAAGCCGCCCAGGCAGCAGGCCGGTTCAAGGATGAAATCGTCCCGGTCACCGTGCCGGGCCGCAAGGGCGATGTGATCGTCGATGCCGATGAATATATCCGCGCAGGTGCAACACTGGACAGCATGACCAAGCTGCGTCCCGCTTTCGACAAGGAAGGCACCGTCACCGCTGGAAATGCATCCGGCATCAATGACGGAGCCGCCGCCGCCCTGCTGATGACCGAAGCTGAAGCCGTCCGCCGCGGCATCCAGCCCTTGGCACGCATTGCCTCCTGGGCCACCGCTGGCGTCGATCCGAAGATCATGGGCACAGGTCCCATCCCCGCCTCCCGCAAGGCGCTTGAAAGAGCCGGCTGGAGCGTGAACGATCTCGATCTGGTCGAGGCCAACGAAGCCTTCGCCGCCCAGGCCTGCGCCGTCAACAAGGACCTTGGCTGGGATACGTCGATCGTCAATGTCAATGGCGGCGCCATTGCCATCGGCCACCCGGTCGGGGCATCCGGCGCCCGTATTCTCAACACCCTGCTGTTTGAAATGAAACGGCGCGGCGCAAAGAAGGGTCTGGCGACCCTGTGCATCGGCGGCGGCATGGGCGTTGCCATGTGCATCGAAGGCCTCTGAGCGGATCAAGTTTGAAGCCCGATGGCTGCCATCGGGCTTTGATATCCTGATTGTGAAGAGATATCGCCTGGTTACCCGCTTTGTCTTTCAACGGGATATGACCAAACAGAGCTGGTTTCAGCGGCGGCTCGTGTCCGGTCTGTCAGGACAATAAACAAGTCGGGAACCGGCGCGGCCATATTTTACCTGCATCATTCCAGTTCAATGTTTCCGGCGTCAAACCGTAATGACTGGTCGCTTCCTGTGCATTTCGCAGGAGTACCCATTGAATCGGGGGGATGTTACTCCGTGCCCCCTGGGGTAACGGAGAGACGCAACACAAGAAAACACTTATTGAGAGGAGACTGGAATGAGCAGGGTAGCTTTGGTAACCGGCGGAACGCGTGGCATCGGCGCGGCGATTTCAACGGCATTGAAGGCGGCTGGATATACGGTTGCTGCCAATTATGCTGGCAATGACGAGGCCGCAAAGGCGTTTGAAGCCGAAACTGGCATTCCGGTCTTTAAATGGGACGTCTCCTCCTACGAGGCCTGCAAGCAGGGTATTGCCGCCGTCGAGGCAGCCCTTGGGCCGGTTGAAATTCTGGTCAACAACGCCGGCATCACCCGCGATGCCATGTTCCATAAAATGACGCCTGAGCAGTGGAACGATGTGATCGGCACCAATCTAAGCGGTCTGTTCAATGTCACCCACCCGGTCTGGTCGGGCATGCGCGACCGCAGCTTTGGCCGCGTCATCAATATTTCCTCCATCAACGGCCAGAAGGGCCAGATGGGCCAAGCCAATTATTCCGCCGCCAAGGCTGGCGATCTCGGCTTTACCAAGGCGCTCGCGCAGGAAGGTGCGGCGAAGAATATTACCGTCAATGCGATTTGCCCGGGCTATATCGGCACGGAAATGGTCCGGGCGATCCCGGAAAAAGTCTTGAACGAGCGGATCATTCCGCAGATTCCGGTCGGACGCCTCGGCGAACCGGAAGAAATTGCCCGCATCGTGGTGTTTCTGGCGTCCGATGACGCCGGTTTCATCACTGGTTCGACGATTTCCGCCAATGGCGGCCAATTCTTCGTCTGATATTCTGGTATTGATAGCCAAAAAAAGCCGCCGGATCGCTCCGGCGGCTTTTTATATTCAATGCTATGCGATTTAGCGGCAACGGCGCTCGTATTGGCGGCCGTAACGATCGCGGTAAACGCAGTAGCCCCGGCGTTCGGTCGACTGGCCGATCAAAGCGCCAACCACCCCGCCACCGACGGCGCCGACTGCGGCACCGCCCCAGGAATTGGTTGCAACGCCACCGATCACAGCACCGGATGCCGCACCAATTGAGGCGCCGCGTTCCGTGGGCGTACAAGACGCGATCATCGGCACAAGCATGGCTATGGCAATAACTGTCTTTTTCATGAAAGCTTCCTCTTCTCCCTGGCTTGGCCAACCATCAGATACGGCCCATAAGCAGCAGAATAATAATGATGACGACAACCAGGCCCAGGCCGCCGGACGGACCATAGCCCCAGTTGCGGCTGTGACCCCAAGTCGGAAGCGCCCCAAGCAGCAACAATATGAGGATGATGACGAGAATTGTGCCTAGCATGGTGTTTCCCTTTACTTTTCAGCATGTCTTAATTCATGTGACCCTATAATGATCCTGGCCCTGTATTGTTCCACCCGGCCAACCCTTTCCTCCATCAGGCACGGTTTTAAAGTCCGGCACCGTTTTCGGTTGTGAATGGTTTCCATCATCTCGCCCCCCTCATGCCAGGGACCCACAAGATAAAGGCCGGAACAAAGCATGAAAGGGCGGGAGTCAGTGATTCGTCGCTGATTCGTTCTTTAGCTGTTCCGAATCAAAGCCTGACGCGCAAAACGACCAAAATGACCCACAACCGGAGGTTATTTCTCTCCTATTCGCCTCTGGAGCCGGAAAAGCAGCGCCAGGGCAATTCTTTTCTTGCCTTTGCTCCAAGGCATCGCCATGTGTGGTCCCGAAGGAAGATCGGCTGTTGCCATCCTCTTTTGACAGTGCAGTCCGGAGCGACGATTTGACTTCGCAACCCATGATCCTGAGCGGCCGCAGTGTTATTGCTGTGCTGGGGCCGACCAATACGGGTAAGACCCATTATGCCATTGAGCGCATGGTTGCCCATGGGTCGGGTATGATCGGCCTGCCTTTGCGGTTGCTGGCGCGCGAAGTCTATACGCGGGTGGTCGAGCGGGTCGGCGCGGCGCATGTCGCCCTCATTACTGGCGAGGAAAAGATCACCCCGCCCAATGCAAGGTTTTCTGTCTGTACGGTCGAGGCGCTGCCGCGCGAGACCAAAGTCGCTTTCGTCGCCATCGATGAAATCCAGTTGGCAGGCGATCTCGAGCGCGGGCATATTTTCACCGACCGGCTGCTGCATCTGCGCGGACGCGAGGAAACCCTGCTGCTTGGTTCGGCAACGATGAAGCCAATCCTTCAGCATCTGCTGCCGGGTATTACTGTCGTCGAACGCCCGCGCCTGTCGCAGCTTTTTTATGCTGGCGAAAAGAAGATCACCCGGCTGCCGCAGCGCACAGCGATTGTCGCCTTCTCCGCCGACGAGGTCTATTCCATTGCCGAATTGATCCGTCGCCAGCGCGGCGGGGCCGCCGTGGTGCTCGGCGCACTCAGCCCGCGCACCCGCAATGCCCAGGTCGGCCTCTATCAATCCGGCGATGTCGAATATCTTGTGGCGACCGATGCGATCGGCATGGGCCTGAACCTCGATGTCGATCATGTTGCCTTCGCCCAGGACCGCAAATTCGATGGCTATCAGTTTCGCAATCTCAATCCCGGCGAACTGGGCCAGATTGCTGGACGGGCCGGACGCCATCTGAAGGATGGCACTTTCGGGGTGACGGGACGGGTCGATCCCTTTGAGCCGGAATTGGTGGAACGGCTGCAAAGCCATCATTTCGATCCGATCAAGGTGCTGCAATGGCGCACCGCCCAATTCGATTTTTCCTCGATTGCCAACCTGCGCCGTAGCCTGGATGCCGCCCCCAAGGTGGCGGGACTGGTGCGGGCACTACCGGCAATCGACCAGCAGGCGCTGGATTATCTGGCCCGCTATCCGGAAGTCCAGGACCTTGCTTCGTCGCCAAATCGGGTCTCGCTGCTGTGGGATGCCTGCGCATTACCGGATTATCGGCGAATTACCCCGGCACAACATGCCGATCTGATCCTTACCCTCTATTCCGACCTTGCCCGGCACGGTAGTGTGAACGAAGATTTCATGGCAGAGCAGGTGCATCGCTCCGACCGGACAGACGGTGAGATAGATACTCTTTCTGCGCGCATTGCGCAGATCCGAACTTGGACGTATGTGTCGAACCGGCCAGGTTGGCTTGCCGATCCGACACACTGGCAAGAAAAGACGCGGGAAATCGAAGATCGATTGTCTGACGCGTTACATGAAAGGTTGACGAAACGCTTTGTTGATCGCAGGACATCTGTGCTTATGAAGCGCTTGAGAGAGAATGGGATGCTGGAAGCTGAAATCAGTGTGAACGGTGACGTCTTCGTTGAGGGACATCACGTGGGCCAACTCTCCGGATTCCGGTTTACGCCGATCTCTGGAACCGAGGGGCCGGACGCCAAGGCGGTGCAAACCGCTGCCCAAAAGGCGCTTGGCCTGGAATTCGAAGCGCGGGCTGCAAGACTGCATGCCTCCGGCAATGGAGATCTGGCGCTCAGTTCCGACGGTCTCGTCCGGTGGCTGGGTGATCCCGTCGCCCGGCTGACCGGCTCGGATCATATCATGCGCCCCCGCATTCTGCTGCTGGCGGATGAACCGCTGAGCGGCAATGCACGCGATCATGTCGTCGCCCGCATCGAGCGCTTCGTCAATCATCATATCTCGACCATTCTGAAGCCGCTCGACGATCTGTCGCGGGCCGAAGACTTGCAGGGCCTCTCCAAGGGATTGGCCTTCCAACTGGTGGAAGGGCTTGGAATTCTGTTCCGCCGCGACGTCACCGAAGAGGTGAAATCGCTGGACCAGGATGCGCGCGCCTCCATGCGCCGCTATGGCGTGCGCTTCGGTGCCTATCACATCTTCATGCCGGCCCTGTTGAAACCCGCACCGGCCGAGCTGATCACCCTGCTCTGGGCCTTGAAGAATGACGGGTTGGACAAGCCCGGCTACGGCGATCTCATCCCGGTGCTGGCCGCAGGCCGCACCTCCGTGGTGACCGATCCAAGCTTCGAGCGCAATTTCTACAAGCTCGCCGGTTTCCGTTTCCTCGGCAAGCGCGCCGTACGCATCGACATTCTGGAGCGGTTGGCGGATCTGATCCGTCCGCTGCTGCAATGGAAGCCCGGCACCACAGCGCGTCCGGACGGCGCCTATGATGGCCGTCGGTTCACCACAACGACCGCCATGCTCTCCATCCTCGGTGCCACGCCCGATGACATGGAAGAAATCCTCAAAGGTCTCGGCTACCGCGCCGATGCCGTCAAGGCGGAAGAGGCCCAGGCGTTCCTCGGCACCCAGGACGACAAACCTGCCGCAGCAGCCGCCAATGCATCGACGCAGACATCCGAAAGCGTCGAAAAGGCCGACGAAGACGATGCAGATCAGCACGGCGAAGCCACAGCGACGGAAACTGTCGCTGCTGAACCGGTAACGCTCGAGACCGCCCCAACGGCTTCCGTCACGAGTGCTGAGCTCAGCGCCGAAGCAACGGCAGAAGCGCCGGCCGAGGTCAAAGAGACCGACGTCGCAGCGACCGAGGCTCCATCCGCTGACCTTCTTGCCAATCCGGAAGGCCCCACGGAACCCAAGCCGGTTCTGCTCTGGCGTCCTGGCGGACGCAACGACAACCAGCGTCAGGCCGGACGTCCACAACAGGGCGACCGCCGTCCGCAGGGTGCCAAGCGCGCCCCGCAACAGGGCGAGCAGAAGCCGGAAGCGCGCGCAGACGGCGCACGGACCGAAGGTGGACGTGACCGCGACGACAAGCGCCGCGAGGGCGGTCATCACGGCAAGCCCCGCGACCGGGACGGCAACCGTGACAAGCACGCAAACCGGGGCGACCGCGATGATCGCGGTCCGCGCAAGGACCGCGACAGGGACACGAAATCAGCCCAGCCGCAGCGTTTCGAGGCCAAGCCGCCGCGCAAGGAAAAGCCGATCGATCCGGATTCTCCTTTCGCCAAACTTGCTGCCTTGAAGGAGCAGATGAAGAAGTAAGCCATGAGCGAACAACAGCCACTCGCCGGACCCTCGCAACGGATCGACAAGTGGCTGTTTTTTGCGCGGATTTTCAAATCCCGTACGCTGGCCCAGCAGCAGATCGTCTCGGGCCGGGTGCGGGTCAATAGCAAGCCAACAAAGCAGCCCAGCGCCATCGTCCGGCCCGGCGACGTGCTGGATATTACGCTTGCCAATCACGACATGAAACTTGTCGTTCGCCAGCCCGGCACGCATCGCGGCCCTTACGAGCAGGCAAAACTTCTCTATGAGGACCAGTCACCGCCGCGCCAGCCCCGCGACGCCCTCACCGCTTTCGAACAGGCACAAAGACTTCCCGGCTCGGGCCGTCCGACCAAGCGCGAGCGCCGGCAAGTGGACCGCCTGATGGATGGCGAAGACTGACATCAAGGGCCAACGACAATGACCGGTCGTCGTCCATTTTCGAATATCTCAAGCCTTTGATGCATTGGAGATATTCGAAATCTGCGCAAGGCGAGGATATGCCAGCATCGTCGAGCCTGGCATCAGAGCTGGCCGATCCGGTTTGGGACGCGCCTGCCAGGCACTAGGAAAATCGACCTCTATCGCGTCGAGATAGGGATGATTTATCCTTGCTAAGGGACCTGGAAAGCAGTAGCTCACTGCCCTTGTGGAAAAAGCTGTTCATGATATGGGACAGTCGATTTTTCCTTGCCTAATTCGTTCCTGCAAGACGCGGCGTCGCACTCGCCATCGAGAGATCTCTGGAGTACCGCATGACGTATATCGTGACTGACAACTGCATACGCTGCAAATATACCGATTGCGTGGAAGTATGCCCGGTCGACTGTTTTTACGAAGGTGAGAATTTTCTGGCCATCAATCCGGACGAATGCATCGATTGCGGCGTCTGCGAGCCGGAATGTCCAGCGGAAGCCATCAAGCCGGACACGGAACCGGGTCTCGATAAGTGGCTGAAAATCAATGCGGAGTTTTCCCAGGTCTGGCCAAACATCACCACCAAGCGTGATGCTTTGCCCGAGGCCAAGGAAATGGATGGCGTCGAAGGCAAGTTCGACCTTTATTTCTCGGAAAAGCCAGGCACTGGCGATTGATCGCCAAGCTGCAACACGCTCACGCCCGCAACCGAATGCCGCCCATGGGCGGCAGCGGACAATCCGTTGCCAGTTGAAGGTCACCTCTTCCTATTACCTTCCAAATGCCTCAAACCTTTGTCGCATTTGAGATATTTGAAATGCCTTCAGGGTCACATCTTTGAGACTTGGCATAAAACTGCATGGCAGCTTCTGTTTTTTATGACAGCAGCCGTGCAATTGCGTGTCGCTGTGAACAATTGACGCGACCTGGGGAGAGCCAGACAGCAAAAAGAATCGCTGCCACAGTTTGACGCTTTTATGAATTTCTAAAAAAATCAATACGTTAAAAGATATTTTATTTAGGTCTGGCCACGCAAACCAACCACAGGTCAAACCGCACCCTTAAAGAAGAACAGTTTCCGCCGTCAAGCGGTCGCAAGGCAGCAAAATATTGATTTCCTCACTTTTTTATGTTAAGCCTATAGAACTGATCCACACGTGAGGGCATTTGTGTGCCCAAACCTACCGCGAAAGCCGAAAAATCCACGAAAGTTATGTTTGTGACATGTAAACCTCGCCGGTTTTGTCGCTGATGTGCTTTTATTCGTTTGATCGTAACTGGATCAGCATGGAGTCACCCGACGGTTCCCCCGTCTCATCCGGGTCTTTCGGCCTGGGGTCGGCTGTCGCCGATACAGTAACAGGGAGTTTTTAGAGCGAATGACGACCCAGCAGAAAAAATCCTCGACACGTCAGGGCTTCAAGACAGGTGAGGCGATCGTTTATCCGGCCCATGGCGTCGGTACGATTACCGCCATTGAAGAGCAGGAAGTCGCGGGCATGAAGCTTGAGCTTTTTGTAATCGATTTCGATAAAGATAAAATGCGTTTGAAAGTGCCGGTCACCAAGGCTGTCACCATTGGAATGCGCAAGCTTTCGGAAACCGATTTTGTCGATCGGGCTTTGAAAGTCGTTCAGGGCAAGGCACGTGTCAAGCGGACCATGTGGTCACGCCGGGCACAGGAATATGATGCGAAAATCAATTCTGGCGATCTGATTTCCATTGCCGAAGTGGTTCGTGACCTTTTCCGCGCCGAACATCAGCCGGAACAGTCCTATTCCGAGCGTCAACTTTATGAAGCCGCATTGGACCGCATGGCGCGTGAAATCGCCGCCGTCAACAAGATGTCTGAAACCGAAGCCGTCCGGCTGGTGGAAGTCAATCTTGCCAAAGGCCCGAAGCGCGGCAAGTCCGTGGAAGAAGACGAAACTCAGGAAGAAGCAGCGTAAGCCTGCTCATTCCAACATAAAAAAGCCCGGCATTGCCGGGTTTTTTTATGTCTTCTGCACATCCATTGATGCTGAGGCTTTGGTATTTGCAGCGGATTTTCCGAAAACAGATGACCCACTTTTCAGCTGCGATGCTTTGGAGTCTGCCAGGTTCATATTGAACCAGACAGACTCCAAATTCTCTTGTTTTCGTTTGTCTTTTCGGAAAAATCAGGTTCCACTTTTCCTAAGGCAAACTCTAAAACAATGCTCCGGCAAACAATTGTTCATCGTCTTCAAAAACTTCGGCCTGATCCACGACCATGTCGGAGCCAGCCTGCAACGGCAGGAAACGCTGATGAATATCGCGCTCCTGCGCCATTGTGTAGATGGCAAAGATTTTCTGGCTGAGCGGTAGTGCAGCAGCGGGAATAGCCGATAGCGGCGGCATATGCCCGCGGGCGCGGTCGGCAATTGCCAGGCAATCCAGCAGCAGACCACCCAGTTCGCCATCGAAATCAAGCTTGGTCACCGCCGCGCTAATCCGGCTGAACACCAGTTGGCCTTCAGCCCCAAAAGCCTCAAGCCCCTTTTCCATATCCGTCGCCACAACACGGATCTTATCCAGCGCCAGGTTCAGCGGCTCATGAATATGGTTGATGTCGTCACTGTCGTCGCGGGTCAGCGACGCCGTCGCCTCTTCGACGCAGCGCATGTCCTCGACAATGGCATCGGCTGGGGTTTCCAGCTTGGCGGCAAAGGTGCGCAACTCGCCACTGACGACATTGACGGACCGACCGGCATCGCCAAGACGGGAGCAGCGAAGATTGGAATTCAGCGCCATATAGTGAATATCGGTCTTGATAGACCGGATCGTCTCAATACCTTCCTGGAGCGCCTGAGCGGACTGGGTAACGGAACTGACGACAGCATCCGATTCATGGCTGCGGTCCTGTACGCGCGCCGAAAGCGCGCAGGCGTGGCTGATATCGCTTTCCATCTTGCGCAGCAGGCTGCGGTCATTATCGCCGCCCGATTGGTTCAATTCGTCACGCAGCGCCAGGACGCGGGCGGCATCGCTGGTAAAGCTCGACATATTGGCTGAAATCGATGTGCATTTCTGCCGGAAATCATCCAGGGATTCCTGCAATTGCGCGTGGGCAAGATGCAGGACAGCCTGGCGGAGCGCCTCTTTTTCAGCCGGGTCACGCAGTCCGCCAGCCGCAAAAAATTCCTCCAGATAATCCAGGCTACTCTGGATATGCTCGATGCGCTGGCGTGTAATATCACCGACCTGCAAGGCCGAAAGTACATTGGCGATCTTGCCCTGAATGGCGCGGGTGAGCCCTTTCACATCATTGGCAATACCGGCCATGGTCTTGTGCTGGGTTGCCAACTGGTCGGAACTCAGCGTCAGCGAGGTGACAATGGTGGGAATAGTATTGCTGAAATCCGACAAGATGCCATCGGAAAACGCCCGTGCCGTGTCCAACTGGCCGCGCATACCCGCCAATTGCTCGGCAAACCGGTCGATTTCCTCGGCACCGGACTGGATACGCTCGCGGATTTCATCGGCAAAGCCCGAGAACTCGGCAAGGCCCGCCCCGGTGATCTTCACGGTGATGGCGAATGTGCGAAGGTAGCGAATGGTCTCACGCATTTCCTCGACATGCGAATAGGTCGAGGCACATTGATCGGAGATCTGACTGAAGGATTCCTGACGCGCCGAGGCACGTGCGGGCAGCAAGGCGAGATCGGAAACCGTCTTACGAAGACCCTGTACGGTGTCCGTCGTCGTCTTCCCATCCAGAACGCCTGTCAACTGGTCAAGGCTATCCACCAGACTGCCGAGATTATCCATCACCGATACCAGTACGGCGCCGCCATCGAGAAAGGACTTCTCGATCCGCGAATGGGCAGAGGCAAGCTTCACCTCAAAATCGGAGTGCGGATTGCCGGTCGAATGGGCCTTGAAAACTGGTCGCACGAATACACCTCACAAGAGCGATATTTCGGCACATTAGCTCCAATTCAAGAATGACAGGTAAATTCTGCAAAACATTCGCATCGAATTCGAGATAATGACAAACCTTCAAGCCAGCCCTCCAGCCGGATGCATTTTCGCACCCGGCCAGCGACTTAAACGCTTATTGTTCACCCAGCTTCATGGATGGATCATAGGTCTTGCCCTCGACGGTCTTCACCACCGCCTGGCCGCAATAGGTCTGGTTGACGGCAGGGTTGAATGTCAGGCTGGGCGAGCCGTGCAGTTCCCAGCCCTTGTTAAGGGCATCGGTCACCCGGTGACAGAAGGTGGCGTCGTCGGGACCGGTGAGAAAACGATAGACTTTCATGGGGATTATCCTTTCTGGATTGGAGATGATGGTTTTGGTTCAAGAAGAGACAGCTTGGACAGAAGATGCTCGGCTTCGGCGACATGCAGCCGCTCGATCATCCTGCCATCCAGATTGATGACATTGAGATGCGCTGCCTCCGGCGCGGCAAAAGCCGCAACAATCGCCCGCGCCTCAGCGATGTCGGCTTCCGATGGACCGAAATACCGGTTGGCCGCCTCGATCTGGGCCGGGTGGATCAGCATCTTTCCGTCAAAACCCATCGAACGGCCCTGGCTACATTCCGCTGCGAACCCATCCAGATCGCGAAAATCATTGGAAACCGCGTCGATTACCTCAAGTCCGTAAGCACGGGCAGCCAGGACCACCTGCATCAGCCAGGGAACCAGATATTGACGGCCAAGGCCCGGTGGGACCCGGGTTTCCTTGCGCAGGTCGTTCAGCCCGACCACAAGGCATTCCAGCCCCAGTGCCGCGCCCGCCCTGGCAAGCTCCGCCGCCGTCAGCACGGCCTTCGGTGTCTCGATCATCGCCCAGAGGGCAGGCCCCGCCCCGGCTGCACTGCGAAGCCGGTGCAGGTCTTCCACCCGTTCAGCCTTGGGCAGCAAAACCGCGTCCGGCTTAATCGCCTCTACAAGGGCTAAATCCTCGGAAAACCAGCGTGTATCACTGCTATTGACGCGGATAATGGCTTCACGACCGTTCAAATCCGCGTGTTGCAGAAACTGCCGCAGGATGTCGCGTGCCTCGGCCTTGCTGCCGTCTGCAACCGAATCCTCCAGATCGAAAATCATTCCATCGCAAGGAAGCGACAGGGATTTTTCCAATGCACGAAGGTTGATAGCGGGAACGCTGAGCAACGAGCGACGAAAGCGCGGTCTGCGATTGGGCGGATTGGTCTGCATGGCGCTTCGCCTTTCGGTTGTCTGACCTTCACTGCGATAGGGGTTGCGACCTCAATAACTCTTGTAAAGCGTCAGGAGAAGCCCCACCTTCAAACCATTGAAAGGAACACTATGATGCAGAACCTTCGTGCTCTTGGATTGCTCGGCCTTGGGGTCATTGCCTTGACTGCGGCAGCTTTATTGACTTTCTCGCTGACGCTTGTGCTCGGTGCCGTTTTGACGGGAACGCTGGCTTGGCGCGCCTTGACGCTCAAGCCAAAGCCGGTTGCGGTCCACGCCCGCAAACGCCAGCCCGAAGAGCAGCAGCCGGTGCGGATCTGGAATGATGGACGCGGTACCATTATCGATATGTAATAGGTCGCCGTACACGCGTGAGACCATGCGTCGATGAAGCAAGCGGCTCCAAGATTCTCCTTCAAATCGACAGGCTTTTCGGTTATGCGAAGAGCCAATCTCATTCAGGTCCAGTGAAGGTAACGTCTATGGAAAAGTTCACGAAGCTCACCGGGGTCGCGGCACCGCTGCCGGTCGTCAATGTCGATACGGATATGATCATTCCGAAGGATTACCTGAAGACGATCAAGCGCACTGGCCTTGGAACAGGTCTGTTTGCAGAAGCCCGGTATCATCAGGACGGCTCGATCAATCTGGATTTCGTGCTCAACAAGCCCGCCTATCAAAACGCCAAGATCCTGGTCGCCGGCGACAACTTCGGCTGTGGCTCCTCGCGCGAACATGCGCCTTGGGCTTTGCTGGATTTCGGCATCCGCTGCGTGATCTCCACCAGCTTTGCCGATATTTTCTACAATAACTGTTTCAAGAACGGCATCCTGCCGATCGTCGTCAGCCAGGAAAACCTGGAAAAGCTGATGGATGACGCTCAGCGCGGCTCCAATGCCGTCGTGACCGTAGATCTGGAAAGCCAGGAAATCACCGGCCCGGATGGTGGCAGCATCAGCTTCGAAATCGACGAATTCAAGCGCCACTGCATGCTGAACGGCCTTGATGACATTGGCCTCACCATGGAAAAATCCGGTGCGATTGCTTCGTTCGAGACGTCCAACGCCGCATCGCGCCCCTGGGCCTGATCTGAAGTCATTCGTCACAACCCGTGGCAGTCATACCGAAGGCGGAACGCAGGTTCCGCCTTTTTCTTTGCCATCGAGCATGGCCAAACCGTACCGTTAGCAGCGCTGGCGTCCTTGAATTGCCCTTGATCGCCCGATAAAACCGCCGCACTCCTGTTTCAAACGAGGTCGGCTCATGACAGTTCGCAAACTCTTCCTTCTTCCTGGCGATGGCATTGGGCCTGAAGCCATGAACGAAGTTCGCAAGATCGTTTCCTATATGAATTCCGCGCTGGGTGCCGGCTTCGAGACTGACGAAGGTCTGGTCGGCGGCTGCGCCTATGACGCCCATGGGGCAGCGATTTCCGAGGCTGACATGGCCAAGGCGATGGCAGCGGATGCTGTACTGTTCGGCGCTGTCGGCGGTCCGAAATGGGATGGCGTCGAGTACGACGTGCGCCCGGAAGCCGGCCTGCTGCGGCTGCGCAAGGATCTTGAACTGTTCGCCAACCTGCGTCCGGCGATCTGCTATCCGGCGCTGGCCTCTGCTTCTTCGCTGAAGCCGGAACTGGTCGAAGGCCTCGACATCCTGATCATCCGAGAGCTGACCGGCGGCGTCTATTTCGGTGAGCCGAAGACCATTACCGACATCGGCAATGGCCAGAAGCGCGCCATCGACACGCAGGTCTACGACACCTACGAAATCGAGCGGATTTCTGCTGTGGCCTTCGAGCTTGCCCGCACCCGCCGCAATGCGGTCTGCTCGATGGAAAAGCGCAATGTGATGAAATCCGGCGTGCTGTGGAACCAGGTGGTGACGGCGCTGCACAAAGAGAAATTCTCCGACGTCAAGCTGGAGCATATGCTGGCCGATGCCGGCGGCATGCAGCTGGTGCGCGCGCCAAAGCAATTCGACGTCATCGTCACCGACAACCTGTTCGGCGACATGCTGTCGGACGTGGCTGCCATGCTGACCGGTTCGCTCGGCATGCTGCCCTCCGCCTCGCTTGGCGCACCGGATGCCAAGACCGGCAAGCGCAAGGCTCTGTATGAGCCCGTCCATGGCTCGGCACCGGATATTGCCGGTCGCGGCATTGCCAACCCGATCGCGATGATCGCCTCGTTTGCCATGTGCCTTCGCTATTCCTTCGCCATGGTCGATGAAGCCGACAAGCTGGAAAAGGCCATTGCCAACGTGCTCGACAAGGGCATCCGCACTGGCGACATCATGGCAGACGGCTGCAAGCAGGTCGGCACGGTCGAAATGGGCGATGCTATTCTCGCCGAATTCCAGGGCCTGATGAACTGATCGCCCGGGTTGATCGAAGGATTTCCAGCGCAAGACGCACGCTTGCGCTGGAACAGGATTGCAGTGTCACATAGCTGAAGACATACCCCTGTATGTGCTGGTTCTCTGATAAGGGACGCAGCGCACGGGGGTCGCGATGACAATTCTTGCCAGGATCAAGAGCAGTCGGCGCCGTGTGCCGGATTGCCGGACGCGTCTATGCCTGTGGGCGGGGTCAAGTCTGGTTGTGTTGATGGCGCTGCTGTTCGATACCGCCAGCGGCAATGCGGGCCGCCTGACCTGCCCGGTCTTTTACCGGATTGCCACCGTTCTGACCCGCATCGGCCAATCGGACTGGTGCCTGCTGGTCAGTTTCCTGATCGCCCTTGAGGCCGCAGCAGCATCACGATTGGCCAGAACGGCGGAGGATCGATGCCGGGCGCTGTTCGTCAGCGCACTCGGCAGCTACGCTTTCCTGTCGATCGCCGGTTCCGGACTTGCCGCCAATCTGCTCAAGCGGGCCTTCGGCCGGGCTCGTCCCGATCAGTTTTCCAATACCGGCGCCTTCGACTTTCTACCCTTTGCCGGTTCAGCGCGATTTGAAAGCTTTCCGTCCGGTCACGCCACCACCATCGGAGCAATGATGATGATCGCCGCTCTGATCGCTCCGCGCCATCGTCCGATCCTTGCCATCGCCGCCCTCTGGCTCGGCATGACAAGGGTGATGGTCGGTGCGCATTATCCAAGCGACGTGGTGGCTGGCCTGGGGTTTGGAGCCTGGTTCGCCTGGATCGCAGCGCTCGGCTTTGCTCGTCGCGGACTGGTTTTCCGCCTATCCGCCGACGGCAATCTCGTTCTGCGGCAAAAACTGATCCAGGATGGTGGTCAACGGTATGACATGCCGCACAAGGCCCCGACACCCCAACAGGAACCGGGCCCGTCCTTATCTGCGGCTGCGGCCTGATCTTAGCGCATAAGAAAGGCGCCCGGAAAGTGATTTCCGGGCGCCTTGACGTGTAACGGGAAGGGATTAGCCGTCGATATCGTTATTCTTGGTTTCCTTCAGGAAGATCATACCGATGATGAAGGACATCCCGGCGATGATGATCGGATACCAGAGGCCGTAATAGATATCGCCCTTGGCCGCGCTCATCGCGAAGGCCGTTGCTGGCAGCAGGCCGCCGAACCAGCCATTGCCGATGTGATAGGGAAGCGACATGCCGGTATAGCGAATACGGGTCGGGAACATTTCCACCAGCATCGCGGCAATCGGCCCGTAGACCATGGTGACATAGATCACCAGCACCGTCAGCACGGCAATCAGCGGCACCCATTTGACCTGGGCGGGGTCCGCCACCATCCTGAATGCACCGCCATTGGCAACGGTATAGACCGCCATTTCAGGAGCAGCGGCAGCTGTTGCCTCTTCCGGGGTCAGCAACTTGTCGGTGACGAGCTTTGCCGTGGGTACCATGGTCTTGGCCCCGGTGCGGACAGTGTCGGCACTCAGACCCAGTTCCGCATTGGCGGCGATAAAGCCGTCGAGCTTGCTATCGGGGACCTGAACCGGCGCCCGAACCAGCGGATAACCGTTCTGTTGCAGGGCGACATTGATCTTTTTCTGCAGGGCGGCATCCAGAGCCTTGGCATTGGCGCCAGCCTTGACGGCGTCGTAGCTTTCGATCTGGCTATCGCCAAGCTTTACCGTCGCAGCCGAGCCAGCCGGACCGGGCACCACTTCATACGGCACGGAATTCTTGGTCAGAAGCGCCGTGGCTATATCGCAAGAGGTGGTGAATTTTGCCGTGCCGGTCGGATTGAACTGGAAATTGCAATCCTTGGGATCGGCAGTGACCGTTGCCTTCAGCGTATCCTGCGCCTGTGCCAGAGCCGGATTGCCAGCCCAGGTCATCGCCTTGAACAGTGGGAAATAGGTCACCATGGCCAGAAGCAGCCCCGCCATGATGATCGGCTTGCGACCGATCTTGTCGGAAAGCCAGCCGAAGACCACGAAGAACAGCGTGCCGAATGCCAGCGCGATTGCCACCATGATATTGGCGGCCTGTGGATCGACCTTCAGAACATTCTGCAGGAAGAACAGCGCATAAAACTGGCCGCAATACCAGACCACTGCCTGGCCTGCGACAGCACCGAACAGGGCGAGAATAGCGATCTTGGCATTCTTCCACTGGCCGAAAGCTTCGGAAATCGGCGCTTTCGACTGGGTGCCTTCTTCCTTCATTTTCTTGAAGGCGGGCGATTCGTTCATCTGCATGCGAATCCAGACGGAAATCGCGAGCAGAAAGACCGACAAAAGGAAAGGAAGACGCCAGCCCCAGGCAGCAAAGGCTTCCTTGCCCATGGCCGTCTGGATGCCGAGAATGATCAGCAGCGACAGGAACAGGCCAAGCGTTGCCGTGGTCTGGATCCAGGACGTATAGAAGCCGCGCCGGCCATGCGGCGCATGTTCGGCCACATAGGTCGCAGCGCCACCGTATTCACCGCCCAGCGCCAGGCCCTGCAACATGCGCAGCACGATCAGGATGATCGGAGCAGCGATGCCGATGGTCGCTGACCCTGGAAGAATACCGACCAGGAAGGTCGAGGCGCCCATGATCAGGATCGTCACCAGAAACGTATATTTTCGCCCGACAAGATCGCCCAGCCGTCCGAACACCAGCGCGCCGAAGGGCCGCACCAGAAAGCCGGCGGCAAAAGCCAGCAGCGTGAAAATATTACGGGTGGTTTCAGGATATTGGGAAAAGAAGGTCGCGCCGATGTAAATCGCCAGCGAACCGTAGAGATAAAAATCATACCACTCGAAAACCGTGCCGAGCGAAGAGGCGAAGATGACCTTTCGCTCTTCCTTGGTCATGCTGCGCGGCGCGGCGTGCAGGCTTGCGGCATTTGCCATTGCTGTTCCTCCAGAACGAGTTCTCCGATGGCCGCGCACCTTCCTCCAAGGCTCAATTCGCGGCTCCGAATTACTGACAGCCTGACAGAAATCAGGGAAAATCGAGAGGCATGCTTTGGGCTTATGACTTTCGTCTAATGTTACAGCCGGTTCGTCGGCATGCAAATGGACAATCCGCTCCGGAATTTGCATGCACGCGGGCCTTATTTGCAGCGTGAATTTCTTGACACCGGCACAAAACCCGGTAAAGGCAAGAGCGAAAGGATCATGGAATGCGCGCACTCGGCTTTTACAGTGCTGATCATCTGGAACCGGCAGGCTCTGCCCGGGCGATGATGGCGTTTGCCATGTCCTCAACCACCAAGGCCAAAACGACGACCAAAACCGTCTGACGTCTCTGGCCTCCGCTCTCTCCCCGGCACGGCCGGGGACAAGGAAGACGCGGTCACGCGCCTTCCCCCTCAAAAAACCGAGGAGAGACAGAAAGAGAGCAGGAAAATGGGTTTCAAAGTTGCAGTCGTAGGCGCCACCGGCAATGTCGGTCGCGAAATTCTCAACATTCTCGTCGAGCGCGGTTTTCCGGTCAGCGAAGTCGTGGCTCTCGCCTCGTCCCGTTCGCAAGGCACGGAAGTGTCTTATGGCGACAAGGTTCTGAAGGTCCAAAATCTGGAAAATTATAATTTTTCCGATACGGATCTTTGCCTTATGTCGGCGGGCGGCACGATTTCACAGAAGTGGTCGCCGAAGATCGGTGCCCAGGGCTGCGTGGTCATCGATAACTCCTCGGCCTGGCGCTACGATTCGGATGTGCCGCTGATCGTGCCGGAAGTAAACCCGGATGCCATCACCGCCTTCAAGAACCGCAACATCATCGCCAATCCCAATTGCTCGACGGCTCAGCTCGTCGTGGCCTTGAAGCCGCTGCATGATTTTGCCACCATCAAGCGCGTCGTCATTTCCACCTATCAGTCGGTATCCGGTGCCGGCAAGGAAGGCATGGACGAGCTGTTCACCCAGACCCGCGCCGTCTTCGTCGCCGATCCGGTCGAATCCAAGAAGTTCACCAAGCGGATCGCCTTCAACGTCATCCCCCATATCGATAGTTTCATGGAAGATGGCTATACCAAGGAAGAGTGGAAGGTGCTGGCCGAAACCAAGAAGATGCTCGATCCGAAGATCCGCGTGACCTGCACAGCCGTGCGCGTTCCCGTCTTCATCGGTCATTCGGAATCGGTCAATATCGAATTCGAGCGGGAAATTTCTCCCGACCAGGCCCGCGACATCCTGCGCGAAGCACCCGGTTGCCTGGTGATCGACAAGCATGAAAACGGTGGCTACATCACCCCCGTCGAATGCGCTGGCGAAGATGCCACCTATATTTCCCGGATCCGCGAGGACGCCACGGTAGAAAACGGCCTGAATATCTGGGTCGTTTCCGACAATCTGCGCAAGGGCGCGGCTCTCAATGCCGTTCAGATCGCGGAATTGCTGGTCAATCGCGGCCTGATCAAGCCAAAGGCCCTGGCAGCCTAAGACGGGATTTCGGCAACGGCTGGACGCAATCGCGCTCAGCCGTTTTGCCTTGCCCGACTTGAATGCAGATAAGCCGGATGCAGCCGAAAGGCGACTGCCCCCCTTCCCTTTTCCAGACGAGGTATCGATGCGAACCAGGACGTTTTTTGCCATAGCTTTCACGGCTCTTGCCACAATGGCGACAGCACAGGCTGCAAATGCCGCCCAATGCGGCAATACGTCCGCTGGTTTCGAGCAATGGGTGGAAGGCTTCAAGCGGGAAGCAGCAGGCCGCGGCATCAGCCAATCGGTTCTCGACCGCTCCTTTGCCAATGTGCGTTACAATGTCCCGACCATCCGGGCCGATCGTGGCCAGAAGAGCTTCAAGCTCTCCTTCGATGAATTCATGAAAAAGCGCGGTGGGCAAACCATCATCAGCCGCGGCAAATCGATGAAAAGAGCCAATGCCCAGCTGTTTGCCAGCATCGAACGGCGTTTCGGCGTGCCAGCTGGCCCGATCATCGCCATTTGGGGCATGGAAACCGGGTTTGGCAGCTACATGGGCAATGAACACACGCTGTCCGCTGTCTCGACCCTGACCTACGATTGTCGCCGCAGCGATTATTTCCGTGAGCAGCTTTACGCTGCCTTGAAACTGGTGGCCGATGGCGATCTGGACGTAAACTCCCGAGGCGCTGCCCATGGCGAAATCGGCCAGACGCAGTTCCTGCCGAAAAATGTCACGCTCTACGGCGTCGATGGCGATGGCGACCGCCATATCGACCTCATCCATTCCCGCGCCGACGCCCTGTCGTCCACGGCCAATTTCCTGAAGGGTCATGGCTGGCAGCCGGGCCTTGGCTATCAGCCGGGCGAGCCTAATTTCTCCGCAATCGGCGGCTGGAATGCGGCAACGGTCTATCAACAGGCGATTGCCTATATCGGCAAGCAGATCGATAGCCAATAAACGCCACCCCTGTAAAGCCGGGCAATCTGATCAATCCCACGGGTCCCTGAACGGGACCTGTGGTTTTACATAGAGTTTGCCGGGTTTAATCAGCCTCTAGATTCTCTTGTTTTCGTTTGTCTTTTCGGGAAAACCGGTTTCCACTTTTCCCTGACAAACTCTAAGGATCAAGCCGCCGGAAATCGCGGCTGTCGGGGTCCATCACCCATAATTCTCCATTGGAGATATCGAACCAGGCACCATGGATGGCCAGTTTGCCTTCCTCTTCCAAAGCCCGGACATTGGGAAAGGTGCGCAGGTTTTCAATCGAGTTGCGGATCGAAATCCGCTCCATCGCCGTCTGGCGCTCAGCATCGGTCATCACAGAGGCATTCTGGATCTGCTCGGCGGCGGGCTTGATCAGGTTCATCCATTTTCCGATGAAATCGCCAGGAGACAGCGGCTCGGAATCCGGGTCTAATGCCGCGCGGATACCACCGCAACGCCCATGACCCATGACGATGATGTTCTCGACCTTCAATGCCTGGACGGCAAATTCAAGCGCCGCAGAGGTCGAGTGATATTGGCCGTCCGGCTCATAGGGCGGCACCATATTGGCGACATTGCGCACCACAAACAATTCACCCGGACCACAGTCGAAGATGGTTTCCGGAGCCGATCGGGAATCGCAACAGGCGACAACCATGGTTTTGGGGTTCTGGCCCTGCTCAGCCAAGGCCCGATACCGGTCCCGCTCGTCGCTGTAGCGGCCGTTCATGAAGTTGCTGTAACCGGCGAGGAGAGAAGCTGGAAAATCTGTCATGGCTTTGGATTATCGCGCCGCAGCACGGTTGACAAGCAAGGAAAATCACCAGTGCCGGCCGCCTTTACACGTCATGAGCGAACCGGTCGGCTGGCCGGATGCAGCAGCCTGCGAATCTGCACCAGCGCCATCGGTGTCATCAGGCTCGATTGGTCCTGTTCCAGGGTCAGTTCGTCACTCTGACGCTTCAGCGAGCGGGCCAGCACCTCATAGACACTGGCGGTCGCCAGTTGCAGGGCCTTTTCCTCGCTATGGCTCTGGAGAAGCCTGGCCAGAAGCAGCGCCGAAAACAGATCGCCCAACCCGTTCGGCACCCCGTCCATCGCCCGGTGTTCGGCCAGAAGCGCATTGCGGTTCGACAATAGCAGATTGCCGATACTGCCCGTCATCATCGGAACTGCAGAGGTGACGGCCATTAACGACGGTCCGAGCGACAGGGCCGCCTCGATGATCGCGGCATTGGTTTCAAGCCCGGCACCGGCCATCCAGGCCAGTTCATACCGGTTCGGCGTGGCGATATCGGCCAACGGGATCAGGTGATCGCGGATCGCAACCGCCGTTGCCTCTGGTACGTAGAGGCCCTGCAAATCGCCGATGACAGGATCACAGAGGTAAACGAGATCGGGATTATGCTGCTTCAACGCCTGAACCAGCCGAGCCACCGCAAGCGGCTGGCGCGCGCTGCCGAAATAACCCGTCATCACGGCCTTGACCTCGGATAGCCAGGGTGCCCGGATCAGGTCATCGATGGCTGCATCAAAGACATCGTCGGGAAAGCTCATGCGGGTGGAGGGACCGTGGCCAGGATGCCAGGGCAAAACCACTGTTGGCATCGACCAGACCGGAAAGCCAAGGCTTTCAAGCGCGAAGACAGCGGCGCGATTGCCGACCGATCCGCGAATGACATGGCTGGAAATGGCGATGACGGCACCGGCTGGGCTTTCGGACATGGACGGATGAAACCTCGTGAACGTGTGATCCTACTCGACGCTTTTGAGGTAGTTTTGTCAAATTTTGATGGCTGACGGCGGAAATTCGGCCGATTTTTAGGATTTTGTCTTCAGAAAAAACAAAAAAACAAAAAATCGGCTTGTGGAACCCACATTTGCCCTAACAGATATGATTCTGAAATCACTGGTAGTGCACAGTGACGATCATACCGCAGCAAAATGCCTTGGAGGAAAGTCGTGGTTGCAGCAAAACGGGTAAAACGGGACCAGCTCTTTGAGCTTGCCAGATCCACAGCCGGAGAAAACCAGCCCGGCCTCATCGATCCGGCCGCCCTTTTCGGACGCGCCAGCGATGACGATCTCCAGCATTACGACGCAGCCATGCTTCGGGCCGCAGCGCTTCGCGCCAGCCAGGACCTGCAGGAGTGGCAGGGCAAGGAAGCGCAGGTGCGCATTGCCCCCGTCGAAGGCATCGCCGCCGATGGCGCAAGCCTCAGCGTGCTATCCATCGTCGACCGCAACAAGCCGTTTCTCTACGATTCTGTCATGGGTGAGGTCACGAGCCAGTTTCGCGATATTCATCTCACCATCCATCCGATCCTGGTCCAGGCGGAGGGTCGCTGGGCACTCGCCGACACCCAGACTGAAGCCAGCGACCGGGTCAGCTATATCCAACTGCATCTGGCGCCCTTGAACGAGGATCAAGCCAGGGGCCTTGCGGAACGGCTACAATCCGTCGTTGCCCAGGTCGGCACCGTTGCCAATGACTGGCAGCCGATGATCTCGCTGCTCGACAGCGCCATGGCCGAATTGACCGAGCAGTCCAATGTCAAGCGCAAGACAGAGCGGGCCGAAGCCATCGCCTTTCTGGAATGGCTGCGCGACGATAATTTCACCTTCCTCGGCATGCGCGAATATCTCTATTCCGGCGAAGGCGCAAACGCCAAGCTGGAGCGCGACAAGGGCCGTGGACTGGGCATCCTCTCCGATCCCGATGTTCTGGTGCTGCGCCAGGGCCGCAATGCAGTGACGACCACACCGGAAATCCTGGCCTTCCTTCAGGGGCCGGATGACCTGATCGTCACCAAGGCCAATGTCAAATCCGTGGTGCATCGCCGCGCCTATATGGATTATATCGGCATCAAGCGCTTCGATGCGGCGGGCAAGGTTGTCGGTGAGTTGCGGGTCGTCGGCCTGTTCACAGCCACCGCCTATACCCATTCGGTCAATCACATTCCCCTGCTGCGCGCCAAGGTCGAAAAGGTCACCGGCCAGTTCAATTTCGACCCTTTGAGCCATTCGGGACGGATATTGCAGAACACGCTGGAATCCTATCCTCGCGACGACCTGTTCCAGATTGATACCGAAACGCTTTCGCGCTTCTGCGAGCAGATCATGGATCTGAGCGAGCGACCAAGGGTGCGGGTGCTGCAACGCATCGACCATTTCGACCGTTTCGTCTCACTGCTGGTTTTCGTGCCGCGTGAGGAATATAATTCGCTGGTGCGCGAAAAGATCGGCGCCTATTTCACCAAGGTCTATGATGGCCGCCTCTCGGCTTATTATCCGGCTTTCCCGGAAGGTGGCGTGGCGCGGGTGCATTTCATCATCGGTCGGTCGGAAGGCAAGACACCGCGCATCGCCCAGAACAAGCTGGAAGAAGCCGTCAAGGCCATTACCGCCCGATGGGATGACCGCTTCGCCAGCCTTGCGCCGCCGAAATCGCCGCAACTGGTCGTCAGCCGCGCCTTCGAGGATGCGTTTTCACCGGAAGAGACCGTCGCCGATCTCAGCCATATCCAGACCTGCCTGTCCGGCGCGAAAGCCTCCATCGCCTTCCACAATCGCCAGACAGCGGACGGCCAGACGCTGTATCTCAAGGTGTTCCACGCCGGTCATCATCTGCCGCTATCGCGGCGCGTGCCGCTGCTGGAAAATCTCGGCTTCAGCGTCGTCAGCGAACGAACCTTCGACATTACGGTCAAGGGAGCCGACCAAACCGCCAACAAGACCGGAGATCGGCTGGTCGTGTTGCATGATATGGAACTGGCGGTTCGCGCTGGCCAGGATTTCGACATTGCCCGGCATGGCGCCCGTGTGGAGGCCACGTTCCTCGCCGTCTTCAATGGCGTGGTCGACAACGACGCCTTCAACCGGCTGGTGTTGAGCACCGGGCTGAATGTCGGCGAAGTGGCTGTTCTGCGCGCCTATGCCGCCTATCTGCGCCAGGCGGGTCTGGTCTATTCCCTCACCTATATTGCCGAAACGCTGAACAAATATCCTGGCATCACCGCCGATCTCTTCACCCTGTTCCACCAGTCTTTCGATCCCAAGCTTTCTGAAAAATCGCGTCCGCGCAAACTGGCGGAACTGCGCGACGGTATTGAGACGGCGCTCGCCTCTGTACCGAGCCTGGATGAGGATCGCATCTTGCGGCGCTACCAGAACGCTGTTGATTCGACCCTTCGCACCAATTATTTCCAGAAAAGCCCCTCTTCCCAGAAAAACAGCAGCAGCAATGTCAAGCCGATGCTGGCTTTCAAATTCGATCCGCAGCAATTGGACGGCCTGCCGCAACCGCGTCCGTTCCGGGAAATGTTTGTCTATGGGGTCGAGGTCGAGGGCGTGCATCTGCGCTTCGGCAAGGTTGCCCGTGGCGGCCTGCGCTGGTCGGACCGCGCCCAGGATTACCGCACCGAAGTGCTTGGCCTCGTCAAGGCGCAGCAGGTCAAGAATGCGGTAATCGTACCTGTCGGTGCCAAGGGTGGCTTCTTTCCCCGGCAATTGCCAAGTCCCGCCAACCGTGAAGACTACCTGCGGGCGGGCCGTGAAGCCTATATGACCTATATCCGCACGCTGCTGTCGATCACCGACAATATCAGGGATGGCGCGGTCATCGCCCCTGCCGATACGGTGCGGCTGGATGGAGACGACCCCTATTTCGTCGTCGCCGCCGACAAAGGCACGGCAACCTTTTCCGATACGGCCAACGGTCTGGCCCGCGAGGCCGGGTTCTGGCTGGACGATGCCTTCGCGTCGGGCGGTTCCGCTGGCTATGACCACAAGAAAATGGGCATCACCGCCCGCGGCGCCTGGGAAGCCGCCAAGCGGCATTTCCGCGAAATGGGTGTCGATCTCCAGAAGACGCCCTTCACGGTCGCAGGCGTCGGTGACATGTCGGGCGACGTATTCGGCAATGGCATGCTGCTGTCACGCAAGATCCGGCTGATCGGCGCCTTCGACCACCGCGACATTTTCATCGACCCCGATCCGGACATGGAAAAATCCTTCCAGGAACGCAAGCGGATGTTCGGGCTCGCCCGCTCCAGCTGGCAGGATTACGACAAGGCACTGCTATCCAAGGGCGGGATGATCATTTCGCGGACAGAAAAATCCGTCACCTTGACCCCGCAAGCCGCCGAGGCAATTGGCCTAGCCAAGAAAGTGGCGACACCGTTCGAAATCATGACCGCGATCCTGAAGGCGCCGGTCGATCTGCTGTGGTTCGGTGGTATCGGCACCTATATCAAGGCGTTGTCGGAAACCGACGCCGAGGTTGGCGACCGTGCCAACGACCCAATCCGCATTACGGCGGATGAGGTCGGTGCCAAGGTGATCGGCGAAGGCGCCAATCTCGGAGTCACCCAGAAGGGCCGCATTGCCTTTTCGCTGAAGGGCGGACGGTGCAATTCCGATGCCATCGACAATTCGGCAGGCGTCAATTCCTCCGACGTCGAGGTCAATATCAAGATTGCCCTGTCAACGGCGGTATCAAGCGGTCGCCTCGATCTCCCGGCCCGCAACAAACTGCTTGCCTCGATGACCGAGGAAGTCGGAGAGCTGGTGCTGCGCAACAACTATCTCCAATCCCTGGCGATTTCGCTAGTGGCGCGTCAGGGCAGCGCCAATCGCGATGAACTCTCCCGGTTGATGACCGTATTAGAGGCTTCTGGCCGGCTGAACCGCAAGGTGGAAACCCTGCCGGATGATGCGGCACTGGCCGAACGCTATGCTGGCGGCCAATCGCTGACACGGCCGGAAATCGGTGTGCTTCTGTCCTACGCCAAGATCTCGCTGTTCGACGATCTGGTCGAAACCAGTCTGCCTGACGATCCCTATTGCGCCAGCATTCTCAGCAATTACTTCCCGAAGAAAATGCGCCGGCCTTATGCCGATGACATTGCCACCCATCGGCTGCATCGTGAAATCATTGCGACTGTGCTTGCCAACCACATCATCAACCGTGGCGGCCCCGGCTTCATGGCGTGGATGAGCGACGCGACCGGCGGTACGGCGGAGGATATTGCCAGAGCCGCCCTTCTGACCCGCGATGGGCTGGATCTGCGGGCCTATTGGGACCGGATCGACGCCCTGGATGGGGAAATTTCCGGCGAAGCACAGAACGATCTCTACCAGCGGGTCGCCACGGTCTACCGCGTCTTCACCAAACTGGCCATTGATACTCGATTGGCCGCCGGTGACCTGTCGGATGTGGTGCGCAAGTTGAAAAGCGCGATCAAATCCTTCAAGGGCTTCAGCCGCTCGGTCACGCCTGCCGATTTCTCAGCGCAGATCGGTGCCGAGGCCAGCGCCATGACCGCTGCGGGCGTGCCGGAGGATCTGGCCGAGGACCTCGCCGAATTGTGGAGCCTGACAGTAACCCCGGAGGTGATTTCCGTCGCACTTCGGGCCGATGCCAGCCTGCAAAAGGCAACGGAAGGCTATTACAAGGTCAGCGAAATCTTCCGGATCGGCAGGCTGCTGGCGTCGGTCGAAAAAATCCCGACCAGCGACCATTACGACAGCCTGGCCCGGCTGCGCAGCCTGGATCTGGTGCTGAAGGCGCGGCGCAATATCATCGTCCAGGCTCTAACCCAGCACGGGGACAGCCGCGATCCGGTTGCCGCCTGGCGCTCTGCGGATGCGTTGCGGATCAACAGATTGGGCAGCGAGTTGATCGCGCTCACGGAAGGCGATCCCAGCCTGTCGCGTCTCACCGTTGCCGCCAGCCTGCTGACGGACATCGCTCAAGGTGCTGCGTAATTGGCACATTACTTCATTGGGCTGGAAACCGGCCCCATTGAAGCTGTCATGAGATAATGCCAGTGTCGCCGCCGAGATCATCGGCGGCGACAGGCACGACAATGCAATCAGATGCACAGACAAGGCAGGCCAGCAGATCCGGCATATGGGGCTGGATGCTGTTCGACTGGGCCGCCCAGCCCTTCTTCACCGTGGTCACGACCTTTATTTTCGGTCCCTATTTCGTCTCCCGCTTCACCAGCGATCCGGTCAGCGCACAGGCTGCGTGGAGCAATGCCGCCACCGTCGCCTCCGTGGTGATCGCCCTGCTCTCTCCGGTTCTCGGTGCCATTGCCGACCGCAGCGGCTCACGCAAGCCCTGGATCGCCTTTTTTTCGGTGATCAAGATCACCTGTCTTCTGCTGCTGTGGGAAGCGGTTCCCGGCTCGCCGGTGATCTTTCCGCTCATCCTGTTCAGCCTTGCCTCGATCGCCGCCGAATTCTCCATCGTCTTCAACGATTCGATGATGCCACGCCTGGTGAGCGCCAAGGATGTCGGCCGGATTTCCAACATGGCCTGGGGGCTCGGCTATCTCGGCGGGATGATCGTGTTGATTGCCGTCGTGCTGTTCGTCGCCGCCAATCCCGACACGGGCAAGACCATTTTGGGCAGCACGCCGCTGTTTGGTCTAGACGCCGCAACGGGCGAGGACGCCCGCGTCACCGGGCCGGTCTCGGCGCTCTGGTATCTATTGTTCATCCTGCCAATGTTCTTCTTCACACCCGACCAGCAGAAGGGCGATCCGTTTGGCAAGGCCGTGAAAGCCGGGCTTTCCGACCTCAAGGCCACATTGCGCGAGGTGCGGCAGCGGGCAGGTATCCTGAGGTTTCTCATTGCCCGGATGATCTATCAGGACGGCGTCAACGGCCTGCTGATCCTCGGCGGGGTGTTTGCCGCTGGCATGTTCGGCTGGTCGACGATGGAAATCGGCATTTACGGGATCATTCTCAATGTCGTCGCCATTTTCGGCTGCGCCCTTGCAAGTCGGCTGGATGCGGCGCTCGGCTCGAAAACCATGGTGATCATCAGCCTGATCCTGCTTTTGACGGCCACCTTCGGCATCATTTCCACCGGTCCCGGCTTCACCGCCTTCGGCTTGATACCGCTTTCGCCTGATAGTACCGGCAGCCTGTTCGGCACGGCGGCGGAGAAAGTCTATATTCTCTACGGCATCCTGATCGGCCTTGCCTTCGGCCCGGTTCAAGCCTCGTCCCGCTCCTACCTAGCCCGCAGCATCGCTCCTGAGGAGGCAGGCCGTTATTTCGGTATCTATGCGCTGTCGGGCCGCGCCACCAGCTTCATGGCAACCCTGTCGTTTTCCCTGATCACCACCGCCACCGGTTCGTCGCGGGCGGGCATGGCGAGTTTGGTCATCTTTCTCGGTGTTGGGCTGGTCCTGCTGCTGGCAACGCCTTATCCTGCCGATAGGAAGAGCTGACGAGATGGAGGATAGAGAATATGGAGCATTTACCTGAAATTGGACTTGCTTTCGGGGCCTTTGCGCTCGGAATGTTCAGTCCCGGCCCCAATATTTTATCGGTCATCGGCACCTCAATGGCCGTAAATCGTAAAGCAGGCATTGCCTTAGCACTCGGCATTTCAGCCGGATCTCTGCTGTGGGCGTCTATGACAGCGATTGGACTGACGGCGCTGATCACCGCTTATGCATCTGTGCTGACGGTCATCAAGATCGCTGGCGGTTTGTATCTTCTTTGGCTCGCGTTCAAGGCTTTTCGCTCGGCAGCGTCCGCAAAACCAAACATAGACCTCTCCGTCCTAACCGCAGGGAACCTGTATGTATTCTTTTTGCGCGGCTTGGCTATTCAGTTGACCAACCCTAAAGCTGCCCTGACGTGGATTGCAATCATGTCGCTTGGTCTTGCGGATTCCGCACCCACGTCCACAGCACTCATCATTGTGATTGGAACCACGATTTTATCGGTTGTCGGGCATACTGCATATGCTGTCGCCTTCTCCACCAAGCGCGTTGTGGCATTATACGACAGAGCGCGTCGTTGGATTGACACAGCTTTGGGCGTCTTTTTCACCGTGGCAGGAATAAAGCTCCTTACAAGCCGCCCATAATTTCTCTCGGCAGCTCGCATTTGCCGTCATTGAGAAGAAACATCAATACTTTGATCAGCGGCTGGGAGAAAACTCCCAGCCGCTTTTCGTGTCAGGTTAGCTGATCACTACAGGCTGATGGCGAAAGCTCCGTCCTTTTCAGTGACGGCCGCGCCGTTGGCAGTCACCTCGTAGCCGGAACCATCGGCCTTGCGGCTTGCGGTGATCGCCACGGCCTTGCCGCCAATGCTGACCTCTGCCTCATAGGAGGAGAGGCTGGAGGGCAAAGCGGGCTTCAGGCTGATGCCCTCACCCTGACGGTGGATTCCGAGGAAACCTTCCAGCGCGAAACGGTAGAGCCAGCCAGCCGAGCCGGTATACCAGGTCCAGCCGCCGCGTCCTTCATAGCCGGGGCCACCATAGACATCGGCTGCCACGACATAGGGCTCGACACGGTAACGATCGGCTTCATCCGTGGTCTCGGCATGATGAACCGGGTTCAGCATCGAGAATACTTTCCAGGCCTCGTCATTGCGGCCAAGCTTGGAAAGAGCCAGACCCGTCCAGATCGCCGCATGGGTATATTGACCGCCGTTTTCGCGCACGCCCGGCGGATAGGACTTGATATAGCCCGGGTCCAGACGGCTCTTTTCGAACGGCGGTGTGAAGAGACGAACGATACCCACTTCATCATCGATCAGGCGTCCGACCACGGAGTTCATGGCCTGCTGCTGACGCTCCGGCTCGGCAAAGCCAGACAGAACCGACCAGGACTGGGCAATGGCATCGATCCGGCATTCATCCGACTGATCGGAGCCCAACGGATCGCCATCGTCGAAATAGCCACGGCGGTAGTGATCGCCATCCCAGCCAGCTTTTTCCAGCGCTGCCTTCAGGCTCTTCAGGTATTTCGCCCAGGCCTTGACGCGGGCTGAATCCTTGCGCTCCTCGGCAAAGGGCGTGAACACCGTCAACGCATTGGCCAGGAACCAGCCGAGCCAGACGCTTTCGCCGCGCCCGGCAACGCCGACCCGGTTCATGCCGTCGTTCCAGTCGCCGCCAAGGATCAGCGGCAGACCGTTGGTGCCGGTGCGAGTGATGGCGAGATCGAGCGCCCGGGCCGCATGTTCATAGAGCGGTGCCTTTTCAGCGGAAATTTCCGGCTTGAAGAAGGCATCGTGACGACCAAGGGCCAGCGTCGGACCATCGAGGAAGCTGACGTCTGTATCCAGGATCGCCTTGTCGCCGGTGGCCGTGACATAGGAATGGACAGCATAGGCCAGCCAGACCACGTCATCTGAGATTGTGCTGCGAATACCAGCACCGTTCTGCGGCAACCACCAATGCTGCACGTCGCCTTCTTTAAACTGACGTGAAGCAGCATTGAGGATCTGGTCACGGGCGAGCTCTGGCCGGTAGAGCAGGAAGGCCAGGCTGTCCTGCAACTGGTCGCGGAAACCATAGGCTCCCGATGCCTGATAGAAACCGGCGCGTGCCTTGATGCGGCAAGCCAGCGTCTGATAGGGCAGCCAGTGATTGACCATATGGTCGAAGGCCTTGTCGCCAGTCTTCACCTTGATGTGGCCGGTGAAATCACCCCAGAAGGACTTGGCCTCGGAAAGCGCGCCTTCAAAGCCCTTGGCTTTGGCAGCCGCAATCACGCTTCGCGCCTGTTCGATGCTTTCGGCATCGCCCAACAGGAAGGTGACCGAGGCTTCTTCCCCCGGCTGCAAGGTGATGTCAAAGGCCAGTGCCGCGCAGGGATCGCCTTCCGGATCGATGGAGCCTGACAGCGGCGAGCCCTTGGCCACGGCCTGCGGCATCTTGATATCCCCATGCCGACCGATGAATTCACGGCGGCTGGAGGCAAAGCCCGTCGCCGTTTCCACGGCGGTCAGGAAGGCGAAGCGACCCGAATAGTCGATGCTATAGGGGTTGGTTGCCAGCAGCGCGCCGGTTTCCGCATCATGGGACGGCAGCACGAAGGCAGCCGTCTTCTGCGGGTTGTTGCCGAGAATCCATTCGACATAACCGTAGCTGCGCAGGCGACGAGCACTGTCACCGGTATTGCGGATCGTAAGCCGGGTAAAGCGGACAGGCTCGACCTGATCGACTGTGACGGTTAGTTCCACGGCGAGACCAGCAGCCTCGGTCGAGAACACCGAATAGCCAAGACCATGACGGGTTTCATACACCACGTCCTGACGGTTGCTGGCTGCCGAGATCGGGCTGACCACCTCGCCGCTGTCGAGATCGGCCACATAGAAGGCCTCGCCCGTGCGGTTGGTGACAGCATCGTTCGACCATGGCGTCAGCTGATAGTCGCGCGAATTGCGGCTCCAGGTGAAGCCCGAGCCTTCGGCTGCGATATGGAAGCCGAAATTGTCGTTGGAGATCACGTTGATCCACGGCTGCGGTGTCGATTGGCCGGGGCCAAGCCGCACCACATATTCGGCACCATCGGCAGCAAAGCCGCCATAGCCATTCCAGAACTCCAGATCGCTGCCATCAATGATTGGAGCAACAAGATCGGCACGGCCAGCCATGACCGGCACCGGCGGATACCAGTCGGCGTCAATGGCATCCACACCACGCGGCGCTGCAAACAGCTCGGCGGCATGGGTAACCTGATCGGTGATCTTGCCATTGCGGGCATGCAGGACGACGCGCGCTGCGGCAAGCACGGCATTCCAGCCGCTCTCGTCCATCAGGTCGCGGCGCACCGCAAACACATGCTGCTGGCCGCCTTCGGCCTGCTTGGTGCGCATGCCTTCAGCCAACTGTTCCAGGGCATGCTGCATATCCTGGGCATAGGATGCGGCCCGCTCGTTGAGGATCACGACATCGGTCACCACGCCGTGGCGTTGCAGATAATCCTGGGCGCTCAAAGCTTCGCGGACCACTTCGGTGTCCATCTCGTCATTGATGCGCACCGCGAAGATCGGATAATCGCCGGAGATCGAGTTTGGCCACAGTGCCGATTGCGAGGCAAGACCAGCGCGCACGGTTTCCGGATCGGCCCGCAGATGCATGTCGGGATAGACCAGGTAGCGACCAAGCTGCTGGAACGCTGCCGCCTGCTGCGAGGTGATGCCGATATGGCGCATCTCGACCTGGGTACGGGTCCAGGCATGCAGCATTTCATGGTTGAACGCATCGGGATGGCGATAGCGTTCGATGGCCACATCCACTTCCTGACGGCTCGGGGCGGCGATGGTCCAGTAGACCACGCTGACCTTCTTGCCAGCGGGAACGCGCAACACGCGGCGGAAGCTGGCGATTGGATCGAGAGTAAACCCGTCCGAACCCGACAGAGCCGCATTCGGATCGAAGGCCGCAGCCTCGGCCAGCGTGCGACCCCGACCGATGAATTTGTAGCGGTCGGTCTCAAATTCGGTATTGCGGCCCGGCCCCGACGTATCGGAGACCAGATGCGCCACGCAGATATCCGGATCGCTCGGCGAACGCTTGTTGCGCTCGATGCGGATCACGTCGCCCTTGCGGCCAAGTTCGGTTTTCACGAACATCCGCGAGAACACCGGATGCGCATTGTCATTGTCGTCGCTCGACAGAACCGGCTCCATATAGGAGGTCACTTCGATGAAGCGGTCCTCAGTGCCGGTGTTGAGCAGGGTGACACGACGGCCTTCGGCGTCATGCTCGGTGGCAACAACGCATTCGACAGTCGAGGTGATATCGCCGACGGACTTCGTAAATTCGGCCTTGTCATCGCTGAAGACGACGCGGGTCTTTTCTTCAGCCGTACGGCGCGGCGCAGCGGTGGTTGACCACCATTCGCCCGACGCCGTATCGCGCAGGAAGATGAAGGTGCCGTTGCGGTCTTCGGTCGGATCGGCCTTCCAGCGGGAAACGGACAGGCCGTTCCAGCGCGAGAAGCCGGAGCCGGTGGCCGTCAGCATCACTGAATAATGGCCGTTCGACAGCAGAACCAGTTCGCGGTCCTTGGAGAGCGGATCGGTAATGGTGCGGATTTCCGGACGCAGCAGGTCGGCCTGGCCCTTGCCGGGGGTCTGCGGCTCGTATTTGGCGCTCATCACAGGAATTTCGCGCGGTGCCTTTTCCTGCAACAGCAGTTCTGCCGCCTCAATCACCGGATCGGCGTGGAAGAGCTCGCGCAACAAGCCGTTGAAGGTGACGTTGGCAATCGCCGCAATCGACATGCCATGGTGGTGGGCATAGTAATTGTAGACCACCGCGCAGGTCTTGCCCTTCGGCACGCGGGTCGGAGTGAAATCGACAGCGTCATGGAAACCATAGGCGCCAAGCGCGCCAAGCGCCCGGAGCTTTTTCAGGTTTTCAGCCGCCGCCTTCGGATCGTACTGGCTGGCGAGAATCGACGCATAAGGCGCGATGACCGCGTTCTGGCCAAGGCCACGCTTCAGGCCGAGGGTGGGCACGCCGAAATTGGTATATTGATAGGCCAGCGCATGGTCGCGGGCATTAAAGGCCGCTTCCGAAATACCCCAGGGGATATTGAGGCGCTTGCCGTGGTTCATCTGTTCCTTGACGATCAGGTTGTTCGTCTGGTTCAGAATACCCCCCTGCCGTTCCTGCATGACCAGCGGCGGCATCAGGTATTCGAACATCGAACCGGACCAGGAGACCAGCGCCGCACGCGAGCCAATCGGCACAACCTGACGGCCCAGCTTGTACCAATGCTCGGTGGGCAGATCGCCCTTGGCAATGGCAAACAGCGAGGTCAGACGGGCTTCAGAGGCCAGAAGGTCGTAGCAGGCCTCATCGAGTTCCATGGTTTCGACGCGGTAACCGATGGAGAGCAGACGCCGTTCCTTGCGGAACAGGAAGGCGAAATCCATCGAGAACGCGAGGTCACGGCTGCGGTCGCGCAGGCTGGCCAAACGCTGGCGCAGTGGCTCGATGTTGGAGAGGTCGAAGGCGCTATCGGCGATATGGGATTCGCAGACCGCCACCAGCGCCTCACTCCAACGCAGCAGGTCCGTGCTCTTGTCGGAGCGCAGCTCGTGGTGAAGATTGGCCGCCAGCTTCTGGATGTCGCGCGCCAGAACGGCGAGGTTGATCACCCGGATCGAGGCGAATTCATGCTCGCGCTTGACCGAGGCCAGCGCATTGTTGAAGCCGATGATCCGCTCGTAGAGACGGGTGCGCAACGGGCGCACGGTCTTGCGGTCGTCGGGCAGTTCCTTCAATGCTTCCATCAGGATGCCGCCGACATCGCCGATCCCGTCCAGGCTGCCCTGGAGATGGGCGGACGGGGCTTCGGCCCAATGACGGCAGGCGGACGAAATCGCAATCAGATGACCGGCAAGATTGCCGCTATCCACCGCCGAAATATAGCGGTTGCCGAGCGATTTCAGCGTATCGGTATGATACCAGTTGTAAAGATGGCCCCGGAACTTGTCCATCTTCTCGACGGTGCCGATGGTCTGTTCCAGCTTTTCGATGGTCTGCTCGAAACCAAGCCAGCCAAAGTGACGGGCCGAAACAATCGACAGAAGATAGACGCCGATATTGGTCGGCGAGGTGCGCCGCGCCACCACCGGCTCCGGCGTCTCCTGGAAATTGTCCGGCGGCAGGAAGTGTTCGCCGGCATTGGCGAAAGTCTCATAGTAGCGCCAGGTGCGGCGCGCGATGCGGCGCAGCTCGATGACGGTTTCTTCCGGCACCAGCAGCCGATCTTCCGTTTCGGCAGACTGGCTGACATACCAGGCGACCAGCGGCGACAGCACCCACATCAGCGTGAAGGGCAGGCCGATCAGCGCGCCGTAACCGGCTTCATAGGCCGATAGGCCGAAAGCGATGAGGGCCAGCGTCGGCGCATAGCGCATCGTGCGGTAATAGGTGGGAATGCTGCCTTGCGCCACGGACTGGATACTGGCGGCGGTGCGCCATTCCAGCAACAGCTTGCGGCTGACCAGGAGGCGATACATCGAGCGCACGATGGCATCGGCCATCATGCAGGCCATGTCGGCGATGAACACGATACGCAGTGCCACCTGCGCATTGGCGCCGCGCAAATCAGCCCAGAGCGACTGGAAATGCGCGCTTGGCACGATATCCGTCTGGCGTGGCACCAGTGCGTTGATCAGCGAGATTGTCGGCGCAACGAACAGCGAGAAAATCAGAAGCAATTGCCAGATCAGCGTGTCGATCGGGCTCATGGCGAACCAGCCGATCACAGACGCGGCGAACCAGGCAATCGGGGTCAGTGAGCGGCGCAGGTTGTCGACCATTTTCCAGCGGCCAAGCGAGGTAATGCCACGCTTCGGATCGAGGATATAAGGCAGCAATTGCCAGTCGCCGCGCGCCCAGCGATGCTGGCGGGAAATTTCCACTTCGTAACGGGTCGGGAAATCCTCGACCAGCTCGACATCGGTCACCAGCGCGCAGCGGGCAAACGAGCCTTCCAGCAGGTCATGGCTGAGGACGGTATTTTCGTCGATCTGGCCTTTGATGGCCCGCTCGAATGCGTCGACATGGTAAAGGCCCTTGCCGGTGAAGCTGCCTTCGCCGGTAATGTCCTGATAAACGTCAGATACGGTAAAGACGTAAGGATCGAGACCGCGATTGATCGAAAACACCCGCTGGAACACCGAGGCGTCCTTGCCGGTGGTGAGCGACGGGGTGACGCGCGGCTGGAGAATGCCGTAACCGCTGACCACACGACCGGTTTTCGGGTCATGCACGGGCCGATTGATCGGATGATACATCTTGCCGACCATCTTGGTCACGGCATCGCGCATCAGCCGGGTGTCGGCGTCCAGCGTCATCACATATTGCACGCCATCCGGCACCGTGTTCGCGCCCGGCAGGTAGGACGTGTCCTTGTCGCCGCGCAACAGCAGGTTCAACTCGTGCAGCTTACCCCGCTTGCGTTCCCAACCCATCCAGCAATCTTCCTGGGGGTTGAACAGCCGACGGCGATGCAGGAAATAGAAGCGGGTCTTGCCGTCTTCGTTGTAGCGGGCGTTCAGCGCAGCCATTTCCCGCTTGGCATATTCCAGCACTTCGAGATCGGCTTCGGTCTCTTCGACCTTGGCATCCGGCCAGTCGCTGAGCAGCGAGAAATACACTTCGCCACGCGGATTGGTGAGGTAATGGACTTCCAGATTGCGGACCAGTTCATCGACATGGTCGCGCTTGGAGATCATGCAGGGAACGGCAACCAGCGTGCGGGCATCGTCCGGAATGCCTTCCTTGAACTCATAGCCGACCAGGCGAGCCGGCTTCAGCACAAAGGTGGCCAGCGTATTGAACAGGCCTGTAGCGCCTTCCGACGCCGGCAGGGCAAACAGCACCACAAGAAGCGTGATCAGCGGCACCGACAGGCCAGCATAAGACAGGTACCAGGCGACAAGTGCCAGAGCCAATGCCGTCAGCGCCAGGACGGGCAGGGCGATGGCAAGCCAATGCAACCGCTTGAAGCTGCGGGTGATGGCTATATGCGCAGGCACGCGGTAACCGACCGCACGCTCCAGCGCCTCCTTCTGCGCGCCCACCAACACGCTGCCGACATTGGACGGCGCATCGGAGAGATCACCGGTCGAGGCGGCGGCCTTCGACAGATCGATGGCGATCTGGGCTATTTCCAGCTCGCTCTTGTCGGAGCGGCGCGCCAGCTTCTCGATGGTGTTGCGGTAGCTGTTGCGCGAGCCGAAATCCAGCGCTTCGTAGTCGCTGTGGCTGCGCAGGATCTTGTCAACATGGCTGACCTCTTCGACCCAAACCGACCATTCAGTATCGTCGATGGTGCGCAAGCCCTTGATGATGCTGCCCATGCTGACATTGCCGGACGAAAGCCGGTTATGCTCGGCGGCCATCGCCTCTTCGGTGGTGCGGCCATTGGCCTCCAACCGCTTCTCCAGCCAGCTGACGGCAACGGCGGATGTCTGCGAACCGTTGCGCAGGCGGTACAGAAACTGCGTCGCAAATGTATTGTCGTCGGCAAGCGATTCCAGCTGCTTCAAATATTCGCGGCAGGCGGCCTCGTCATTCAGCCGGACGATTTCGTCGGCGGCCTCATTGGCCTTGCGCCGCATCTGCCGGGATTTTTCCACCCGGGTCGAAATGCGCCGCAGGTTTTCCACCAGCACGAAGCGCACCATGGAAGGCAGGGCCCACAATTCGCCAATTTCAAGCGAATGCTCGGACTGATAGCCTTCCGCCAGCGCCGTCATGCTTTCACGCGTCACTGTGGAATGGGTATGAGCCACATAGAGCCAGGCCAGCGCCATGACGCGGGGAATGATCCGGTCGCCCACCTTGACGGTCGGCAATTGCCGATAGAATTTCTTGGGAAAGTCGCGGCGGACTTCCTGAATCGCTTCTTCGATAATGTAGTGATTGTCCAGCAGCCATTCGGCAGCGGGCGTAATCGTCGCTCCCGCCTCAACATCGGCGGCGGTGGTGCGATAGACGCGCAGGATTTCCCGCTCGTTTTCCTTATGCCGCGCGAAGAAATCGAAATCGAAGAAACCCGGCAGCGTGCTCATCACCGAAGTGGCGAGAGCCCTGGATTTTTCCTGCAACTCATCGATTGTCAGATAGGTGGCCCGGATCGAATCATTATGATCGATATTGCGGGTTTCTGTATCGCGTGGCGCTGTGGACGGCGTCATAGATGGGGACATGTTTTCGAATCTGTTACCAGCAAGAGTGAAATCTGCCGCATAGGGTGGATGCAGCACTTACATATGCGCAACGGGGCCTAGGGAAAGGCCCGCGGTTGCGGGAAAATCAATGCGGCCATGACGCGCCTCTTAAAAAAGGCTTGGTCAGGCCGGGTAATCCGTCAATCCGGCAAGACGGGCGGAGATGCTCTAGACAGAGTTTCACGGCGATAAACACTTCCTTTGCTTGGGATCATCCATCTGCCGGACCTTTGCAGATCGATGTTGTCCCGACAATTTGTCGGCAAGACTGTTCATCCTAGCCTTCCACCCTGCAATGCGCAGTTTGAACCGAAGCTGAACGGGTGTTAGGGTGTCCCTCTCTTCTTCGACGTCAAAAAGCCAAACGCGATAAGCCCCGATGCGATAAAACCCAGAACGACAAATCCAGGATCCTCTGCCCGAGGCGGAGCTTACGAATCGGAAACAGACCATCCACATTTTAGGTTAACTATGCCTCTCTTTTTCTCCAATGCCATGAAAGATGTCGTCGAGATCAGGCGCTACCTGCATCAGCACCCGGAACTGGGGCTTTCGGAGTTTCACACCTCCGATTATGTGGCGGGAAAACTGGAAGCCATGGGCTATGAGGTGACCAGGGGCCTGGCCCGCACCGGCATTGTCGCCACCCTGCGCAATGGCACCAGTCAGCGTTCCATCGGACTACGGGCGGATTTCGATGCCCTGCCGATCACCGAGGAAACCGGCCTCGACTATGCCAGCCTCACTCCCGGCCTGATGCATGCCTGCGGCCATGACGGTCATACGGCGATGCTGCTCGGTGCCGCCAGCATTCTGGCCGAGCGCCGCAACTTCGATGGCATCGTGCATCTGATTTTCCAGCCAGCGGAAGAAAATTTCGGCGGTGCACGGCTGATGATCGAAGACGGCTTGTTCGAGCGCTTCCCCTGCGATGCGGTCTTTGGCCTGCATAACGAACCCGGCATTGCATTCGGCCATTTTGCCTTCAAGGAAGGGCCGATCATGGCTTCGGTCGATGAATGCAAGATCACCGTAATCGGCCGGGGCGGCCACGGTGCCGAGCCGCAAAGCACCAGCGATCCGATCGTGGCAGGCGCGAGCATCGTCATGGCGCTGCAAACCATTGCGTCACGCAATATCCACCCGCTCGATCCCGTCGTCGTCACTGTCGGCGGCTTTCATGCCGGTGCCGCCAGCAATGTGATACCGGAGCGGGCAGAAATGGTCCTGACCATCCGCAGCTTCGACGATCATGTGCGCGATGAACTGGAAAGCCGCGTGCGGGCCATTGCCGAAGGGCAGGCGGCAAGCTACGGCATGACCGTGGAGATCGACTATGAGCGAGGCTATCCGGCCACCGTCAATCATAAGGCGGAAACCGATTACGTGCGCGATCTTGCCAGGCGCTTTGCCGGGGAAGACAAGGTTTTCGATATGCCGCGTCCGACCATGGGTGGCGAGGATTTTGCCTATATGCTCCAGGAAAAGCCCGGCACCTACTTCTTCCTCGGCACCAAACGCACCGAAGACGACCCGCCGCTCCATCATCCCCGCTATGATTTCAACGACGATATTATTCCGACCGGCACGGCATTCTGGGTAGAACTGGCTGAGAGCCGGCTAAAGCCGGAATAGGGTCGTCCAAGATAACAAAAACGCCCTGGTTGAGGGCGAACATAGACAGACAAAAGGCGCGGCTCCCTTCGGAACCGCGCCTTTTCACCAGCTAGATTAATTGAATTATCCGGCCTTCACCACTGCCTTGTCGTCATCGTTTAGCAGACCGCTGGTATGCAGCAAGGCTGCGAAACGGCCACCCTTGGCGCTCAATTCGTCATAGCCACCCATTTCGACGATACGGCCATGGTCGAGGAACAGAACCTGATCGGCTTCGCGCACGGTCGATAGTCTGTGGGCAATGATGAATGTCGTGCGGTTCTGGCGGAGCCGGTCGATAGCGGCCTTCACCCGTGCTTCGGTCTCGACATCCAGCGCACTGGTTGCCTCGTCCAGCACCAGGATCGGCGCATCCTTCAGGATGGCGCGGGCAATGGCGATACGCTGCCGTTCACCGCCCGATAGCCGGTTGCCACGCTCGCCGACGTCAGTATCGAAACCAGAGAGACGGCTTTCGATGAAGTCGGTCGCCGCCGCAGCCTCGGCCGCCTTGACGATATCCTCATCCGTCGCATTCTCGCGCCCGATGCGAATGTTATCGGCAATCGACCGGTTGAGAATGCCCGCATCCTGAAACACGGTCGCAATCGAGTTGCGCAGCGACTGGCGGGTAATGGTGGAGATATCGGCGCCATCGATCAGGATCTGGCCCTGCTGCGGCTCATGCACCCGTTGCAGCAGGTTGATCAAGGTCGTCTTGCCGGCACCGGTCGGCCCGACGATGGCAATCGTCTGTCCCGCCTTGACCGTGAAGGACACGTCCTTGACGCCCTGGGTCGTATTGGCGAAATCGAAGGAGACGTGACGGAACTCCACATCGCCGCGCACAGCCTGCAAATCGCGATTGCCAGCCGGCTCATCACGATCCTGCACGGAATCCTCAAGCACGTAGAAATCTTCAAGCTTGGCACGCGCCTCGAAGATCTGCGTCGAAAACTGGCGCATCTGGTCGAGACGGGCGATGAGCAGATTGGCAAAACCGATGAAGGCAATAACGTCGCCGACCCGCAATTCGCCGCTCTGCACCAGCATGGTGCCGATAATCAGGATGATCAGCATCGAAGCCGTAGAGGCGATGCGATTGAGGCCGCTGGCAATGGCCCACCAGTCCAGCACCGGATACTGAGCGTCGAGCAGCCTGCTGGTAAAGGTCTTCAGCGCTGCGGTTTCGGCCTGGATACGGTTGTAGCTATGCACGACCGAGACATTGCCGATCGTGTCGCTGACATGAGAAAACACCGTGTGATAATGGCCCTCGACGGATGCCTGTCCATCCTTGGTCTTGTCCATCACCGTCTTGCCGATCACCACATAGATCAGGCCAAGCACGATCAGCACCAGTGTCAGGCGCACATCCATGGAAAAGGCAGTCGGCACCAGCAACACGAGCGCCACCGCCGTGGCCAGATGGGTTCTCATGAATTCCAGCCAGAGGCCAAACAGCGTCTCGCTGGCGCGCAGCAGCGTATGCAGCGCATTGGACGTGCCGCGCTGGTGATGCCAGGACAGCGGCATGGAAATGATCCGGCCAAAGGCTTCGGTCAGCAGGCTGGCCCGGCGGCCATGCGCCAGCCGGTCGGCTTCGCGGGCGACAAGTACGAAGGCAATCGTGTTGAATATGCCAAAACCGCCCCAGAGGAACAGAATATCCTTGACTGGCTTGCCACTGGAAATTGCATCGATGATCCAGCCAAACAGGATCGGTTCGGCAATGGTGATCACCGCCAAAATGATATTGGCCGCCACCACGATGCTTACCTTCAGACGGTAAGCGGCAAGATATTGCAAGGCTCGCCAGTAAATTTGTAACAGGGACATGGCGTCAGTTTCTCCGGATCGGCTTCGAATTGGCCGGTTGAGGCATCGTATCACGATATTTTAAGGAGACGAACCTGAACGCTGCCTATACAGACCCGCACTTGTTGTGCAAAGTCCGGTTTTGGAATTCTCTTTTTCGCCATGCTTGCTATGGGTAAAATTTCAGGTAGCCGAATTAACAAACACATAAGCTTAACGTGTATTTTAAGAAATAGTGTTTGATAATAATTAGAGAATGTTAATGTTCAGTGTGGTGCTGGACCTAGGGGGTGCGTGTGAGTGTCAATCATCTCATACAGTTTTTGGCTGTATCTCAGGGATGCCGAAGTCGCGAGGAGCTGATCCTAGAATTGGAGAAACTCCTCGAATTTTATAAATTCGATTATTATGGCCTGGTGCGCAGTCCAAAACCTGATCAAAACCCTATGTCGCTGGTGATTGCAGGACGTTGGCCGGAAAAATGGCCACAAGTCTATATCACGAAAAAATTCGTGCTGATCGACCCTGCCATTCGCTATCTCGCGCATGCGCAACGGCCGTTCCGTTGGAGCGAAACGCTGACGGCGTTTGGCCAGGACCCGCATTTCAAACGCATGCAGCGGATGATGATGGATGCCCAGCGCTTCGGTCTGGAGGAAGGCTATGTCTTCCCCATTCACGGGCGAGGCGGATTGCTGGCCAATATGACCATTGGCGGACGACCGGTGGAACTGACCCCGATTGAGGTCATGCTGTTCGACACGGTGGCGAAATGCGCCTTCTGGCGGCTGGCGGAAATAAGCGGCGAAGACGAATTGCTGTCGACGGTGCAAAAAGTCGACGTGCGCCTGACCCGGCGTGAACTTGAAATTCTCAATTATCTCGGGGAGGGTATGACCTCGAATGAGATGAGCAAATTGCTTGAGATTTCGAACCACACCGTCGATTGGTACGTCAACGAATTGCAGGATAAGTTGAATGCCAAAAATCGGCAACATATGGTAGCAATCGCTTATCGTCTTGGTCTGATCAGCTGATAATTTCGTCTTTCTGCTGACGTGCCTAAATTGCGCGATGTCTTGCAAACCGCTATGGATCTCTTCGCAGGCGCACAATGAGCGCCTGATGAAGAGGAGGCCTATTTGTCTATTTCCAAAATCCTAGTTGCCAATCGCTCCGAAATTGCCATTCGCGTGTTTCGGGCTGCCAATGAGCTCGGCATAAAAACGGTCGCCATCTGGGCTGAGGAGGACAAGCTCTCCCTGCATCGCTTCAAGGCGGATGAAAGCTACCAGGTCGGTCGCGGTCCGCATCTGAAGCGGGATCTCGGCCCGATCGAAAGCTATCTTTCCATCGAAGAAATCATCCGTGTCGCCAAACTGTCAGGCGCGGATGCCATCCATCCGGGCTATGGCCTTCTGTCCGAAAGCCCTGAATTTGTCGATGCCTGCAACGATGCAAGTCTGATTTTCATCGGCCCGACATCCGATACGATGCGGCAATTGGGCAACAAGGTCGCCGCCCGCAATCTGGCGGTCGAAGTCGGCGTTCCCGTGGTGCCAGCCACCGAGCCACTGCCTGATGACATGGACACCGTGGCAAAAATGGCCGGCGAAATCGGCTATCCGCTGATGCTCAAGGCCTCCTGGGGCGGCGGCGGGCGCGGCATGCGGGTGATCCGCTCCGAAAGCGATCTGGCGCGCGAAGTCACGGAGGCCAAGCGCGAGGCAAAGGCCGCTTTTGGCAAGGATGAAGTCTATCTGGAAAAGCTGGTGGAAAATGCCCGCCATGTCGAAAGCCAGATCCTCGGCGATACCCATGGCAATGCCGTGCATCTGTTTGAACGCGATTGCTCGGTGCAGCGCCGCAACCAGAAAGTCGTGGAACGGGCTCCCGCCCCCTATCTTTCCGAGGCGCAGCGTCAGGAACTCGCCGCCTATTCGCTGAAAATTGCCAGAGCCACCGGCTATATCGGCGCCGGTACCGTCGAATATCTGATGGATGCCGATACTGGAAAATTCTACTTCATCGAGGTCAATCCGCGCATTCAGGTCGAGCACACCGTCACCGAAGTGGTCACTGGTATCGACATCGTCAAGGCGCAGATCCACATCCTCGAAGGGTTTGCGATCGGCACGCCGGAATCGGGCGTTCCCCGCCAGGAAGACATCCGCCTGCATGGCCATGCCCTGCAATGCCGCGTCACGACCGAGGACCCCGAGCATAATTTCATTCCCGATTATGGCCGCATCACCGCCTATCGCTCGGCGGCAGGTTTTGGCATCCGGCTTGATGGCGGCACCGCCTATACCGGCGCGATCATCACCCGTTTCTATGATCCGCTGCTGGTGAAAGTGACAGCCGCAGGCGCGTCACCGCAGGAAGCGATCAGCCGGATGGATCGGGCGCTGCGCGAATTCCGTATCCGCGGTGTCGCCACCAATCTCACCTTCCTCGAAGCGATTATCGGACACCCGAAATTTCGCAACAATACTTATACGACACGCTTCATCGATACCACGCCGGAACTGTTCGCCCAGGTCAAGCGCCAGGACCGCGCAACCAAGCTGCTCACCTATCTGGCCGACGTGACCGTCAACGGCCACCCAGAAACCAAGGGCCGTCCCAAGCCCTCGGACAAGGCGGCAAAGCCGGTCATTCCCTATATTGACGCCGGTATTACCGATGGCACCAAGCAAAAGCTCGACGCGCTGGGTCCCAAGGGCTTTGCCGAGTGGATGCGCAACGAACCGCGCGTGCTTTTGACCGACACGACCATGCGCGACGGCCATCAATCGCTGCTTGCCACCCGGATGCGCACCAATGACATCGCCCGGATCGCCAGTGTCTATGCCCACGCCCTGCCCAATCTGCTTTCCCTGGAATGCTGGGGCGGCGCGACCTTTGACGTCTCGATGCGGTTCCTGACGGAAGATCCGTGGGAACGGCTGGCGTTGATTCGCGAAGGCGCACCGAACCTGCTGCTGCAAATGCTGCTGCGCGGCGCAAACGGCGTCGGCTATACAAATTACCCTGACAATGTCGTCAAATATTTCGTCCGCCAGGCGGCAAAGGGCGGCATCGACCTGTTCCGGGTGTTCGACTGCCTGAACTGGGTCGACAATATGCGCGTCTCCATGGATGCCGTGCAGGAAGAGAACAAGCTGTGCGAGGCAGCGATTTGCTATACCGGCGATCTCCTGAACAGCGCCCGGCCAAAATATGACCTGAAATATTATACGGCTCTTGCCGCCGAACTGGAAAAGGCCGGCGCCCATATCATTGCCGTCAAGGACATGGCCGGGCTGCTGAAACCCGCTGCCGCGAAAGTCTTGTTCAAGGCGCTGCGTGAGGCGACCAGCCTGCCGATCCATTTCCACACCCATGACACATCAGGTATTTCTGCCGCCACCGTGCTGGCAGCCATCGATGCCGGTGTCGATGCCGTGGATGCCGCCATGGATGCGCTGTCGGGCAATACATCACAGCCCTGCCTCGGCTCGATCGTCGAGGCTCTGGCCGGGACAGAACGCGATCCGGGGCTGGACCCCGAATGGATCCGTCGCATTTCCTTCTATTGGGAGGCGGTCCGCGGCCAATACGCCGCCTTCGAAAGCGATCTCAAGGGTCCGGCCTCCGAAGTCTATCTGCATGAAATGCCCGGTGGTCAGTTCACCAACCTGAAGGAACAGGCCCGCTCGCTGGGGCTGGAAACCCGCTGGCACGAGGTGGCGCAGACCTATGCCGACGTCAACCAGATGTTCGGTGACATCGTCAAGGTCACGCCATCTTCCAAGGTGGTGGGCGATATGGCGCTGATGATGGTGGCGCAGGACCTGACGGTGGACGATGTCGAAAACCCGGATAAGGATATCGCCTTCCCCGATTCGGTCGTCTCGATGCTGAAGGGTGACCTCGGTCAACCGCCCGGCGGCTGGCCACAGAGCCTGCAAAAGAAGGCGTTGAAGGGCGACAAGCCGTATACGGCCGTGCCAGGCTCGCTTTTACCGCCCGCCGATCTCGATGCCGAGCGCAAGACCATTGAGGACAAGCTGGAGCGCAGTGTCAGTGATTTTGAATTCGCGTCCTACCTGATGTATCCAAAGGTGTTCACGGATTTCGCCCTGGCCTCCGATACCTATGGCCCGGTCTCGGTCCTGCCGACCCATTCCTATTTCTACGGCATGGGCGATGGCGAGGAGCTGTTTGCCGAAATCGAGAAGGGCAAGACGCTTGTCATCGTCAACCAGGCGGCCAGTGCTCCCGATGCCCAGGGCCTGGTTACGATGTTTTTCGAGCTGAACGGTCAGCCACGCCGTATCAAGGTGCCAGACCGCAGCCATGGAGCGTCCGGGGCCGCCGCCCGCCGCAAGGCGGAGGCCGCCAATGCCGCGCATATCGGTGCGCCGATGCCTGGTGTCATCTCACGGGTCTTCGTCTCGGCAGGGCAGGCCGTGAAAGCCGGGGACGTGCTGCTCTCCATCGAAGCAATGAAGATGGAAACCGCGCTGCATGCCGAACGCGATGGCAAGATTGCTGAAGTGCTGGTGAAGGCCGGTGACCAGATCGACGCCAAGGACCTGCTGATCGGCCTTGAGGCATAACAAACGAAAGAGGCGGCACGTCCCTCAGGATGCGCCGCTCTTATCCTGTTGTATTTTCGCAGACGTTACGACCGGTCGGCCATTCCGTCGTCAACGCTTTCCTCGATCCGCTCCATATCATCGTCGGACAGGCCGAAGTGATGGCCGATCTCGTGGATCAGCACATGGGTGACGATATCGCCCAGTGTTTCCTCATTTTCGGCCCAGTAGTCGAGAATGGGGCGGCGATAGAGGGTGATCTTATTGGGCACCTCGCCGGTTTCCATGCTGAAACGCTCGGAAATGCCGCGCCCTTCGAACAGGCCCAGCAGATCGAAAGGCGTTTCGAGGGCCATGTCTTCAAAAACGTCGTCGGTGGGAAAATCGGCAATCTCGATGATCAGGTTTCCGGTCAGGTCGCGAAATTCCTTCGGTAAATTGCCGAAAGCTTCGATCGCCAGCGACTCGAAAGTGCTGATTGTCGGCGCGTGTTTTTCGCGCCAGTCGTCGGATTGGTCTACCCGGGCCATGGGAACTCCTACTACAGCGCCGCGCAGAACTGACATCGCGCACCCGCCATAACACTCGAATGGACTGTGGAGGCCTGTCACCGACCGGCTCGAAGGTCAGGTAAGGGTCGTTCCGCAGTAAGATCCCCCATATAGTCTGTTTAATTGCACTTTACGAGTGCCATTCAAAACCCGGCCAGTTCCGCTTGAAAATGCGGATAATACGAACTGCCATTGAAACCGGCAGTTGATATTTCTTATTCGTTCAGGGCGAGAATGCGTAAACGTAAGGGGCGGAGAGACCCCGCCCCCTTTGCAAAGCCTGAGAGACATACCTCAGGTGGATGCCTTGTTCTGCCGGTTGGCAATCAGATCATCGACAACGCCAGGATCGGCCAGGGTCGATGTATCGCCCAGCGCACCAAAATCGTCCTCGGCGATCTTGCGCAGGATACGGCGCATGATCTTGCCGGACCGGGTTTTCGGCAGGCCGGGGGCAAACTGGATCTTGTCAGGAGCCGCAATCGGGCCAATTTCGGACCGAACATGTTTGACCAATGTCTGGCGCAAGTCTTCATTGCCCTCATGGCCCGCCATCAGCGTCACATAGCAATAAATGCCCTGGCCCTTGATGCCATGCGGATAACCCACCACGGCAGCCTCTGAGACCAGATGATGCGAAACCAGTGCCGATTCCACCTCGGCAGTCCCCAGACGGTGACCGGAGACATTCAGCACGTCATCGACGCGACCGGTGATCCAGTAATAACCGTCCTCGTCACGACGGCAGCCATCGCCGGTGAAATACTTGCCCTTATAGGTAGAGAAATAGGTCTGGACGAAGCGATTGTGATCGCCGTAGATCGTCCGCGCCTGGCCTGGCCAGCTATCGATCAGGCAGAGATTGCCATCGGCGGCCCCCTCCAGCACTTTGCCTTCATTGTCCACCAGCTCCGGCTTGACGCCGAAGAAGGGCCGGGTCGCGGAACCGGGCTTGAGATCCGTGGCGCCGGGCAGGGGGCTGATGAGAATGCCGCCGGTCTCGGTCTGCCACCATGTATCGACAATCGGGCAGCGCTGGTCGCCCACCACGTTATAATACCATTCCCAGGCTTCCGGATTGATCGGCTCACCGACCGAGCCCAGCAATCGCAGGCTGGAGCGTGAGGAGCGCTTGACGAAATCGTCTCCGGCCCCCATCAGCGAGCGGATGGCGGTGGGCGCGGTATAGAAAATATTGACCTTGTGCTTGTCGATGATTTCCCAGAACCGTCCCTGGTCGGGGAAATTGGGCACGCCTTCGAACATCACCGTCGTCGCGCAATTGGCAAGCGGCCCGTAGACGATATAGGAATGGCCGGTCACCCAGCCCACGTCTGCCGAGCACCAGAATACCTCGCCGTCCTTGTAGTCGAACACATATTCGTGGGTCATCGCCGCATAGACGAGATAACCGCCGGTCGTGTGCAGCACGCCCTTTGGCTTGCCGGTAGAGCCGGAGGTGTAGAGAATGAACAGCGGATCTTCCGCCTTCATCTTCACCGGCGGGCAATCCGGCTTCACCTTGGCGATTTCCTGATGATACCAGAGATCGCGCCCCGGAGCCCAGCCGACCTTGCCGCCGGTACGGCGCACCACCAAAACCTTGTTGACGATGACATATTGTTTCGCCGCAATGTCGATGGCGACATCGGTATTTTCCTTGAGCGCCACCGGCTTGCCGCCGCGCACCCCTTCGTCACAGGTGATCACGAAGGTCGATTCGCAATCGACGATCCGGCCAGCCAGGGCTTCAGGCGAAAAACCGCCAAACACCACCGAATGCACGGCACCAATACGCGAACACGCCAGCATGGCATAGGTCGCTTCCGGCACCATTGGCATATAGATGGTGACACGGTCGCCTTTCTTCACGCCCTGGGCTTTCAGCACATTGGCGAGCCGGCAGACATTGTCATAAAGCTGATTATAGGTGATCCGCTTGTCGATATAGGGATTGTCCCCTTCCCAGATGATCGCGGTGCGCTCACCATGGGTTTTCAGATGCCGGTCGATACAGTTGTACGATACATTGGTCAGCCCGTCCTCGAACCATTTGATCGGCACCTTGCCTTTGAAACTGGTGTTCTTGGCCTTGGTATAGGGCTTGAACCAATCGATCCGCTTGCCGTGCTTGGACCAGAATTTCTCCGGCTCCTCAATGCTTTCCTCGTACCATTTCAGGTATTTGTCGTTATCGATCAAAGCCTGGGCCTTGGCGGCCTTTAAAACGGGATAGGTCTTCGCAGACATGAAATCCTCCTGATGTGACGCAGCCATGACAGGCTGCGGAGAGCTCCTCACCTCTCTCAACATGCGACCTGACATGATGCGGTGCAGTGGCTCTGCATCATGATATAGGTGTCATACTGCCAATTCTTATCAGGTCGCCACATGGCGGCAATTAGACAAAGGTCATTTGTCTTTCAAAGAATTGCATTTCTGCGTCAACCGGCGTATATAGCCGGTGATTTCCCGGAAATTCTGGTTGTATCCACGGCTCGCGCCCGACGGCGCGTACCTACAGAAGGATTGTAATTGCATGGCCCAGACACTGCTTATGCCAAAGGCAACGGCCGTATGGCTCGTAGACAATACGGCGCTGTCATTCGAGCAGATTGCCCAGTTCTGCAAGCTGCACCCGCTTGAGGTAAAAGCCATTGCCGATGGCGAAGCCGCACAAGGCATCAAGGGTCTTGATCCCATTGCCACCGGCCAGCTTTCCCGCGACGAGATCGCGCGCGGCGAAAAAGATATTGCCCACAAGCTGAAGATTTCCGAGCCGAAGGTGCGCGTGCCTGATTCGAAGCGCCGTGGCCCCCGCTATACGCCGGTCTCCAAGCGTCAGGACCGCCCGAACGCCATTCTCTGGCTGGTGCGCAATCATCCTGAACTGAAGGATGCACAGATTTCCCGGCTGGTCGGCACCACCAAGAGCACGATCGAGCAGATCCGTGACCGCAGCCACTGGAATTCGGCCAATCTCGCGCCGATGGACCCTGTGACGCTTGGCCTGTGCAGCCAGATCGATCTGGACATGGAAGTAGAAAAAGCCTCGAAGGGCCGGCCTCTGCCGACAGCTGCCGAGCTTGGCGCCACCCTGCAATCGGCTTCGCAGACCGAACATCTCGATTTCTACGCCCAGGAAGAGGAAAAGGAAATCGACGCCAATGCCGTGTTCAAGAAGCTGCAATCGTTGAAATCGACCAATACCGAAGAAGAAGACGATCAGTACTGATCCTCATCTTTCGGGATCAAAAAATCAAACCCCGGTGGCTCCGCCCCGGGGTTTTATTCTGCGGGTTTTGTTGGTGAAATCAGCAGCCCATCAGCGATGGCCGAAAATCGCCGATCCCACCCGCACGCTGGTAGCGCCGAAGGCAATAGCCGTCTCGTAATCACCCGACATCCCCATCGACAAGCGCTCGACGCCGCACTGCCCTGCCAGCTTTGCCAGAAGAGAGAAATGCGGCCCGGGATTTTCCTCAGCTGGAGGAATGCACATCAGTCCGACAATATCGAGGCCGAGTTCCGACCGGCAAAGGGTGACGAAATCCACCGTGTCCTGCGGGGCAATGCCCGCCTTTTGTGGCTCCAGCCCGGTATTGACCTGCACATACAGCCGCAGACGACGGCCCTGCTTGGCCATTTCCTCGGCCAGGGCGCGTGCGATCTTTTCCCGGTCCACCGTTTCAATCACATCGAATAGCGCCACGGCTTCCGCTGCCTTGTTGGATTGCAACGGTCCGATCAAATGCAGCTCGATCTCAGGTGTTTCGGCTTTCAGCTGCGGCCATTTTCCTTGCGATTCCTGCACCCGGTTTTCACCGAACACCCGCTGGCCGTGCAGGATGACCGGGCGGATCGCCTCCGCATCGAAGGTTTTGGAAACGGCGACCAGCGTGACCGCCTCCGGGGTCCGATCGGCTTCGCGGCCCGCCGCAGCGATCCGGGTCCGTACCTCATCCAGTCGTTCTTCAATGGTCATCGTCAGCAATCCGTAATTTGAAATTCCGCCTGTTTTCGCGGCACTGGCCGCGAAAGGCAAGAGCCTTTGCAAGCGCATTATAGACACCGCAGTAAGGAATGCGTCCCAGGATGGCCCGATTCCGGCGCAAAACCTTGACGCTAGGACTGTTTCATGGTGAAGGTCCACCCAAATTTTCAAGCAATCCGGACGTAGCATCCCATGAGTACAGAACGTTACAATCCGCGCGATGCGGAACCTCGTTGGCAGGAAAAATGGTCTGAGGCGAAAATCTTCGAAACCGATAACGATGACAGCCGCGAAAAATACTACGTACTTGAGATGTTCCCCTACCCGTCCGGTCGCATTCATATCGGCCATGTGCGCAATTATGCCATGGGCGATGTCGTGGCCCGCTACAAGCGCGCGCGCGGCTATAACGTCCTGCATCCGATGGGTTGGGACGCTTTCGGCATGCCAGCTGAAAACGCTGCCATGCAGAACAAGGTTCATCCCAAGGACTGGACCTATCAGAACATCGCAGCGATGCGCACCCAGCTGAAATCCATGGGCCTGTCGCTGGACTGGTCGCGTGAATTCGCCACCTGCGATGTCGAATATTACCACCGCCAGCAATATCTCTTCCTCGACATGATGGAAAAGGACCTGGTCTATCGCAAGCAATCCAAGGTCAACTGGGACCCGGTCGACCAGACGGTGCTGGCCAATGAACAAGTGATCGATGGCCGCGGCTGGCGCTCGGGCGCGCTGGTCGAACAACGCGAACTGACCCAATGGTTCTTTAAGATCACCGATTTCGCCCAGGATCTGCTGGACGCGCTGGATACGCTGGATCAATGGCCGGAAAAAGTGCGGCTGATGCAGAAGAACTGGATCGGTCGCTCTGAAGGCCTGGCCATTCGCTGGGAGATCGCCGCTGGTACCGGCCCGCAGGGCTTTGCCGACGTGCAGGTCTATACGACCCGTCCTGATACGCTGTTCGGCGCCAGCTTCCTGGCGATTGCCGCCGATCATCCGCTGGCTAAGGCACTTTCAGACACATCCAGCGACATTGCTGCCTTCTGCGACGAATGCCGCAGGGCAGGGACCTCGCTGGCTGCGCTGGAAACCGCCGAGAAAAAGGGCTTGGACACGGGAATCAAGGTCAGACATCCGCTTGATCCCAGCTGGGAATTGCCCGTCTATATCGCCAATTTCGTGCTGATGGACTATGGCACCGGCGCGATCTTCGCCTGCCCGTCCGGCGACCAACGCGATCTGGATTTCGCCCGCAAATACGGTTTGCCGGTCGTGCCGGTGGTCATGCCGAAAGATGGTGACGCCGCAAGCTTTACCGTCGGCGACACCGCCTATGACGGCGACGGCGTGATGATCAATTCCCGCTTTCTCGATGGTATGACCACCACCGAGGCGTTCGATGCTGTTGCCACAAAGCTCTGCGCTGCCGATCTACACGGTGCGCCGGTTGCCGAGCGCCGGGTGAATTTCCGCCTGCGCGACTGGGGCGTGTCACGTCAGCGCTATTGGGGCTGCCCGATCCCGGTTATTCACTGTGAAGACTGCGGGGTTGTTCCGGTTCCGAAACAGGATCTGCCGGTCAAACTGCCGGATGACGTCACCTTTGACGTGCCTGGCAACCCGCTGGACCGCCACCCAACCTGGCGCAACGTCTCCTGCCCTTGCTGCGGCAAGCCCGCCCGTCGTGAAACGGATACGATGGACACTTTCGTCGATTCCAGCTGGTATTACACCCGCTTCACCGCACCGTGGGAAGACACGCCGACCAATCCGGCCGTGGCCAATCGCTGGCTGCCAGTCGATCAATATATCGGCGGCATCGAGCACGCGATCCTGCATTTGCTCTATTCCCGCTTCTTCACCCGCGCCATGTGCGAAACCGGCCATGTGGAGGCGAGCGAGCCCTTCAAGGGCCTGTTCACCCAAGGCATGGTCGTCCACGAGACCTACCGTCTCGGTAACGGTGCCAACGGTCAATGGGTGGCGCCTGCCGATATCCGCGTCGAGGATGTCGATGGCACGCGCCGCGCCTTCCTCCTGTCCTCCGGCGAGGAAGTGACGATCGGCTCCGTCGAAAAAATGTCGAAGTCGAAAAAGAACGTCATCGACCCCGACGATATTCTAGGCTCCTACGGCGCCGATACAGCGCGCTTTTTCGTTCTGTCTGATTCACCACCGGATCGCGACGTGATCTGGTCGGAAGCGGGTATCGAGGGGTCGCATCGCTTCGTCCAGCGGCTTTGGAGGCTGATTTCCGAGGCTGCCGACGTGCTGAGAACCTCCGCATCGACTCCGGCTAAGGATGGTGCGGGCAGGGCGGTTTCCCAGGTTGCCCACAAGACCTTGCAGGCTGTCGGCGCAGATCTGGACAAACTGGCCTTCAACAAGGCCGTTGCGCGGATTTACGAGTTTCTCAATGCTTTGGCAGCCCCGCTGACACAGGTGGCATCCGGAAATGCAGATGCCGGCTTCGTCGCTGCGGTGCGCAATGCCACGGAAATACTGATCCAGATCATCGCTCCGATGATGCCGCACCTGGCAGAAGAATGCTGGGCGGTGCTGGGGCATTCGGGGCTTGTCGCCCAAGCGGACTGGCCGGTTTTCGACGCTGAATTGGTGGCTGAAAACGAAGTGGTCATGCCGGTGCAGATCAACGGGAAGAAGAAGGCCGAATTGACAATCGGTCGCGATGCGGATCAGAATGCCGTCAGCCAAGCGGTGCTCGATCTGGATGCCGTCAAAGCCGCTCTTCAAGGGCAGACGCCTAAGAAGATCATTGTGGTTCCGCAGAGGATTGTGAACATTGTCGTCTGATTCACGCGTAAATTTATCCCGTCGCGCGGTTCTCGCCGCGTCCGTTGGCCTGCTTGGCGCCCTCGCGGGCTGCCAGGTCCGGCCGCTCTACGGCGAAGCCCTGGGCACCCGTAAATTGATGGCCTCCATAGGCTTTTCACCAGCAACGACCAGAGTTGGACAAGAGGTTCGCAACCGCTTGATCTTCCTTGCGGCCGGCGGACAGGGTGAAGCAGCGCATCCCGAATACTTTTTAACGCTTGTCGTTCAAACTGACACGACAGAAGTCCTGATCAACGAAAAAACCGACCGCGCAACAGCGGGCCGTGTGACGGTCAGCGCTGATTATACACTGAAGAAGGCAAGCGACCTCTCAGTCATGCGTATCGCCCATCGTCAGTCCGTCGCGCTGGTTGATTTTCCGACCCAGGAATTTGCCAAGCTTCGCGCTGTAAGAGATGCTGAAAATCGAGCTGCGCGGGAATTGGCCGAGCTGATCTCTGCCGATTTGGCCAGCATCCTGGCTCGCAAATAATAAATGCGGGCTCTGCCAGCGCGGAGAACACAGTATCTTTGATAGGATGTGCCTGAAATCGCAATGGCACCACGCTATAGGTTGTTGAGATCAAATTGAACAAGACAACCTATAGATCCTTCAATTCGCTTGTCTGTGTGGAAAACAGGTTATGCTTTTCCCTGACAAACTTTACAGCTTCGGCGTTTAATCAAACGTCTTTGCTGTCGCACTTCAAAATTGCTGCACGGCCTGTCTGATTGACGGTCAAGCGAAGAGACTTGAAGCCCATGGTTGAAGTCAAGTCACACGAATTCGATGGCTTTCTGCAAAAATCGGTCCGTCACTACAAGATGTTCCTGGTCTATGGCCCGGATGTCGGCCTTGTCGCGGAACGCGCCGCAGCCCTCGCGAAATCGACTGGGGTTGCGCTGGACGATCCCTTCTCGGTCATTCGGCTGGATAGCAGCGACCTGCAGAGCGATCCGGGAAAACTATTGGATGAAATGAATGCTCTTGGCCTATTCGGCGGCGACAGGCTTGTCTGGATCCGTGGTGTCGCCAATGAAAAAAGCGTGGTGGATGGGCTGCAAATTCTTGCCAAGGATCCGCCAGAATCCAGTTGTCTCATCCTTGAGGCTGGGGATCTCAAAAAGGGATCAGCGACCCGCAAAATAGCCGAACCAGCCCGCAATATCGCGGTTATTCCCTGCTATCAGGACGATGCACGCGCCATCAATGCCTTGATTGACGCGGAATTCAGCGCTGCTGGAAAAAGACTGACGCCTGCGGCTCGCTCCCTGCTCAGTGAGAGTCTAGGCGGTGACCGTCGGGCCTCTCGCAATGAGATATCCAAGCTGCTGCTCTATTGTCTGCATGACGATCTGGTGGACGAAACCCATGTTGAACAGATTATCGGCGATGCCAGCGCTGTTTCGACCGATGAGGCGGTGGATGCCGTGCTTGCCGGTAATGCCGATGCCCTTTTGCATGCCGTCCAGAAAATCGCCACCTCGAAAACCCCGATGTTCCTGGTTCTGCAGGGTTGCCTTAGGCAGTTTCAGTTGTTGGACATTATGCGAAGTGAAATGGACGAAAAGCGTCAGCAGGCTGGCCAAGTCATGCAAACGCTTGGCCGCCAGATCCATTTCAAGCGCAAGTCACTCTTCGAAAAATCTCTAAAGAATTGGCCGTCCGAGGCCCTTGCGGTCGAGATGCGGCGATTACAGGCGGCCATTCTCGCCAGCAGACGTCAGCCATCATTGGAAGACAGTCTGTCGCTTCAAACACTGCTGGCCATTACCCTGCAATCGGCCCGGAGAAGCCGCTAACGGCTTACTCCTATTGGTCTTCTCAAGGTCAATAAATCTTCAAAGAAGATCGTTCGCGGCTTGCGCCAAAGCCGCGCAAAAACGCACGCTGAGACTAGCGCGACTCAAGCAACCGGCAAATTTCCTCAAGTTGCTCTAGAGTTTTGTAATTGATTCGAAGCTGGCCACCGCCACCTTTGTGATTGATCGATACATCCAATCCCAAACGGTCCGACAGGCTTCTCTCCAATGCAACCGTATCTGAATCCTTTGCAGGCACTACATGTGGCTTTGGCTGGCCTTGGCCCTTGATATCGTTTTGCGCCAGACGTTCAGCATCTCGGACCGACATGCCCTTGGTCACGATCTGGCGCGCCAAGCTATTCGGATCGGATGTCGAGACCAAAGCCCGAGCATGACCTGCTGACAGAGAACCATCGGCCAGCATATCGCGAACGGGATCAGGTAGCTTCAATAGCCGCAAACTGTTGGCCACGTGGCTTCGGCTCTTGCCGATGATCTCGCCGAGATCATTTTGGGTATATCCATGTTCTGCAATCAGTTGCTCATAGCCCATCGCCTCTTCGAGCGGATTGAGATCGGCACGTTGAACGTTTTCGACAATTGCCAATTCCAGAGCGGTGCGGTCATCCACATCGCGAACGATAACGGGAATTTCTACCAGTCCCGCCAACTGGGCTGCACGCCAGCGCCGTTCGCCAGCAATGATCTCATAACGGCCTGTCCCAATCGTTCGCACCACGACCGGTTGCACAATGCCGTGCTGGCGAATGGAGCCAGCCAGCTCCTGAAGAACTGTTTCGTCAAAGTAACGACGAGGATTGCGTGGATTACGGGACACAAACTCAATCGGCACCATCCGGTCGGCAGAGACCACGGCTCTGCTCTCATCGACAGGAACGGGTTGATCCATCTCGCCAATCAAGGCGGCCAAACCACGACCAAGACGCCGTTTCGAAATATCGTCGTTCATCACGAACCTCTTCGTTCACTCTTCACGCTGGAGTAGGCTTTTACTCGCCACGTCAACACCATTCAAATCGTCAGAACCACACCCATAGGCGCAAGACGGTCGACCTAAGCCGCGCGACGTTGCCGCTCCCTCTGGATAACTTCTGACGCCAATTGCAGATAAGCCTGGCTGCCTGCACATTTCAGGTCGTAAAGAATAGCCGGCTTGCCATAGGACGGCGCTTCCGAGACCCTTACATTGCGCGGAATGAGCGTGTGATAAACTTTTTCGCCCAAATGGCTGCGGACGTCTGTCACCACCTGTTGGGCAAGATTGTTCCGCGAATCGAACATTGTCAGCACAATACCCTGAATATCCAAGGTGGGATTAACGTTGCGCCTGACCTGACCAATCGTTTCAAGCAACTGGCTAAGACCTTCCAGTGCAAAAAACTCACATTGGAGCGGCACCAGAATAGAATGCGCCGCAGCCATGGCGTTCATCGTCAGCAAATTAAAAGACGGAGGGCAATCGACCAGCACATAAGAATAGGCCAGGCCATCTTGCGACTGCAAGGCAGCTTTCAAGCGAAATACGCGATCCGCTTTCTGGGCAATTTCCATCTCAAGTCCCAACAAATCGAGGGTTGAGGGTACTATCGACAGATTAGGCACCGCAGTATCGATAACCGTTTCGGAAACGCTATGGCTTCCAATCAATAAATCATAGGAGGACAATTTGCGGTCACGGCGGTCAATTCCTAAACCCGTGCTTGCATTGCCTTGAGGATCGAGATCGACAATCAGCACTCTTTCGCCAATTGCAGCCAATGCGGTTGCAAGATTAATAGCGGTCGTGGTCTTGCCGACACCGCCTTTTTGATTGGCAATGGTTATGATCCGGTTCTTCTCGTAGGGCATGAGGTCACCTGACTGATCTTACTTTGATCGTGCAAGCCCGCTCACTTCCAGGATGACAGAGTCGGCTTCAAGCACGCTAGGATGTATTACCAGATCAAACGTCCATCGGTCACGCGCATTGTTAACTTCCAGCTGATAATCCCGGCCTTTATGCAGGAGAAAATTAAGATCTTTGTTTTTTTCGGCCCAAGGAGACGCATAAGAGAAAAGCAGATCGAGATCCGCAAGCGCTCGTGCCGAAATTAAATCGCAATCCAACAGACTTTTATGTGCCTCTTCGATTCGCACGGAATGAACCCTGCCTCGGGCACCGGTTTCCATCAGAGCCGTGCGGAGGAAAGCAGCTTTTTTGTTATTGCTCTCGACCAAATCAACCCAGCCGTCACTCGTTTCCGACAATAAAATCGCAGTAATAACACCTGGAAATCCGCCACCGCTTCCCAAGTCAATCCAGTGCTGAGGGTTCGGGCGAAGTTTAAACAACTGCGCGCTATCAACGACATGTCGATGCCAGACCTGATCTTTCGTGGAGTTGGCAACAAGGTTGATGACCTTGGACCACTTTCCAAACAAATCGACGAAATGGTCCAGTTTTTCGTATGTTTCACGTGAAACACGTAGGCCGGTAAGCCGCTGAAAGAGACTCGCGGACATTGCATCAACCGACATGTCGCAACACACCTTTGTTCAAGAGAGCAATAAGCAAAGAAATAGCCGCAGGGGTCATGCCCTCAACCTTGGCAGCCTGAGAGAGATTTTCAGGGCGGGTCTTTTCCAGTTTCTGTTTCAGCTCGTTGGATAGGCCCGATAGAGAAGCATAATCGAAATCCTTTGGAATCAACCTATCTTCATCTCGTTTGGTTGCGGCGATATCGGCATTTTGGCGATCCATATAAACAGCATAGGTCGCATGAATTTCAACAGCCTCAGCGACCTTACTATCCAGAGCAGAAAGTTCAGGCCACAGCCTGGAGAGATCAGCAATCGAAATATCGGGATAAGCCAATAGCTCTAGGGCAGTGCGTCGCCGCCCATCCTGATTAACAGGAATGCCAACGGCAACGGCCTCATTGGGTGTTAGTTTTCTCATCTCAAGCATATCGATCGTGTCATCAATCTGATGCTTGTAGTGATTAAACCGTGTCTCTTGATCTGACGCGATACATCCAAGCGAGATACCAACAGGCGTCAAACGCATATCGGCATTATCTGCCCGAAGCGACAAGCGAAACTCGGCACGGGAGGTAAACATCCTGTAGGGCTCAGTCACGCCATGGCTGATCAAATCATCAATCATTACCCCAATATACGATTGAGCCCGGCTGAAATGAACCGCATCCTGGCCACCTGCCGCCCGAGCGGCATTCAATCCTGCCACCATGCCTTGTGCTGCGGCCTCTTCGTAACCAGTGGTTCCATTGATTTGCCCAGCGAGATAAAGACCATTCAGCCTTTTCAACTCGAGGCTTGCCGACAATTCACGCGGATCTATGTGGTCATATTCGATTGCATAAGCGCTCTGGAGAATCGTCACATCTTCCAAGCCGGGTAGGGTTCGCATGAACTCTCTCTGCACGGACTCCGGCAAAGAAGTCGATATTCCATTTGGATAGACCGTATGGTCATCCAGGCCCTCCGGTTCCAGGAAAACCTGATGGCCATCGCGGTCTCCAAACCGACTGATCTTATCCTCAATTGAAGGACAGTAGCGTGGACCGACCCCTTCGATCTGCCCAGAATACATGGCGGAGAGATGAATGTTATCTCGAATGATTTTATGGGTTGCGGCGGTGGTGCGGGTGATTCCACATTCGATCTGCGGATTGGTAATACGGTCGGTCATGAAGGAAAATGGAACAGGTTGCTCATCAGCCGCCTGCATTTCGAGCTGGGACCAATTGATGGTTCGGCCATCCAACCTGGCTGGTGTTCCGGTTTTCAACCGACCCAGTTTCAACCCCAATCGCCCTAATGTCGCGCTCAAACCAAGGGATGGGGCTTCCCCCACGCGCCCAGCCGGAATTTTTGTTTGTCCAATATGGATCAGACCTCGCAAAAAAGTACCGGAGGTCAATATCACCGACGCGCTGGACAGATTTTGCCCGTCTGCCAAAATGACCCCTTTAACCGTGTCATTTTCAACATCAAGATCGAACACATCCCCTTCAATGATCTCGAGACTGTGGATGATTAAAAAGAAAATTCTGTACTGCTTGTCGGTAAAGCTTACGATCAGCCTGAGTTCTCGGCCCTCGCACAGCCGGGCCTTTTTTCCGGTTAAGCAACCGGAACTGAATACCTGCGGCATCGGCGCACCTGCCCATGAGCCCGCCCAGGGCATCAATCTCCCGGACAAGATGCCCTTTGCCCAGACCACCAATAGCCGGATTACAAGACATCACACCGATCGTATCGCGTCGATGCGTCACAAGGCAGGTTTTCGCACCAAGCCGCGCACTCGCATAGGCCGCTTCGCTGCCGGCATGCCCGCCGCCAATCACAATCACATCATATCGCCGCGGCATCATTTTCATCTCGACCACCAATGTTTCACGTGAATCATTTTCCGACGCAAAATTCCGAAAAGATTTTACCCAAAAGCGTTTCGGTATCGATACGTCCAACCAAGCGACCGAGCGCATCACTTGCCAAACGCAGAAAGTCCGCTCTAATTTCCAAATTCAGTAGGCCATTCAAAGCTTCATCAATGAAAGAAAGTGCATCTCGCAAGCATTCAATATGCCGTAAGCGACTTGGGATCACTGATTCAGTCTGACCAAACCGTTTCCGAATCGAATCGAGAATGACGCTTCGAACCCTATCCACATCATCAGGAACGTAAGTTGAAATGACGAGATCTCGATCTGTCTCTTTACTCGCCTTCAGAAGATCAATTTTTGTTCCGATGGTGATAACCGGAACCGAAACAATATTGATTGTTTGGCCTGGAGATGAAATGTCATCAAGCAACAAAACCAGATCGGCTTCTTCGACCTTGCGCAATGCCCGCCGTATACCTTCCTGTTCGATGACCTCTTCAGTCTCTCGAATACCGGCGGTGTCATACAAGCGAACGACATATCCTTCAAGGTCTATATCACATTGTAGAATGTCCCGCGTCGTCCCGGCATAATGGGTCACAATCGCTATGTCCCGACCGGCAAGCGCATTGATGAGGCTCGACTTACCAGCATTAGGAGGCCCAGCAATCACCACATTAAATCCATCACGAATGATTTCACCTCGCCGGTCGTCGGCAATAGCTGCGGAAATCTGCGTGCGGAGTTGCCTAACGCTATCCCATACTTGATCAGACACCGATCCGGGAATGTCGCCTTCATCGGCAAAATCCAACTCGGCCTCGATCATCGCACGGCCATAGATCAATTTTTCACGCCAACTCTCATAGATGCCAGTAGCGTTACCGCTGGCTTGGGCTATTGCTTGACGCCGCTGCATTTCTGTTTCCGCTGCCAGCAGATCAGCCAAGCCTTCAATTTCGACCAAATCCAGCTTGCCATTTTCGAAAGCCCGTCTCGAAAATTCTCCTGGCTCTGCAAGCCGGCAACCGGAAAATGAGGCCAGCGTCGAGAGCAAGGCGCTCACCACGGCGCGGCTTCCATGCACATGCAATTCCCCACAATCCTCACCCGTGAACGAGGAGGGGCCGGAGAAGAAAAGCACCAATCCCCGATCTATCACCAGTCCATCACGGTTCCGAATCGACCGTAACGTTGCCTGGCGAGGCTCAGGAACCACCGCACAGATTTCTGTTAAAACGGCTTGGACATCCTTACCCGATAACCGAATGACGGCTACACCGCTCGGAAGCGATCCGGTCGAGAGGGCAAAAATAGTATCGTCTGCCATTGCTTGAACTCACTCCTTAAGCGCGATACCTGTCCTGTGCCCGGATGCACGTCAAAACCTTCATGATCAACAGTGTGCCTCAAATGCAAAACCCCCGACCTTTCGGTCGGAGGTTGTAACTATGAATCCGGCTTAAGAACGCGATAGCGATCAGGTATTCATCGACTCGAAGAAATCGCCATTGGTCTTGGTCTGTTTCAATTTGTCGATCAGGAATTCGATTGCATCGGTTGTTCCCATTGGAGCGAGAATCCGGCGAAGAACAAAGATCTTCTGAAGATCCTGACGCGGCACAAGCAGGTCTTCTTTGCGCGTTCCGGATTTCAGAATATCCATAGACGGGAAGATACGCTTGTCGGCGACCTTGCGGTCAAGCACGATTTCGGAATTGCCGGTGCCCTTGAACTCTTCAAAGATCACTTCGTCCATACGGCTGCCAGTATCGATCAATGCCGTTGCAATAATCGTCAGCGATCCGCCTTCTTCGATATTACGCGCTGCACCGAAGAAGCGCTTGGGGCGTTGCAGCGCGTTGGCATCAACACCACCCGTCAGGACCTTGCCAGAAGACGGAACAACGGTGTTATAGGCGCGGCCAAGGCGAGTAATGGAATCGAGCAGGATGACAACGTCACGACCGTGCTCCACCAGACGCTTGGCCTTTTCAATCACCATTTCGGCGACCTGGACGTGGCGCACTGCTGGCTCGTCAAAGGTCGAGGAAACGACTTCGCCCCGGACGGAACGCTGCATATCCGTCACTTCTTCAGGACGCTCATCGATCAGAAGAACGATCAGATAGCATTCCGGATGGTTGGCGGTAATGGAATGCGCAATATTCTGGAGGAGGACGGTTTTACCTGTCCTTGGTGGCGCGACGATCAAACCGCGCTGGCCTTTGCCAAGCGGCGCAACCAGATCGATGACCCGCGAAGAAAGATCCTTGGAGGTTGGGATCTCCAGTTCCATCTTGAACCGCTCATTCGGGTAAAGCGGGGTCAGGTTATCGAAGTGAACCTTGTGGCGGATCTTTTCCGGATCCTCGAAATTGATCGTATTGACTTTCAGCAGCGCGAAATAGCGCTCGCCTTCCTTGGGTCCGCGGATCGGACCTTCAACGGTATCACCGGTCTTCAGCGAGAACCGCCGGATCTGCGATGGCGAAATATAAATGTCGTCCGGACCCGGCAAATAGTTGGCGTTGGCCGAGCGCATGAAACCGAAACCATCCTGCAGGACTTCGACAACGCCTTCACCAATGATCTCGACATCCTGGCTGGCCAGCATTTTCAAAATGGCAAACATCAATTCCTGTTTGCGCATCGTGCTGGCATTTTCGACCTCAAGCGATTCCGCAAAGGCCAGCAGATCGGTTGGCGATTTGCTCTTGAGTTCTTGTAGCTTCATTTCAGCCATGAAGGGGACCATAATTTAAAACTGTTGGGGAAGGCGTGCGGGGGATAAATTCGGTTCTGCCAGCGAGACCGGCGAATACGAGAAATGCATGCCATGAAGAGGGGTAGCGGGAAAATAGCGATTCATAGGGCGCGCCGCAAGAGGCGGCGGAAATTTCATTCACATTTCGGTCAGCTTGTCAGTGAGAACCCAGGTTTAGAAGGGTTTTACAATGACCAGAATGACAATCACGATCATCAAGACTGTCGGAATTTCATTGAAAGCCCGCCAAAATCCCGGGGTTTTCAGATATTCGCCTTTGGCAAAGGATTTGGCGGCCATGCCCAGATATTCGTTAGCGAGGGTGAGACAAACAACCGCAGTCAGTTTTGCATGCAGCCATCCACCCTGGAATCCGAACACCGACCAGGCGAGGTAGAGACCCAGAATCCAGGACAGAGCCATGGCCGGGCGCATGATCACATTCATCAGGCGACGCTCCATAACCGCAAATGTCTCGGCCTGGAGTGATCCCTTCGGTGCATCAAAATGGTAGATCAGAAGCCGCGGCATATAGAGCAGGCCTGCCATCCAGGAGATGATCGCGATGACATGCAAGGCCTTTATCCAGAGATAGGATTGATCGGGACCGGCCCAAAACAAGGCAATCGCGATCAGGCAAAAAATGGCGAGAGCCACCAAGGCCCGCAAGCGTGCGGTCTTACCCGCCGTTTCACCGCTTTGCCTGCCATTCATTTCATTGCACCTTTTGCCTGACATGCTGCACGAGCTCTCGTACCGTTTCCGGATCGGCTTGCGGGGTGATGCCATGGCCCAGATTGAAGATCAACGGACCGGCGCCAAGCCGATCGAGTATCCTGTCTATGCCATCGCGCATTGCTTGGCCACCGGCAATGGCCAGCATCGGATCGAGATTACCCTGAACAGGTCCGTCTTTTTGCAACTCGGCGGCAAAAGACAGAGGCACACTCCAATCCAGTCCAATTGCATCGGCTCCGGTCTGCCTACGGTAATCCTTCAGCAGCGTTCCAGCCCCTTTCGCAAAACTGATGATTTTCGCATCGGGACGGCTGAGACGGAGTTTGTCGATGATCCGTTTGACTGGTTTGACGCAAAAATCCGCAAACTCCTCTTCGCCCAGAACCCCAGCCCAGGAATCGAAGATTTGCACGGCATCTGCACCAGCATCGATCTGGGCCTGCAAATATTCGGCAGAAAGATCGGCGAGGTAATCCAGAAGCTGCAGGAAAGCCTGGCGATGACGATAGGCGAACAGCCGGGCCGGGGCCTGATCCGGGGTGCCGTGGCCAGCGATCATATAGGTTGCCACCGTCCAGGGGGCACCGCAAAATCCAAGCAGGGTGGTTTCATCCGGCAATGTCTGGCGCAATCGGGACACTGTTTCGATCACCGGGTTCAGATGCGGGAAAACCGATTGTTCCGGTAAAGCCAGAATCTCATCGGCGGTGATCGGCGTCATTTCAGGGCCTTTGCCTTCGGTGAAGGTGACGTTTCGATTCAAGGCATCGGGGATGACGAGAATGTCAGAAAACAGAATGGCAGCATCGAATGCGTAACGACGGATGGGCTGGAGCGTCACTTCCGTCGCCAGTTCCGGTGAATAACAGAGATCGAGGAAACTTCCCGCCTGCGCCCGCGTTTGACGATATTCGGGAAGATAGCGGCCAGCCTGACGCATCAGCCAGATTGGCGGTGGTGAAAGGCTTTGGCCTTCAAGCACTTTCAGGACTTTACGGTTTTCAGCGCTCAAAGTCATGCCTTTCAAATTATAAAAAGAGAGATCTTTCTTTTTTCTATTTCTAAGAGTCTGTGAGTAGCAAGGGTTAAAGACAATGCACAGATTAACGATGTTTTAAGGCGCGAGTACGTGCGGCGGGGAGTGGGTTGGGAGCAATTTGGATAATTGTACCGAGATATCAAAAAAAACCAATTAAAATCAGAATGATAAGGATAGCGTAAAGAGGAGATCGGCCTGTGGATGGATTGGGGATCTCGGCTGAACAGATAAAAATCAGCCACCTTATGCACAGGGCCTGTGAAAATGACGCTGAACGGGTTAGTGCTGTGGAAAAACCGGCTGATATCCCCAGGGCGAAAAGCCAGGGGGAAAGTGAGGCCGATTTCTACAGGTCTATCAACAGCAGGGTCAGGATAGCGTGGAGAACAGAAAAAACTTCTTTCATCTGCACCTGATTTCTGACTCAACAGGAGAAACCCTGATCTCGGCCGGACGGGCGGCAGCGGTTCAGTTTCAGCATTCCAATCCGATTGAGCATGTCTATCCCTTGGTGCGGAACCGCCGGCAGGCCGATGCCGTACTCCAATCGATCGATAAGGAACCCGGTATCGTTCTTTACACCATCGTCGATCCGGAACTTGCGGACTTCATCGACCGGCGCTGTATCGAGATTGGCGTACCCAGCGTTAACGTGCTTGAGCCTATTATCGGGACGTTTCAGACCTACCTTGGGCCGCTGGCCCGTCGGCGCGTCGGCGCCCAGCATGTGATGAATGCCGATTATTTTGCGCGTATCGAAGCGCTGAATTACACCATGGATCATGATGACGGTCAGATGGCCGAGGATTACGATCAGGCCGATGTCGTTCTGGTCGGGATCAGTCGGACGTCCAAAACCCCGACCAGCATCTATCTCGCCAATCGCGGCATCAAGACCGCCAATATTCCTATCGTGCCTAATGCGCCGTTGCCCGAAGCGCTGCTCGGCGCAAAAGGTCCATTGATTGTTGGATTGATCGCGACATCCGACCGGATTTCACAAGTTCGCGGCCATCGTGAATTGGGAACGGTTAGCGGTTTTGATCCGAGCGATTATACGGACAGGGCCAGCATTGCAGAAGAATTGAAATATGCTCGTTCCCTGTGTGCCCGTCACAATTGGCCGGTGATCGATGTGACGAGGCGATCAATTGAAGAGACAGCGGCGGCAATCATTGCGCTGCGTGCCAAGCCGCGCTAATGCCGGATGGTTTTTTAAAGTTGAGGCAATCATGACAATTCCCGTTATTCTTGCATCGACCAGCCCTTTCCGCCGGCACCTGCTGGAACAGGCTGGTTTGCGGTTCACTGCCATGGCGCCCGATATCGATGAGCGCGAAATCGAAGGTCGGGCCGAGCATCAGCATGTGTCGCCACCGGAGTTGTCACAGGTGCTGGCCTGCGAAAAGGCTTTGGCCGTGAGCCGGCAGGCGCCGGATGGTTTTGTGATCGGTGGCGATCAGGTTTTGGCTCTGGGCGAACGGATCTATCACAAGCCAAAGGATCTCCTCTCTGCTCGTGACCAATTGCTCAGCCTGCGGGGTGAAACTCATGTGCTTTATAGCGCGCTGGCGCTGGCGAAACAGGGTGAGGTGATCTGGCGGCATGTCTCACAGGCCCGGATGACCATGCGGATGTTCAGTGAGACGTTTCTGGACGATTATCTTGAACGGGTAGGCGAGGCGATCCTGAAAAGCGTTGGTGGCTATCAGATCGAAGGCTTGGGCGTGCAGTTGTTTTCGGATATCGTCGGGGACTATTTTACCATCGTCGGCGTGCCGCTTTTGCCTCTGATGGAGAAACTGCGCGAATTGGATATTGTGCATGCATGATTCACGTGAAACATTTCTGACGGGCGCCTTTGTTGCCGGCTACCCAATCAAGCATTCCCGTTCGCCTATTATCCATAGCTATTGGCTTCAGCAGCACGGTCTGGCGGGTGGCTATGAGAAACTGGAGATCGACCCGGCAGATATCGCGGATTTCTTCGCCAAACTGAAAACAGGCAAGACCCGCTATCGGGGTGGCAACATTACCATCCCGCATAAAGAGGCCGCCTTTCAGATCGCTGATGTCCCCGACGAGGTGGCAAGGCAGCTTGGGGCTGCCAATACGCTTTGGCTTGAAAATGGGCTTATTCACGCCACCAATACCGATGTTTACGGTTTTCTGGCCAATCTTGATCAGGGGCATGCTGGCTGGGATAAGGCGCGCAAGGCCGTCGTGTTGGGGGCGGGTGGTGCCAGTCGGGCGATCATCCAGGGACTATTGGATCGAGGATTGCAGCATATCCATGTTGTCAATCGGACCCTGGCACGAGCCCAGGATCTGGCGGATCATTTTGGCGTTGCCGTCCATGCGCATGGGAGAGATGAGTTGCAGGAGGTTTTGCAGGGCGCGGACCTCTTGGTCAACACCACGTCTCTCGGCATGAATGGCGAAGATGTTCCACAGATTGACTGGGAGAGGCTGTCTCCCGGCGCTTTGGTAACGGATATCGTCTATACGCCGCTGGAAACCGGCCTGTTGCGGCAAGCGAGGGCGGCGGGCTTTGCCACGGTGGATGGTCTTGGCATGCTTTTGCATCAGGCCGTACCGGGATTTGAAAAATGGTTTGGCGTCCGGCCCCAGGTGACGGATGATTTGCGCCAGTTGTTGATTGCCGATCTGGAGAAGCAGCCATGATACGCATCGGTCTGACCGGCTCGATTGGCATGGGCAAGACAACGACGGCAGATTTTTTTCGTCAGGAAGGTGTGCCGGTCTATGATGCCGATGCCGCCGTGCATGACTTGTACCGGGGCGATGCGGTCGCTCCGATTGGCGCTATTTTTCCCGAAGCGGTTGTTTCTGAAGTCGTGGATCGGGAGGTTCTCAGTCGGACTCTGGCTCAGAATCCGGGTAAGCTTAAAGAATTGGAGGCGATCGTTCACCCGCTTGTGCGCGACAAACAACAGGATTTCCTGGAAGATCAGGAATTGGCGGGCGCCGATCTGGTTGTTTTCGATATTCCGCTGCTGTTTGAAACCGGCGGAGAAAAACGGCTTGATAAGGTCGTTGTCGTCAGTTGCGATGCCGATACGCAAAGGCGTAGGGTGCTGGCGCGACCGGGCTGGAGCGAAGAAAAGCTGGCACTGGTTCTGTCGCGGCAGATGCCGGATGCTGAAAAGCGCGCCCGCGCCGATTTCGTGATTGACACCGGACAAGGCCTTAAGGTGGCACAAACTCAGGTAAAAGCCATCGTTTCCACCCTACGTGGGGAAACCTGACATCAAACCACCAGAGTTTTCTTGGAAAATGGCGTGGCGTCTGGAATAGCCATCGGCCAAAGCTAAACACAAAATCAAGTGACGGAGCAATAATGCGGGAAATCGTTTTCGATACGGAAACCACCGGACTGGAAAGCAAACTGGACCGGGTGATTGAAATCGGTGGCATCGAATTGTTCAATCATTTCCCGACCGGCCGCAGTTTTCATGTCTATATCAACCCTGCCGACCGGGCCATTCACCCAGATGCCTTGGCGGTTCACGGCATTACACCTGAGTTTCTGAAGGATAAGCCGGTCTTCGCCGATATCGTCGAGGATCTGGTGGCGTTTTTCGACGGGGCGAAATGGGTGGCGCATAATGCCACATTCGACATGGGATTTATCAATGCCGAGTTCGAGCGGTTGGGTCGCCCGCCGGTCGGGCCGGAGCATGTCGTCGATACCCTGTCTCTGGCGCGGCGCAAACACCCGATGGGCCCAAACTCGCTCGATGCGCTTTGCCGACGCTATGGTATCGACAATTCTCATCGTACCAAGCATGGCGCCTTGCTCGACTCCGAACTTCTGGCTGAAGTTTATATCGAAATGCTGGGAGGTCGCCAGGCGACCTTCGGTCTTGAGCAGTCGGGAAACAGCGACAAGCGATCCCGCACTCAGGATAGCAATGTGACGGTGGAAATTGCCGCCCGTCCGAAAACACTGGCACCGCGACTAACCGAGGCCGAACAGGAGCGCCACGCAGCTCTCGTCAAGCGGCTCGGCCAGAAGGCGATCTGGGCGCATTACAATCAAGGCGAATAACAGTAGCCGTAGTTATTTGGTATAAAAAAAGCCCGGATCGACCGGGCTTTTTTTAAGGTTAAAGAGCGGCATGGCGCAAGGATCAGTTGACCCGACCCTGTTCCTCGGCAAAGCGCTGGGCAAACATCTGTGCAAAATCGATCGGGTCGATCATCAGTGGGGGGAAACCGCCATTGCGCGTTGCATCGGCGATGATCTGGCGCGCAAACGGGAAGAGCAGGCGCGGGCATTCGATGAACAACACCGGCAGCATATGCTCCTGCGGGAAACCGGTGATGCGGAAGACGCCGCCATAGACCAGCTCGGCTGCAAAAACCACTTTGTCGTCGTCGCGCGCTTCGGCGGTCAGCGACAGGACCACGTCGAAATCATTGTCCGACAGCGGGTTGGCGTTGACATTGACATTGATATTGATCGAAGGGGCCTTGTCCCGGGCCTGGAGCGAGCGCGGCGCACCCGGATTTTCGAAGGACAGATCCTTGATATATTGTGCAAGGATATTCAGGGACGGGCTTTCCGCCCCATTGCTGTTTTCATTGGCCATTGGGGTTCCTCAAGGCTTTTATGGTTCGAGGCCATCTATCATTTCAAGGTGGGCCTTACAAGCCTTTCACCCCTTGCCGTCATCCCCTGGCAACCGGGTCCAGCGCGAGGAGCCGTTTGGATTGTGCCTTTGATATTCCTTTTCATCGAGATCGATGATGTCCTCCGCTTTTGCTGGACCTGGTCCTGATGATGACGGCCCGCCTGGCCCCTGTTGCCAGCCAGGTCCCCGCCCGCCGCGCTGCACGAAGACAAGTCTTGGGCTGATGATCTTCCAAAGCGCAGAGCGCACCATTGGCACCAGGAGCAGCAGGCCAAGAATATCGGTGATGAAGCCTGGCAATATCAGCAATAGTCCGCCAAACATCTGTGCTGTGCCGCTCAGTACGCCTTTGGCCGCTCGTTCGGGGTCGTTTGGACGCGGACGACGCAGGCGCTGGGCAAGACTGATCCCCTGGCTCCTGAGCACCAGCAGGCCGAACAGACTGGAGCCGATCACCAGCGCCAGTGTCGGCAGAACACCCAGCCATTGTCCGACCAGGACAAAGCCGGCGATCTTCATCAAAGGCAGTAGCAACAGGAAAAGGGCAGTCAGTCGCATTTGGTTTCCTTTAAACGATTATCGTGAGAACCTAAAGAAGTGGCGTCGGCTATTTGAATGCAGCATCCAGGCAGACTATATGGAGTGTGAAAGCTTCAAATTAAACAGCGGTGCGGTGGCAATGGGTTCTAATGATTTTGTGACTCTCTTCTTTCTGGTGGCTGCGGTCCTGATTTTCTGGCAGCTGCGCAGCGTATTGGGACGTCGCACTGGCAATGAAAAGCCACCGAAAGATCCTTTCGCCGGACGTCCGGACGCGACATCTCCAGCAGCGGAAGATGCGCGGGTCGTGACTTTACCCCGCCGCGATGAGGCCGATGGCGAGGAACGCCAGACGGCAATCGACGCCTACGCCCCAGCTGGCACCCCGCTGAACCAGCAATTGCGCCAGGTCGTGGAGGTTGATCCGAGCTTTGTGCCGAAGGAATTCCTCAATGGCGCTCGTATGGCTTACGAGATGATTGTCACGGCCTTCGCGGCTGGCGACAGGAAGAGCTTGAAGGATCTGCTGTCGCGTGAGGTCTATGAGGGTTTCGATGCGGCGATTACCGAGCGCGAACAGCGCGGCGAAGTGATGAAGTCGACTTTTGTCGGTATCGACAAGGCGGAAATCACCGGCGCCGAAGTCCGTGGCCAGGAAGTCCAGATCACCGTGCGGCTGGTCAGCCAGTTGATTTCCGCGACCTATGACAGCCAAGGCGCGGTGATCGAGGGTGACGCTGAATCGGTTGGCGATGTCAACGATATCTGGACATTTGCCCGCGATACGCGCTCACGCGATCCGAACTGGAAGCTGATCGCCACCGAATCCGACCAATGAGCGGTGAAGCGACAAAGTTTCGGTTGGAGCGTGTTGGCTTCGACCGACTCCCCGGTTGGGACGCTGACGATCCCTCGGCGCTTTTGCCGGCCGTGGTCGATTGCCTGGATTATCTGACCACGGTCAAGCCTTACCGGCCCGGCCAATTGGGATTGACCTCGCAGGACCTGATACCGCTGCTTGAAAAGGCAGCGGCTTTACCACGAGCAGACGGCGACGCATTGCGGCACCTGCTAGAAGACGAATGCCAGGTTTTTCGTATAGCGCGCACGGATGGCAGGGCGGGTTTCGTTACGGCTTTTTATGAGCCCGATATCGAGGTTTCCGATCATCCCGACGATCTCTACCGCTTTCCCTTTTACCGCCGACCTGACGATTTGATCGATCTTGATGATCAGAGCCGGCCTGAAAATATTGATCCCTCCTATGTGTTCGCACGCAAGAGCGAGTCCGGCATAACCTGTTATCCGGATCGTCAGGCCATCGACCAGGGCTTTCTACAGGGACGCGGGCTGGAAATTGCCTGGGCCAAATCGAAAGTCGATGTGTTTTTCGTCCATGTCCAGGGTGCAGCGCGATTGCGTTATGCCGACGGGCGGGTTGGACGGATTACCTATGCTGCCAAGGCGGGCCATCCTTTTTCCGGCATTGGCGGGCTGCTGCTGAAGCGGGGTGAAATTCCTCCCGAGGCGATGTCGATGCACGCGATCCGCGCCTGGCTGGCGTCTCATCCCGACCAGGTCGATGAGGTCTTGTGGCACAATCGCTCCTATATCTTTTTTCGAGAAGCCGAGGTTGGTGACCTGTCACGCGGTCCGATCGCGGCGGCGAAAGTGCCGCTGGTGGCGGGACGATCCCTGGCGGTGGACCGAACGATCCATACATTCGGCTTTCCGTTTTTCATTCATTCCCAAACCCTGACGTCCCAAGATCCGACGGGTTTTGATAGCGGCAAGCCTTTTGCGCGGTTGATGCTGGCGCTCGACACGGGCTCGGCGATTGTCGGACCGGCGCGCGGCGACATCTTCACCGGCTCTGGCGATGAAGCAGGAAATCTCGCCGGGGCGGTGCGCAACGACGCGGATTTCTATATCCTGATCCCGAAACAGGCCGCTAAAAGGGTCGAGTCGAGGTTTGGTTGATGGCGGGCAGGGACAGGATCAGTACGGAAGATCGGATTTTGTGGGGCAAGGTGGCACGCACCACCCGACCCATGGCCGGTCGTCTGGAAGAGTTGACCGCCTTTGAAGACGCCTTATCTGAATTGGAAGCGTCCAAAGTTCTGGAACCCGGCCTTGCAGCCATGCGTGCCTCGCTCGAAAGTTCTGCCGCAAAGCCTGAACCGAAGAAGCCGTCCGGCCTCCACCATCCACTGGAGCGTCCTGTCAAGCGCAAGCTGTCGCGTGGCAAGCTCAAGCTGGAAGCCCGCATTGACCTGCACGGACTGTTCCAGAGCGAGGCCCATGCGATCCTGTTGGAGTTTCTGGTGCGCGCCCATGAGCGTGGACTTCGTCACGTCTTGATCATCACCGGCAAGGGCAGTTCGATGGGCAGCGAAGGCGCCCTGAAACGGGCGGTGCCGCTGTGGTTTTCCAAGCCGGAATTCCGTTACTTGATTTCTTCCCATGAGCCAGCAGCTCATCATCACGGTGGAGAAGGTGCGCTTTACGTCCGCTTGGCGCGCCGGGGCGGGGAACGATTGGGCGGGGATGGACAATGACCCCCTTCGGCGATGCGGTGCGTGGACTTCGTGAGCGCAAGGGCGTGAGCCAGAAGGACATGGCCAAGGCGATTGGCGTGACGCCAGCCTATCTTTCGGCGCTCGAGCACGGACGGCGCGGCAAGCCGAGCTTTGACCTCTTGCAACGCATTGCCGGCTATTTCAACATCATCTGGGATGAGGCCGATGACCTGTTTGCCGTAGCGGGCCTTTCCCATCCTCGGGTGACGCTGGATACCGCTGGTCTGCCTGCTGCCCATACCGCTTTTGCCAACCGGCTTGCAGGGATGATTCGCACCTTGTCGCCCGATGTGATAGAAGATCTCAACGCACTCCTGAGCAGAAGCGAGCGGGACCGTCAAAACCCTGGAAATCCCGTGGAAGCCTGCTGAATTTCATGGCTGCGATTTGGAAGTCGCCGCAAAATCCCTATAGTCGGAAAGTGCCAACGTGTGTGATTCGCCATAATTTTTGTCGCGGCCACGCATATTGCTTATGACACTGGAAAGATCGCTGAATGACTGAAACAACCGATGAAGCAAATGCCGCCAGCACTGCCTATGGTGCTGACTCCATCAAGGTGCTGAAAGGCCTCGATGCTGTCCGCAAACGTCCCGGCATGTATATCGGTGATACGGACGACGGGTCCGGCCTGCATCATATGGTCTATGAAGTTGTCGACAACGCCATTGACGAGGCACTTGCCGGTCATGCCGATATCGTCACGGTGACGCTGAACGCAGATGGCTCAGTGACCGTGACCGACAACGGACGCGGCATTCCCACTGACATCCATACCGGCGAAGGCATTTCGGCAGCCGAAGTCATCATGACCCAGCTTCATGCCGGCGGTAAGTTCGACCAGAATTCCTACAAGGTCTCCGGCGGTCTGCACGGCGTTGGCGTCTCTGTCGTCAATGCGCTGTCCGTCAAGCTTTCCATGAAGATCCGCCGCCATGGCAAGGTTCATGAAATGAGCTTTACCCACGGCGTTGCCGATGCGCCTCTGGCCGTGACTGGCGATTATCAAGGCCGCTCCGGCACGGAAATCACCTTTCTGCCCAGCACGGAAACCTTTACCCAGGTCGAATTTGATTATGGAACGCTGGAGCATCGCCTGCGCGAGCTCGCCTTCCTCAATTCCGGCGTCCGCATTCTGCTGACCGACAAACGCAAGTCCGATATCCGCCAGGAAGAAATGCTATATGACGGCGGCCTCGAAGCTTTCGTGCGCTATCTCGACCGTTCGAAAAAGCCGCTGGTCAGCAACCCTGTCGCCATTCGTGGCGAGAAGGATGGCATTACCGTCGAAGTGGCGATGTGGTGGAACGACAGCTATCACGAAAACGTGCTGTGCTTCACCAACAACATTCCCCAGCGCGATGGCGGCACGCATATGGCCGGGTTCCGCGGTGCGCTGACCCGCCAGATCACGTCTTATGCCGACAGTTCCGGTATCACAAAGAAGGAAAAGGTCACACTTCAGGGCGAAGACTGCCGTGAAGGCTTGTCGGCTGTTTTGTCCGTCAAAGTGCCCGATCCGAAGTTCTCGTCGCAGACCAAGGACAAGCTGGTTTCGTCGGAAGTCCGGCCCGTGGTTGAAAGCTTGGTCAACGAAGCGCTCAGCACCTGGTTCGAGGAGCATCCGACCGAAGCGAAGATCCTGGTAGGCAAGGTGGTGGAAGCTGCCGTCGCCCGCGAAGCCGCCCGCAAGGCGCGCGAACTCACCCGCCGCAAAGGCGCGCTGGATATTGCCTCGCTGCCCGGCAAGCTTGCCGACTGCTCCGAGCGTGATCCGGCCAAATCCGAACTCTTCCTCGTCGAGGGTGACTCGGCTGGTGGCTCGGCCAAGCAAGGTCGCTCGCGTGAGCGTCAGGCGATCCTGCCCCTGCGCGGTAAGATCCTCAATGTGGAACGCGCCCGCTTTGACAAGATGTTGTCCAGCCAGGAAATCGGCACGCTGATCACCGCGCTTGGCACGTCGATCGGCAAGGACGAGTTCAATGCCGACAAGCTGCGCTATCACAAGATCATCATCATGACCGATGCTGACGTTGACGGGGCTCATATTCGCACATTGCTTCTGACCTTCTTCTTCCGGCAGATGCCGGAACTGATCGAGCGTGGCCACCTCTATATCGCCCAGCCGCCGCTCTATAAGGTCACACGCGGCAAATCCATTCAGTATTTGAAGGATGAAAAGGCGCTGGAAGAATATCTGATCGGCATGGGCCTTGACGATGCTTCGCTGAAGCTCGGCAGCGGCGAAGTGCGTGCCGGACAGGATCTTCGCGAAGTGGTGCAGGACGCGCTGCGTCTGCGCAGCCTGATCGATGGCTTGCATTCCCGCTATAATCGCAATGTCGTGGAACAGGCTGCCGTTGTCGGCGCATTGAATCATGAACTGACTGCCAATCGCGAACGGGCCGAGCAGACGGCGGCGGAAGTTGCCAAGCGTCTCGACCTGATCGCCGAGGAAACCGAACGGGGCTGGGAAGGCTTCGTGACTGAAGAGGGCGGCCTGCGCTTCGAGCGCATGGTACGTGGTGTCAAGGAAGTAGCGGCGCTCGATGTGGCACTGATCGGTTCAGCCGATGCACGCCATATCGACCAGCTCGCAACTCGTTTGAACGATATCTACGGTCAGCCGCCGGTCCTGACCCGCAAGGATGGTCAGCAGACAATTTCCGGTCCGCGCAACCTGCTGGATGCCGTGTTCTCCTTCGGCCGCAAGGGTCTGTCCATGCAGCGCTATAAGGGTCTTGGCGAGATGAATGCCGAGCAGTTGTGGGAAACCACGCTCGATCCGAATGTACGCTCGCTGTTGCAGGTCCGGGTCAATGACGCCACCGATGCCGATAGCCTGTTCTCTCGCCTTATGGGCGATGAGGTGGAGCCGCGCCGCGATTTCATCCAGGAAAATGCCCTGAATGTCGCCAATCTGGACATTTGACGGACCCCACAGATAGCAAAATAAAAAGGCCGTGCTTTGTAAAAAAGCACGGCCTTTTTCGTGACTCACGTGAAACATTCCGCCTTACAACACCGCGCAATCCCTTTTGGTGGACAGCGCTGCAATAGGGCTGCAATAGGAAGGATCATTTCAATGACCCTTCGAATAACCGTTCACGCCTTGAATTTACCCTCAAAAACCACGGTTTCCAGCGGTTTGCGGCCATTGGGCACTTCCTTCGCCTGCAAACCTTCCGGCAGGATCGATTTATCCCCCAGCTTGCCAATCGCAACGGCGGCCTCGATATGGAAATCGGCGGGAACACCAAGCACGTTGGCGGCCTTGTCGAAATCCACACCAGTCATGCCATGCGCATGGAAGCCGGAATGAATAGCCTGAAGTGCGAGATAACCCCAGGCAGCACCGGCATCGAAGCTGTGGCTGCGCGAAGGCTTCGGCGCGGAGCCGTCGGGAGAGCGGCTCAGCGTATCGGAAATGACGAAAACCAGAGCGGAGGCATTCTTGGCCCAGCCTTGGTTGAATTCGATCAAGGCGCCCAGCAGGGCATCGAAATGTTCGTCGCCCTTCAAGGCATAGACGAAGCGCCAGGGCTGATAGTTAAAAGCCGACGGCGCCCAATGCGCCGCTTCAAGAATGGTCAGCAATTCGGTTTTGCTCATGGTCTCGCCTGTGAAGGCGCGGGGCGACCAGCGATCGAGGAAGATCGGGTGAATGTCATGGGTGGCGTTACGATGATTGCTGCTTGTCATTATCAAACCTCAAAATGTGGAAGTCTCGAAACAAGGATGGCCCAGGTCCGCATTTGCGTTCAGAAGAACTATCCCAAGACCGTTAGCTGAGTTTACGGCTCAGTTGCGAAACACCTGACCAAACCTCTTCGCGGCACATAGGGTGTGTGGCCGCAACCGGCAAGGTGTGACAACCAAGGCCGAAACGCACCGGAAAGCTCCACCACTCCTTTGTCAAGGTGTGAAATCCCATGGGCGGATTCGCGCAATAAAATCTATGAAGTATAAAGGTTTCTGTGCATACTATCTGGTCAAAGGTTGGATAGTGGTGGAGCTAAGCAATTTCTTTACCCCTTTGAACTCCGGCCGGAACCTTGGCTCGACTGGTCCAGTTTAGCTTTGGATGAGTGACAACAGGGAAGAGGCGGATCGCATCGATGTTTTATCAACTGTATGAAATGAATCACGCAGCCATGGCTCCTTTGCGTGCCACGGCAGATGCCATGCGTCTGGCCTTCCGCAATCCGCTGAACCCGCTTACTCACACCGTCATCGGCCGGACGATGGCCGCAGGCTTCGAGGTGATCGAGCGCAACACGCGGCGCTATGGCAAGCCCGAATTCGGTCTTCCGACCACGGTGATCGACGGATCGCCCGTGAAGATCACCGAGGAAGTCACGTGGTCCAAGCCGTTCTGCAATCTCATTCATTTCAACCGGAGCCTGACCCAGCCCCGGAGTGACGACCCAAAAATCCTCATCGTCGCGCCGATGTCAGGCCATTACGCCACCTTGCTGCGCGGCACGGTCGAGGCATTGCTGCCGAGTGCCGATGTTTATATTACCGACTGGATCGATGCCCGCATGGTGCCGATGACGGACGGAACTTTCGACTTCGATGACTATGTCGATTACGTGATCGAGATCCTGCATCATCTCGGCCCAAACACCAATCTTGTTGCCGTCTGTCAGCCTTCCGTTCCAGTTCTGGCGGCCGTGGCACGGATGGAGGCGGAAAACGACGAATTCGTGCCATCCTCCATGACATTGATGGGTGGCCCGATCGATACGCGCATCAATCCGACAGCCGTTAATGAGCTGGCCAAGAACAAGCCGATTGAATGGTTTGAGGAAAACGTCATCATGAACGTTCCCTGGCCGCAGCCGGGCTTCCTGCGGCCCGTCTATCCGGGCTTCCTTCAGCTTTCAGGATTCATGTCGATGAATCTTGATCGGCATATGATTGCCCAGAAAGATTTCTATGTGCATTTGGTGAAGAACAACGGCGATTCCGCCGAAAAGCACCGGGAATTCTATGATGAATATCTGTCGGTCATGGACCTGACGGCTGAGTTCTATCTGCAAACGGTGGAAGCCGTGTTCATGCGGCATTCCCTGCCGAAGGGCGAGCTGATGCATCGTGGCAAACCGGTCGATTGCGGCGCCATCCGCAATGTGGCTCTTTTGACGGTCGAAGGCGAGAACGACGATATTTCCGGCGTCGGCCAGACAAAGGCGGCACAAACGCTCTGCACCAATCTCGCCGATGACAAGCGTATGCATTACATGCAGCCGGATGTCGGCCATTATGGCGTCTTCACAGGGTCTCGGTTCCGTCGCGAGATTGCGCCGCGCATCGTTGCTTTTGCCAAGCAGCATTCCAATCAACAGTCCTCGGCAGCAAAGCCGGCAACGATGGTGAAGCGCGTTATCAAGGGTGGAAAATCAGCCTGAGGGGAAATCGAATTTCCCGAATTTTTCGAGTGATTTAGCAAATTGCGAATGATGCACGCTTGAAGGTTGTATCCGCCATTCCCATCTCGAATATGTCCGGTCGCATGGTGCTTGCCGGACATAACGAGGATAATGGAATGAACCAATCAGCATTGCTGCGTCCAGGCTGGACGCCTGCGACGATTGCCATGATGGTGCTCGGCTTCGTGATCTTCTGGCCGCTTGGCCTTGCCATGCTTGCCTATATTTTATGGGGCGATCGCTTCCGCACATCGAAACGGAACGCAAATGAGGCTATGGACGCCATGTTTTCAAAATGCTGCGGCAGCCGCCGCTCACGCAATCGCAACCGCTTTAGCGCCTCCAGTGGTAACCTCGCCTTCGATGAATGGCGTGTCGCCGAGCTGGAGCGTATCGAGCAGGAACGCCGCAAGCTTGAAGAAATGCGTGAGGAATTCGAGGCCTATGTCCTGGAATTGCAGCGCGCCAAGGATCAGGATGAATTCAACCGCTTCATGAACCAGCGCAATGCCAACCGCCGGGATGAGCGCGGCAGCGATGTCCAGACCTTCACTCAGGACTGACCGTCACTCAATTCTAAAAAGGCCGATATCTCTGGATGTCGGCCTTTTTTATGGCTCTGGCTCGTAACCTATCCAATAATCGCCGCTTGCAGGCTATAAATGGCACTGTCGATTTTTGCCGGATTTTCCCACGCCAACAGCAATTCTTCAGAGACTGGAAGCGATATAAGGCGACGATCCGACCGAATCAGGTAAAAGACCCGCATGTTTCCCTTGTTTTTGCGAAGCCCGACCAGAGCGGTGAAAAAGCCGAAAGTGCCGGAAAGCCGCGAGCTGATCGTGGCCGGGCGATCTGTGCCGCTTGCCATTCGCGAAAACCTGCGCGCCACCCGCATTACCCTGCGGATCGAGCCCGGTGGCCGGGGCCTGAAAATGACCATTCCCAAAGGGGTACGCCAAGGCGACGTCAACGATTTTATCGAGCGGCATCGCGGCTGGCTGGAAAGCAAGCTGGCCCGCTTTTCCGATGATACGAAAGTCAGGGCAGGGGGCATGATTTTGCTGCGCGGCATTGCGCATCGTATCGAGCATACCGGTCAATTGCGCGGCGTGACCCAGGTGCAGATGGAAAATGGTGAACCGGTGATCCGCATCAGTGGTCTGCCGGAACATGCCGGTCGGCGGTTGTCGGCCTTTTTGAAAAAGGAAGCACGGCTCGATCTGGAGAGGCTGGTCGCCATCCATACCGGACGGCTGGGCAAGCCGGCAAAAAGCCTGGCGCTGAAGGACACCCGCAGCCGTTGGGGCTCCTGCTCCTGGGATGGCAGTTTAAGCTTTTCCTGGCGCATCGTCATGGCGCCACCCTCGGTGATCGATTACCTTGCCGCCCATGAGGTGGCGCATTTGAAGGAAATGAACCACGGCCCGCAATTCTGGGCGCTGTGCAAATGTCTCTGCCCCGGCATGGACGAGGCCAAGAGCTGGTTGAAGCGGCATGGATCGGAATTGCATGCCCTCGATTTTGACTGATTTGGCTCGACTCCGGGCCGATTTCATGTCACTTCGCTGACATGAAACCTGATGTCAAAATTTGCGGATTGAAGACCGAGGAAGCCGTTGAAAAAGCCGTGTCCCTTGGCGCCACCCATGTCGGCTTCATCTTCTTTGAGAAAAGCCCAAGACATATCGAACCCGATATCGCCGGACGCATTGCCGAAAAGGCGCGGGGCAGGGCGAAGATCGTTGCCGTCACCGTCGATGCGGATACCGATGACCTTGATGATATTGTGTATCTGCTGAAGCCGGATATCCTGCAATTGCATGGCCATGAAAGCCCGCAACAGGTGCTGACCATCAAGGCGCTCTACGGTCTTCCTGTCATGAAGGTATTTTCCATCCGCGAACCCGCTGATCTTTTGCAGATCGATGCCTATATAGGGATAGCAGACCGTTTTCTGCTCGATGCCAAGGCGCCAGAAGGGTCCGATCTGCCCGGCGGCAATGGCGTCACCTTCGATTGGCGTCTGCTGCGCGATCTTGACGCAGAGGTCGATTACATGCTTTCGGGTGGGCTCAACAAGGACAATGTCGGGCAAGCCCTTGCCGAGACGGGAGCGCGAGGCCTGGATGTGTCTTCCGGCGTCGAAAGCGCGCCAGGCGTCAAGGATCTCGAACGGATGGATCAGTTCTTCGCCGCCGTCAGGCTGGCAACGGCCACAGCGCCGGTTTCAGGGAGTGTACAGTGAACCAGAACCCAATCCCGAATTCCTTCCGGTCCGGGCCGGATGAAGATGGCCGTTTCGGCATTTTCGGCGGCCGCTTCGTGGCCGAAACCTTGATGCCGCTGATCCTGGATCTGCAGGCGGAATGGGAAAATGCCAAGACCGACCCCAGCTTCAAGGCTGAACTCGATCACCTCAACACCCATTATACCGGGCGTCCGAGCCCGCTCTATTTTGCCGAGCGGCTGACGGCGGAGCTTGGTGGCGCCAAGATCTATTTCAAGCGCGACGAGTTGAACCATACCGGTTCGCACAAGATCAACAATTGTCTCGGCCAGATCCTGCTGGCCAAGCGCATGGGCAAGACCCGGATCATCGCCGAGACCGGTGCCGGTCAGCACGGCGTGGCCTCGGCCACCGTGGCGGCCCGCTTCGGCCTGCCCTGCATCGTCTATATGGGCGCCACCGATGTGGAGCGCCAGGCGCCGAACGTCTTCCGTATGAAGCTGCTCGGCGCGGAAGTCCGTCCGGTGACTTCAGGTCATGGCACCTTGAAGGATGCGATGAACGAGGCTCTGCGCGACTGGGTCACCAATGTCGATGAGACCTATTACATGATCGGCACGGCTGCCGGTCCGCATCCCTATCCGGAAATGGTCCGCGAATTTCAGTCGGTGATCGGCAAGGAATCCCGCGATCAGATGATGGCTGCTGAAGGCCGGCTGCCGGATATGCTGGTGGCAGCGGTCGGTGGTGGCTCCAATGCCATCGGCCTGTTCCATCCGTTCCTTGATGATGAGAGCGTACGGATGATCGGCGTCGAGGCTGGCGGCAAGGGGCTGGATGGCAATGAGCATTGCGCCTCGCTAACTGCTGGTTCTCCCGGCGTTCTGCATGGCAACCGCACCTATCTGCTGCAAGACAGCGACGGGCAGATCAAGGATGGACATTCGATTTCTGCCGGGCTTGATTACCCGGGTATCGGTCCGGAACATTCCTGGTTGAAGGATATGGGCCGTGTCGAATATGTGCCGATCATGGATACCGAAGCGCTGGAGGCCTTCCAGCTTTTGACCCGCACCGAAGGCATTATTCCCGCTCTTGAACCCAGCCACGCCCTGGCCGAGGTGATGAAGCGGGCGCCCAAAATGGGCAAGGACGAGATCATCCTGATGAACCTCTGCGGACGCGGCGACAAGGACATCTTCACGGTCGGCAAGATTTTGGGAATGGGGCTCTGACATGACGCAGCGTATGGACAAGCGGTTCGCCGATCTGAAGGCTGAGGGCCGTCCGGCTCTCGTTACTTATTTCATGGGCGGTGATCCGGATTTCGAAACTTCGCTCGCTATCATGAAGGCCTTGCCGGGGGCCGGCGCTGATGTGATCGAGCTTGGCATGCCGTTTTCCGACCCGATGGCCGATGGTCCTGCCATTCAAATGGCCGGTCAGCGCGCCCTGAAGGCCGGGCAGACCCTGGTAAAAACCCTGGATATGGCGCGGGAATTCCGCAAGGGCGATCTGGCAACGCCGATCGTCATGATGGGGTATTACAATCCGATTTATGTCTATGGCGTCGAAAAATTCCTGGATGATGCGCTGGACGCGGGCATTGACGGTCTGATCGTTGTCGATCTTCCGCCGGAAATGGACGATGAATTGTGCCTGCCCGCCCGCAAGCGCGACATCAATTTCATCCGCCTGGCGACACCGACCACGGATGAGAAGCGCCTGCCGATGGTGCTGCAAAATACCTCCGGATTCGTCTATTATGTGTCGATGAACGGCATTACCGGCTCGGCTTTGCCCGATCCGTCCAAGGTTGCCGGTGCTGTCGGGCGCATCAAGGCCCATACCGATCTACCGATCTGCGTTGGCTTCGGCGTGAAGACGGCGGAACATGCAAGGCTGATTGGCGCCAGCGCCGATGGTGTCGTGGTTGGCACTGCCATCGTCAATCAGGTCGCACTGAGCCTGACCAAGGATGATAAGGCGTCGGCGGATACCGTGCAATCGGTGGTAACCCTAGTGCGTGGGCTGGCAAGCGGCGTCCAGACCGCCCGGCTTGCGGCTGCGCAATAGTCCTTCTAAAATGGGCTATTGCCTTGGAAGATGCGGAGCCCAAGCGGGCTCCACCTCTTCCTGATTGTCTGTTTTCAGCCTTTTCGGATGCCGGCCCGCCGATCCCGGAAGTGCTCGATCAAGGAGTATTCAAAGTGAACTGGATTACCAATTACGTTCGCCCCCGCATCAATTCCATGCTGGGCCGTCGCGATGTTCCGGACAATCTCTGGATCAAGTGCCCCGAAACCGGCGAAATGGTCTTTCATAAAGATCTGGAAGAAAACAAATGGGTTGTTCCCGCTTCCGGCTATCACATGAAAATGCCTGCCAAGGCACGGCTGGCCGATTTGTTCGATGGCGGTAAGTACGAAGCTTTTGCCCAGCCGAAAGTGGCGCAGGACCCGCTGAAGTTTCGCGATTCGAAGAAATACAGCGACCGCCTGAAGGATAGCCGCACCAAGACCGAGCAGGAAGACACGATTGTCGCCGGTCTCGGAACGGTCGAAGGCTTGAAGCTGGTGGCCGTCGTGCATGAATTCAACTTCATGGGCGGTTCGCTCGGCATTGCTGCCGGTGAAGCCATCGTCAAGGCATTCGAGCGGGCCATTGCGGAAAAATGCCCGCTGGTGATGTTCCCGGCCTCTGGCGGCGCCCGCATGCAGGAAGGCATCCTGTCGCTGATGCAATTGCCGCGCACCACGGTTGCCGTCGATATGCTGAAGGAAGCAGGCCTGCCTTACATCGTTGTGCTGACCAATCCGACCACGGGCGGCGTGACGGCTTCCTATGCCATGCTGGGCGATCTGCATATTGCTGAGCCGGGTGCTGAAATCTGCTTCGCCGGTAAGCGCGTGATCGAACAGACCATCCGCGAAAAGCTGCCGGAGGGATTCCAGACCTCGGAATATCTGCTGGAGCACGGCATGGTCGATATGGTGGTCAAGCGTCACGATATTCCAGCGACCCTGGCCCGCACCCTGAAAATCCTGACGAGACAACCGGCAACGGTCGTTGGTGCCAATGATGATAAGACCTTGTCGGTCATCGAGGCCTCGCGCGCCGTTTCCGCTTGATCGCCTTGGGTGATATACTGACGGCAATCGCCCGATGACATGCTTAAAGCCGGGAGCAGTTTACTGCTTCCGGCCCTCAAAACGACTTGCAAGCCTGGAACCGCACTATGATAGAGAATACGCTGAGCCAGGCTGAACAGGTCATCAACGAATTGATGCAACTGCATCCCAAGGGTTTTGACATGACCCTGGAGCGTATGCGGCGCTTGCTCGAAGTGCTCGGCAATCCGCAGGACAAGTTGCCGCCGGTCATCCATGTGGCTGGCACCAATGGCAAAGGCTCCGTCAGCGCCTTTTCCCGCGCGCTGCTGGAAGCAGGCGGCCTTGCCGTTCATGTCCATACATCCCCGCATCTGGTCAATTGGCACGAGCGCTACCGGATTGGCGTTAAAGGCGGCAAAGGGCAGATCGTTGACGATGGTTTGCTGGCCGATGCCTTGAGACGGGTGGCCGTCGCCAATGCGGGCCAGCATATCACCGTTTTCGAAATTTTGACGGCTGCCGCTTTCCTGCTGTTTTCTGAAATTCCCGCTGATGCGGTCATCATGGAAGTCGGCATGGGTGGACGGCTGGATTGCACCAATGTGGTGGATCGACCCGCTGTGTCCGTCATCATGCCGATCTCTTTTGATCATCAGGCCTATCTGGGCGACCGGGTTGAACTGATCGCAGCTGAGAAAGCCGGGATCATGAAAAGACGGCGACCGGTGGTGATCGGCCATCAGGAGTTTGCCGCTGCCCGCGAGGCGCTGGTGGATATTGCCGAGCGCTTGGGCTGCCCGCTCTCGGTGTTCGGTCAGGATTATCTGGCCTTTGAGGAACATGGACGGCTGGTCTATCAGGATGAAACCGGCCTGATGGATCTGCCCCTGCCAAAACTTCCGGGCCGCCACCAGTTCGCCAATGCCGCAGCAGCCATCCGCGCCGTACGCTCCGCTGGTTTCACCGTGACCGAAGCCATGGCTGAAATGGCCATGCATAACGTCGAATGGCCTGGCCGCCTGCAAAGGCTGACGGAGGGCGCATTGCTGGCCCATGCGCCGAAGGGCGCCGAAATCTGGGTGGATGGCGGCCATAATCCCGGTGCCGGTGAAGTGATTGCCGAGGCCATGGCTGGCTTTGAAGAACGCCAGTCCCGCCCACTCTACCTGATCACCGGTATGCTCAACACCAAGGACCCGCTCGGCTATTTCAAAGCCTTTGAAGGCTTGGCTATCCAGGCCTTCACCGTGCCAATCCGCGGCACCGACGCCGCCTTAGACCCAGTTGCGCTGGCCAGTTCCGCCTACGATGCCGGAATTCCCGCAGAGCCGGTCTCATCGGTCGCGGAAGCGCTGGAGGCGATCCGTAGCCGGGTTAATGCAGAAGAGATTGCCCCGCGAATCCTGATTGGCGGCTCGCTTTATGTTGTTGGAAATGTACTGGCGGATAACGGCACGCCGCCGAGGTAGCGCAGATTGGTAATTCGACCCAAGTGCTGCGGCTACCTTGGAATAGGGTGACGGTCAGCCATCGAATCATGGTGTTCCCGCCATTGCGGTATAGAGTGGTCGGGTGCTTCTCCATATTAGAGCGGTTCAGTTTTTCATGGAAACATAGTACGCGACCCAGCGGTTTTCGGCTTCGCCGCCCCCTCTTGCCTCTGCCGCCACCTTCTCCCCCAATTTACACTGAGAATGGGGAGAAGAGGGAAAGAACCGCAGCGTTTAGGGCCTCCTCTCCCCAGCGGGGAGAGGTCCGCCGAGCAAAGCGGAGGCGGGGTGAGGGGGGAGCCAAACACGCTGAGCTAAATTGTTGTGTCCTGTCTCATGAAAAACTGAAACACTCTATCCTATTGTTTTTACGCCTTTCCGGACGGAAACAGCTACGCACTTTTCCTGGAAATACTCTGGTATGCTATCCCCATGGAAACATCCCTTTATCTACCTGTGAAATCGTTTCTCGAAAAAGCAGGCTATACCGTCAAAGGCGAAATCGGCGGCTGTGACCTTGTTGGCCTGAGCGCCGACGATCCATCCGTCGTGGTGATCTGCGAACTGAAACTGAGTTTCAATCTGGAACTCATCCTCCAGGCCGTAGACCGGGCAGCGATATCCGACGAGGTCTGGATTGCCGCGAAAATCTCGGCCAAGGGCAGGGGGCGGGAGGCCGACAAGCGCTACCGCGACCTCTGCCGTCGTCTCGGCATCGGCATGCTCGGCGTCTCCGCCAACGGTGACGTCAGCATCATCGTCGGCTCCGTTTCGCCCATGCCACGCACCAATCCGAAACGACGCTCACGCCTGATGCGCGAACACCAGACCCGGCGCGGCGACACAGCGCTTGGCGGCAGCACGCGAATGCCTGTGATGACCGCCTACCGCCAGAACGCCCTTGCCTGTGCCGCAATTCTTGTCGCTGGGCCGACGCGGGTTGGTGATGTGCGCAAAGCGGTTCCGGACGCGGGAAAGATTCTGCTCTCTAATGTCTATGGCTGGTTTGAGCGGGTTGAGCGCGGCGTTTATGGGTTGACGGATGCAGGGCAAGACGCGCTGAAGCGGTGGCCGCAGGTGCGAGCGGTTGGAGCTGATGCCTAGATAACCCTGCCATTCGGACGTCGAAACGACGATGGCGCTCGCTTATAGACTGCCTGAAACGAGTCGTTGAATCTCCGGACGCTACCAAAACCGGATGCGAATGCGACCTCAGTTAGGGGCATGCCCGTCTCATCGATCAACCTCTTTGCCTTCTGCACACGCCTCGTTGCGGCTATCTCACTTGGGCTCGCACCGGCATGATGCCTGAACAGCCGCAGGAGATGGCGCGGGCCAACACCAAGCATGTCGGCAAGATCGGCAACCGACCCTTGATCCAGGAACCCTTGTTCGATCAGGCGCATCCCGCGCGCGACCGTGGTTGCTGTTCCCATCCATGCTGGCGAGCCGGGCGCTGCCTCTGGCCTACAACGAAGGCAAGGCCGAAAGCCCGCCCGCTCCGCTGCTGCTGCTGTCGCATAGAACGTGACGTTCTCGGAGCGAGCGGGCCGCACAGGGCAAACTGGGCGGCAATAAATCCGCGTCGAGCGAACACCTGAAAAGAACACGCCGTCAAAAGTCCTATCGCGGGCAAGCCGCGCACTATCGCACGTTTCGCGGTCCAGATGCGGTGGCAACGTCTGCAAGTCGGGAGAAACTATAACCATCAAAGGACTTTAGCGCGGCTATCCTTCCCAGAGTAGCTGGAATCGGACCTGATCGGGCGATGAAGTCCGATTCCAGCGAGCATCCTTCAGGACTCCGATCGATCTTGCCGATCAATTCGAGAGGGAATCGTCGTGAAATCAAAAACAACAGGCACTGAAATTGGAATTGCACCAGGTGGTCAAGGGCATATGCGCATTGCCGCAGAGGTCGGCTTGCTGCTGTTGCTGTCACTCATTTGGGGCAGCTCTTTCACCTTGATTAAAGTTGCCGCCGACACTGTGCCGCCTCTGACCATGACGGCGGCGCGTGTAACGATCGCGGCGCTTTTGCTGGTTCTTTTTGTGAAGATGCGCGGGCTTTCTCTCCCTCGAACGGGTGCGACATGGGCCGGATTTTTCGTTCAAGGTTTGCTTCAAAGCGCACTCCCCTTCACGCTCATCAGTTGGGGCGAACAGCATATCTCAAGCGGCCTTGCCGGGGTGCTGAATGCGACACCTCCCATGTTCGTGCTGCTGATCGCCATGACAACTGGATATGGAGGCCAACGCATCACCACCCGGCAAATCGTCGGCGTTGTGGTTGGCCTCGCTGGCGTCGTCATCACGATCGGTTTTCAGTCGTTTGGGTACACCGCTGCCCCTTTAGCCCAAGCGGCAGTCCTGGGGGCGAGTCTTTGTTACGCGGTGGCTCCGATGTGGGGGCAGCGTTTTGCCGGTCTCCCTGCAATCGTGACGGCGGCAGGTGCCATGAGCTGCGCGGCAATCATGATGCTGCCGGCGGCCATCGTCATCGAACATCCGTGGACCCTTACCCCGACGCCAGAGGCAATCGTCGCCGTGCTGGTGCTTGCCGTCCTTTGCACGGCTATCGCTATGGTCATATATTTTCGCCTGGTGCAGACCCTTGGCCCGCTTGGCACCACCAGCGGCAGCTATCTGCGCGCCGGATTCGCCGTCGCCCTCGGCATTCTCTTCCTCGGGGAAAGTTTTACATGGTCAATCCTCATCGGCATGACACTGATCGTCCTCGGGGTGATCGCTGTGACTGTTCCTTTACGCTTGCTCCGGGCAAGAGGCTGAAGCATGATGGAAGCTCTTGAAGCGATGACATATGCGCAAGAAGACTGGTGCGAGCAAGGATGGTGTTTCAGGCTTTATCTTACCTCGCCGACCTCGGAAGCTGCAATTGATGCTCTAGAGGTTCTAACGCTTATGAAATATCTCATAACATCGCGCGTCGTCTCGACCATTGATCCGGCCGAAGTCACAAGGCAAGGCTTTGCAATTGGATCAGCTCTCGCGGACGGATGCGTGCGTATTCAAATTTGCTGGTGGACATTGGGCGGCGAACTTCATCGGGAGGCCATTTTATGGGGGCCCAGCACGCGATGCTGGGAACAACTTCCGCCATGGGAAATCGGAAATACTAACGAGATCATCGTTATCACGCGAGAGGCTGCCGATTTTTTCCAAAGCCTTCGAAAATAAGCAAGGCAGGAGGGTGGAGCATCTAAGGTGAGGGCGCCAAGCCCCATTCACCCTGCGATTTGTTTTCTTACGACAGTCGCACAAAAAAGCCCGGCAAAACCGGGCTTCTTCGCATCCAATTACATCCAGCCACCACTCAAGCAGCGCCAGCGATCCAGCTGGACAGGGCCGTCTTCGGAGCGGCGCCGACCTTGATGTCGGCGACTTCGCCGCCCTTGAACATGGCGAGCGTTGGGATGGAGCGGACGCCGAATTTGGCGGCGAGTTCTGGGTTTTCGTCAATGTTGAGCTTGGCGATCTTGACCTTGCCGGCCATTTCCGTGGAGATTTCATCCAGGCTGGGGGCGATCATCTTGCAGGGTCCACACCATTCGGCCCAGAAGTCCACCACAACAGGCTCTACAGACTGTAGAACTTCTGCCTCGAAATTGTTTGCATCGACTTTTACCGTAGCCATTGGCTGCTCCTTGGAGAATTCCTGTTGTCACATATATGATGGTTATTGTGAGGATTTCAACTTAAAGCGCATTGCAATTGTCGGGTGTCAGCCAACACAAAACGCTATAGCGCCGCGCCGATTTTTGTTTCGTATGGCGATGCGGTCGAAATGCTTGAACTTACAGAGGAATTACACAGATGAGGCCCTCACGGGGCCTAGAGCAGGCCTTCGAGTTCTTTCAGCCGGTCATTGACCAGCCAGCCATAGTAATTTTCTTCCGGCAGGCCGCCGCGCCGTCCCAGCGCCCGCGCCCGCGCCTCGGAATTCCCGACATTGTAAAGCGTCGCTGTCAGGCCCGGATTGTTGGAAATATCCACATTGGCATAGGTTTTATAGTCATCGATGGATTTGCGGATGATCGCCGCGATATAGGCGAGTGAGGTATCCGGGTCCATGATCGCCTTATAGAGCCCTGCCGCATCCTTCTCGTCCAGTTTGGGATAGCCGGATGTCTGATGGACCATATCGGTCAGCATCAATGCCGTCAGCGGATTGATCTGGCCAAGGCCAAAGGTTTGCCCGGCATAGAAGGGCTGGAAAAACACCGCGCTGAAGCGATTGTTGGGAAAGCTCTTGTTGCCGACCCGCTTGCCCTGGAACTTGTCTTCCCAGACATTTTCCCGGCAAGTCCACAGCTTTGCCGAATCCTTCAACTCGGCGCAGGCGGCAAATTCCGGGCGGGCGACGAAATCATCGACATCCTCGCCATCATAGGCAAAGCGGAATGTGTGACCGGCATAGGAAGCGGCCTTAACATAGTAGCTTTGCAATGTGTCGTAGGCATCGACATTGTAGGTATGCTCACCGACCAGCGCGCCGACGATGTGGATCGGGTCGATATTATAGGCTGCCGCGGTTTTCTTGATCTTGCCGATCAATTGGCGGTCCTTGATCAACAGATCGCGAATCTTCTCGTATTTCAGATCGAAGGTGGTCTTGGTTTCCTTGGTGCGCTGCTTCGATGCACCGGGAATGGGCGGCTGTTCGGCATTGCGATTGCCCGCAGGCACCATCCGCACCTCGGCAGCCTGGATTTCCGGCACGAAGGCGGCGGAAAAAGCGGATGAAACCGAGAGAATAAAGACCAGAGCTAAGCGACGCACCATTTCCATCCCGTACATATGCAGATCGGAACGATGTTTCACCAACCCGATACCGCCTTGCCCTATTACGGCGAGCGGCCCTCCTTATAGAGGGAGGGCCGGTGCTGTCGACTGTCGACCGGTCACAAGGCCGAATTAGGGCGCTGATTTACCGATTTCACCCCATCGCGGTGCGAAAACATCACAGAATATAGCGCGAAAGATCCGCATCTGCGGCGATTTCGCCGACATGCTCGCGCACATAGGCCGAATCGATCATCACTTTCGCACCGCCGCGATCCGGCGCGTTGAAGGAAATGTCGTCGAGCACCCGCTCCATTACCGTCTGCAACCGTCGCGCACCGATATTTTCAATCGAGCTGTTGAGGTTGACGGCAACATCCGCCAGCGCGTCGATGGCGTCCTCGGTAAATTCGAGATCCAGTTTTTCCGTGGCCATCAGCGCGATGTATTGACGAATGAGGCTGGCCTCGGTTTCCGTCAGAATCCGGCGGAAATCCTCCTTGGTCAGCGCCTTTAGCTCAACGCGAATCGGCAACCGGCCCTGCAATTCCGGCAGGAGGTCGGATGGTTTGGAGACATGGAAGGCGCCCGATGCGATAAACAGGATGTGGTCGGTCTTCACCGGCCCGTATTTGGTGGCAACTGTGGTGCCTTCCACCAGGGGCAGAAGGTCGCGCTGCACACCTTCACGGGACACACCGGCGCCCATGGCGCCTTCGCGGTTGGCGATCTTGTCGATTTCGTCCAGGAAGACGATGCCGTCGTTTTCAACCGACTTCACCGCTTCACGCTGGATCAGCTCATTGTCGATCAGCTTGTCGGATTCGTCGCGGATCAGATCGGCATAGGAGGTCTTGACGGTGGTGCGGACCTTTTTGGTGCGGCCACCCATCGCTTTGCCAAACATGTCGGAGAGGTTGAGAATGCCGACATTGGCCCCCGGCATGCCGGGAATCTCAAAGCCCGGCATGCCGGAGCTTGTCTCTGCAACCTCGATATCGATTTCCTTGTCGTCCAGCTCTCCGGCCCGCAGCTTCTTGCGGAAACTATCACGGGTGGCAGGAGAGGCGGTGGCGCCGACCAGCGCATCCAGCACCCGTTCCTCGGCACCGGCATGGGCCTTCGCTTCCACCTCCAGCCGCTTCTTTTCCTTGATCAGGCCGATGCCGATTTCCACGAGATCACGGATGATCTGCTCCACGTCGCGGCCGACATAGCCGACCTCGGTGAATTTTGTGGCCTCGACCTTGATGAAGGGTGCGCCGGCCAGCTTGGCGAGGCGCCGGGAAATTTCGGTCTTGCCGACGCCGGTCGGGCCGATCATCAGGATATTTTTGGGCATGACTTCGTCGCGCAGGCTCTCATCGAGCTGCTGGCGGCGCCAGCGGTTGCGCAGCGCAATCGCCACGGCACGCTTTGCATCGTTCTGACCGATGATATAGCGGTCGAGTTCCGAGACGATTTCGCGGGGTGAAAAAGTTGTCATTGAGATTACACCTGGGAGGAGTGGAAAAGGAGGGCGGTCAGTTGGCACTTTCCAGCGTTTCGACCAGCACGTTTTCATTGGTATAGACGCAGATATCGGCGGCGATCTTCATGGCCTTGCGGGCCACTTCTTCCGCCGACTTTTCGGTGTCCATCAAGGCCAGAGCCGCAGCCAGCGCGTAATTGCCGCCCGAACCGATGGCAATCGTGCCGTGTTCGGGTTCCAGCACATCGCCATTGCCGGTAATGGCCAGCGTCACCGTCTTGTCGGCCACCAGCATCATCGCTTCCAGATTGCGCAGATATTTGTCGGTGCGCCAGTCCTTGGCAAGCTCGACGGCGGCGCGCATCAACTGGCCGGGATATTGCTCCAGCTTCTTTTCCAGCCGCTCCAGCAGGGTGAAGGCATCCGCCGTCGCGCCAGCGAAACCGGCGATCACTTCGCCCTTGCCAATGCGGCGCACCTTGCGGGCATTGCCCTTCATCACTGTCTGGCCAAGGCTGACCTGTCCGTCACCGGCCATCACCACCATGCCGCCCTTGCGCACCGTGATGATCGTGGTGCCATGCATGGTTCCATAGGGATTATGTTCGCTCATATCGATCCGTTCCAGTCCATCGCCGTCCAATCCGGCGCTTCGATTGACCTTTATGTAAGCGGCCAAAACGCAATTGCAAACGCCAAGGCCCGGCTGCCAGGCCAAGCCGCCGGATCGCCGAAAAACCCGGCTCATCCTGCTGGATATTTCAACCCCCGCCTGATAAGGAACGGCATATTTTCAAGGAGAAGGCCATGGCAGAGAGCCGCAGCGCCAGCATTTCGCGCAAGACCAACGAAACCTCGGTCTCGGTTTCCGTCAATATCGACGGCACCGGCACTTCGAAGATTTCGACGGGGGTCGGTTTCTTCGACCATATGCTGGACCAGCTCAGCCGCCATTCGCTGATCGATATGGATATCGACGTCACGGGCGATCTGCATATCGATGATCATCACACCGTCGAAGACACTGGCATTGCCATCGGCCAGGCGATTTCCAAGGCATTGGGCGACCGGCGCGGCATCGTGCGCTATGCGTCGATTGATCTGGCCATGGACGAGACGATGACCAAGGCGGCCATCGATGTTTCAGGCCGGCCTTTTCTGGTTTGGAACGTTGCCTTCTCGGCACCGAAGATCGGCACATTCGACACCGAACTTGTTCGGGAATTCTTTCAGGCGCTGGCGCAGAATGCCGGTATTACCCTGCATATTCTCAATCATTACGGCGCCAACAACCACCATATCGCCGAAACCTGCTTCAAGGCCGTCGCCCGCGCCCTGCGCAGCGCCACCGAAATCGACCCGCGCCAGGCGGGCCGCATTCCTTCCACCAAGGGAATGCTGTAAAAGATCAAGTTGAGGATCAGAGCCTCCATGCGTGTTGTGATTATTGACTACGGATCGGGAAACCTGCGCTCCGCCACCAAGGCGTTCGAGCGGGCCGTCCGAGAATCCGGCCTTGATGCCGAAATCGAACTGACCGACAAGGCAGACCGGGTGGCAACCGCCGACCGGATCGTGCTGCCCGGCGTCGGTGCCTATGCCGATTGCAAGCGGGGCCTCGACGCTGTGCCCGGCATGCATGAAGCGCTGGTCGAAGCGGTCGAGGTTAAGGCGCGTCCGTTTCTCGGCATCTGCGTTGGAATGCAGCTGATGTCGTCGCGCGGGTTGGAAAAGTCCGTCACCGAAGGCCTCGGCTGGATCAAGGGCGATGTGGTGGAAATGACGCCGTCCGATCCGGGCCTGAAGATCCCGCAGATCGGCTGGAACACACTGACGCTTTCCCGTCCTCATCCGCTGTTTGACGGGATTGCCACCGGCAATGACGGGTTGCATGCCTATTTCGTGCATTCTTACCACCTGGCGGCCAGCAATGCCGATGACGTCATTGCCACAACTGACTATGGCGGCCCGATGACCGCCTTTGTCGGTCGTGACAATATGGCAGGCGCGCAATTCCATCCGGAAAAGAGCCAGACGCTAGGCCTCCAGCTGATTTCTAATTTTCTCAATTGGGCGCCGTGAGCCCGTGTCGATGGATAGCATACGATGATCCTCTTTCCCGCCATCGACCTTAAAGACGGCCAGTGCGTTCGCCTGAAGCTGGGCGATATGGAGCAAGCCACCGTCTACAATCCCGATCCCGGCGCGCAGGCCAAGGCCTTTGAAGACCAGGGCTTTGAATGGCTGCATGTCGTTGACCTGAACGGCGCATTTGCCGGTGAAACCGTCAATGGCGCGGCGGTGGATGCCATTCTCAAGGCGACGAAAAATCCGGTCCAGCTGGGCGGCGGTATCCGCAGTCTTGGTCATATCGAGACATGGCTCCAGCATGGCTTGTCGCGCGTCATTCTCGGCACGGTCGCTGTGCGCGATCCGGCCCTGGTGATTGAGGCCTGCAAGCTTTTCCCCGGCAAGATCGCGGTTGGCATCGATGCCAAGGGTGGCAAGGTGGCCGTGGAAGGCTGGGCGGAAGCCTCTGAACTCGGCGTGGTCGAGCTGGCGAAGAAGTTTGAAGGCGCAGGCGTTGCGGCCATCATCTATACGGATATCGACCGGGACGGAATTCTGACCGGAATAAACTGGGCTTCGACGCTGGAACTGGCGGATGCTGTCTCCATCCCTGTCATCGCGTCTGGCGGGTTGGCGTCAATAGAGGATATCCGCCGGATGCTGGAGCCGGATGCGCGCAAACTGGAAGGTGCAATTTCCGGTCGCGCCCTTTATGATGGACGGATCGACCCAGCGGAAGCGCTGGCTATGATCCAGGCTGCCAAGGGCTGAGGGAGCATTTTATGACGCTGAAAGCCCGTATTATTCCCTGCCTGGATGTAAAAGATGGCCGCGTTGTCAAGGGCGTGAACTTTGTCGATCTGATCGATGCGGGTGATCCGGTCGAAGCGGCCAAGGCCTATGACGCCGCCGGTGCCGACGAGCTTTGCTTTTTGGACATTACTGCCTCATCCGATAATCGTGAGACGATTTTTGATGTCGTTGCCCGCACGGCAGATCATTGCTTCATGCCGGTCACGGTGGGGGGCGGTGTGCGCGCAGTTGGCGATATTCGCAAGCTGCTGCTGGCCGGTGCCGATAAGGTTTCAATCAACTCGGCAGCCGTGAGCAATCCCGATTTTGTCGCCGAGGCCGCCGATAAATTCGGCAATCAATGTATTGTGGTTTCCATTGATGCAAAACGTCGCCGAAGCCAGGCCAGCGGTGGCGACAATCTCAGCGCCTGGGAGATTTATACCCATGGAGGGCGCAATGCGACGGGCATCGACGCTGTCGAATTTGCGGTCAAAATGGTCGAGCGTGGCGCAGGCGAATTGCTGGTCACGTCCATGGATCGTGATGGCACCAAAAGCGGTTATGATTTGGAACTGACCCGCGCCATTGCCGATGCGGTTCGGGTGCCGGTGATTGCCTCTGGCGGCGTTGGCAAGTTGGACGATCTGGTGGCGGGCGTCAGGCAAGGCCATGCCACTGCCGTTCTCGCGGCGTCGATTTTCCATTTCGGTACCTATTCGATTGCCGAGGCCAAGGCCCATATGGCCAATGCCGGCATCCCCATGCGTCTCGACCAGGTCTGAAAGGGCAATTTCATGACCACATTCACGCTGTCCGATCTGGAGGCCATTGTCGCCACCCGTGCCAAGGCTTCGCCTGACGAAAGCTGGACGGCAAAGCTGGTGACGGCAGGCCAGGACAAGGCCGCCAAGAAGCTTGGCGAAGAGGCTATCGAGGCCGTGATGGCAGCGGTCAAAAATGATCGCGCAAACCTGATCTATGAGAGTGCCGATTTGCTTTATCACCTGTTGGTCGTATTGAAAATTGCCGATATCCCGATAGAAACGGTGATGGAAGAGTTGCAACGGCGCACCGCCCAATCGGGCCTCAGCGAAAAGGCCAGTCGGTAGGATCTATGACGACAGCGATCAGGCAAGCCGAGGGGGAGGAAGCCCTTGATCATTTCCAGGTAGGCAGCTACTCGCCCTATCTGTTCTTTTCGTCGGAGGAATGGGCGCGGTTTCGGGCCGATACGCCGCTAACCCTCACCCTGGACGAAGTACATCGCCTGCGATCCATTGATGACCCGATCGATCTTGCCGAGGTGCGGCGCATCTATCTGGCGCTGTCGCGGCTGTTATCCTCGCATGTCGAATCGTCGCAATTGCTGTTTGAGCAGCGCAACCGCTTTCTCAGCACCAATGTGACCAAGACACCGTTCATTATCGGCATTGCGGGATCGGTGGCGGTGGGGAAATCCACCACGGCGCGCGTGCTGAAGGAGCTTTTGGCCCGCTGGCCCTCCAGCCCGAAAGTCGATCTGGTCACCACCGATGGCTTTCTGTACTCGAACGCGATGCTGGTGCGCGACAACAAGCTCAACCGCAAAGGTTTCCCGGAAAGCTATGATACGGCGGCTTTGCTGCGGTTCCTGTCCGCCATCAAGGCCGGGCAACAGAATGTCAAGGCGCCCCGCTATTCGCACCTGACCTATGATGTGTTGCCCGATGAACATACCATCATCGACCGTCCGGACATCCTGATCTTCGAGGGCATCAATGTGCTGCAATCGCGCGATCTGCCGCGGGATGGCAAGATCGTGCCGATGGTCTCGGATTTCTTCGACTTCTCGATCTATATCGATGCCGAGGAAAGCCTGATTCACAATTGGTACGTAAAGCGGTTCATGAAGCTGCGGCAAACGGCCTTCCGCGATCCGAATTCCTACTTTCATCGTTATGCGACGATCAGTGAGGACGAAGCTCTGACCATTGCCGAGAATCTCTGGGCTCACATCAACCTGATCAATCTGCGCGATAATATCCAGCCGACACGGCCCCGGGCCGACTTGATTCTGCGCAAGGGAGAAAATCATCTGGTTGAACAGGTGGCGCTGCGAAAATTATAGGGCAGTGCGCCCGACTATTTTGATAAATTGATGTTTTCATAAGGTTTTATCTCTGGGAGGAGAGTTATGACATTGATTGATCCCCATAAAACCGCGCCGGTTTCCGGCAGGCGTGTATTTCTGGGTGCGGCAGCGACGGCGATAGCCGCGACCGCCGCAGGGCAAAGCGGACAGGCCGCGGATACAAAAGCGGGCGGTGGCCCGCTATCGGACCTTCCCATCGCTTTGCCCCGCACAGAATTCGTTTATGAGGCGATTTTTACCCTTCAGGATACGATTGAGATCGGCGCGTCCCCGCTGGGTGACAGGCGTATCATCACTATTACCGGCGGAGAATTTGCCGGTCCGCGGATCAAGGGCAAGGTCATGCCTGGTGGTGCGGACAGGCAATTGTTGCGCAAGGACGGTGTGCGGCTTCTCAACGCGCTTTATGAATTACAGGCGGAGGACGGTGCCGTCATTACCGTCAACAACAGGGTCTTGATCGACCGCCAGCCGGACGGCACGCAATATGCTTTTTCGCATATCGATATTACCGCACCGGAAGGACCGCATGACTGGCTGAACCGCCGCGTCTTTGTCGGTACCCTGCACAGCTTGCGACCCAAACCAATGGTGCTGATTCGTGTGTTCAGTCTGGTTTAAGTCCAGGGAAGCGACGATGCGGTAGCCTTGGAGGCCCTGCATGAGGAAAGCGATCAATCCTGATTCGGCTTCTCGCGCATTTTCTTGATTTCACCGCGTCCCACCTTTGCCTTCAACCGGCGCTCGATTGAACCCTTGGTGGGTTTGGTCTTCCGGCGCGGCGGTGGCGGTGGTTTGGCTGCTTCGAGCAGCAATTCCTTCAGCCGTTCGCGGGCATCTTCCCGATTGCGCTCCTGGCTGCGAAAGCGGTTGGCCTCAATCAGCAACACGCCCTCTTTGGACAGGCGTCGGCCTGCCAATTTGATGGCATTGGTCTTGATACGGTCCGGGAGCGAGGGAGAGCCTGTCAGCGGGAAGAACAACTGGACGGCGGTCGAGACCTTGTTGACATTCTGCCCGCCCGGACCACCGGCCAGCACGAATTGCTCGGTCAGTTCCCAACCGGCAATCGTAATCCTGTCATTGATATAGAGCGGATCGCTCGCCATGGTCCTGTCCAGCCTTTTCGCCGTGAGGCTGTAGCGGAAAACACCAGCTCAGGCAAATCTTGGCTCTCCTGCATCTCCGGCTGTTTTCCTGGAGCAGATGCACCATGGAAAAAGCCCGGCGATGATCATCGCCGGGCTTTCCAAAATCGTCACACGTGAAACGTTTACTGCGCAGCAACAGCCAGAACCGGAGCCGCATCGCGGACATTGCTGTCCACATGGGCTTCGAATTTCTCGAAATTGGCGATGAACATGCCGACCAGTTTCTTGGCCTGCGCGTCATAGTCAGCCCCATTTGCCCAGGTCGAGCGTGGATCGAGAATGCTGGTATCGACGCCATCGACCGCAACCGGCACCGCGAAGCCGAAATTGGCGTCGGTGCGGAACTCTGCTTTCTTCAATTCGCCGGACAGGGCCGCCGTCAGCAGGGCGCGGGTCGCCTTGATCGGCATGCGGCTGCCAATACCGTAGGCACCGCCGGTCCAACCGGTGTTGACCAGCCAGCAATCCACTTCGTGGCGGGCAATCAACTCCTTGAGCAGATTGCCATATTCTGCCGGATGGCGAGGCATGAACGGTGCGCCGAAGCAGGTCGAGAAGGTTGCTTCCGGTTCGGTTACGCCGCGCTCCGTGCCAGCCACTTTCGCGGTGTAGCCGGAAAGGAAGTGGTACATCGCCTGTTCTGGCGTCAGCTTGGCGATCGGCGGCATGACGCCGAAGGCATCTGCGGTCAGCATGATGATGGTCTTCGGATGCCCGGCGCGACCGGTTGGCGACGCATTGGGAATGAAGTTCAGCGGATAGGCGCAACGGGTATTTTCGGTCTTCGAGCCATCGTTGAAATCCGGGACCCGGTTTTCATCCAGAACGACATTTTCCAGCACCGTGCCGAACCGCTTGGTGGTGGCATAGATTTCTGGCTCGGCTTCTGCCGACAGGCGGATGGTCTTGGCGTAGCAGCCACCTTCGAAGTTGAAGATGCCGTCCTCGCCCCAGCCATGCTCGTCATCGCCGATCAGCGTGCGGGCAGGATCGGCAGACAGCGTGGTTTTGCCGGTGCCGGACAGACCGAAGAACACAGCCGAATCGCCAGCCGGGCCGACATTGGCCGAGCAATGCATCGGCATGACCTGTTTGGCAGGCAGCATGTAGTTCAGCGCCGTGAATACCGACTTCTTCATTTCACCGGCATAGTAGGTGCCGGCGATCAGCACGATATTGTTGGTGAAATCGCAGGCGATAACCGTTTCGGTACGGCAGCCGTGACGGGCCGGATCAGCCTTGAAGCTGGGCAGGTCGATAATGGTGAATTTCGCTTCGAAATCGGCAAGCGCGGCGCGATCCGGACGAATGAGCAAGTTACGGATAAACAGCGAATGCCATGCAAGTTCCGTTACCACGCGGGTCGGCAAAGCGTTGGCGGCATCGGCGCCACCAATCAGATCCTGGACGAACAGGGTCTTGCCAGCCACATGCGCCAGCATGTCCTGATGCAGAATGTCGAAATGCTCTTTCGACATCGGCTTGTTATTGTCCCACCAGATCTGGCTATCGGTATTGGCGTCACGCAGGATGAACTTGTCCTTGGGCGAGCGGCCCGTATGCTGTCCGGTCTCGGCCAGAAGCGCGCCGTCTGCGGTCAGAACGGCTTCGCCATTGCGGATCGCGTGCTCATAAAGGGCGGCGGGCAGCAGGTTATAATGGACATTGGCGGCCTTGCCCAAGCCAATGGTCTCGATCCCAAGACGGCTATTGTTCACTCCAAGCTCCTCCATGATGCAATTCCTTCTTCAGCGGGATGGCCAGATGATATGGGTCAACGCTAATGACCGAATTTTAAAAACGCAAGAGTAAAATCTTAAAAACATCAATAATATCATACATTTAATCGTTTTAAACTGGTATGTTAGATTTAAATCGGTTCAGTTTAAACGCAATGCACCGTTGTCTTTTACTGTCGAAACGTAGAGGCGTTGAAGCCGGGCATGTCTGCCCCCTTTATCTTTGCCACAATTTGTTCCACCTTTACCCTCATGAAGCGCTTCGCGGCCCCTATATGGAATGTGGCTGCGGGCCGTCACCTTCTTGATGGGCGGTGACGGCAATCGGTAATGACGGAGATAAACGGCATGCAGACAATTGCGCTTGTTGACGACGACCGGAATATTCTGACGTCGGTTTCGATCGCTCTCGAAGCCGAGGGCTATAAGGTCGAAACCTATACGGATGGAGCTTCGGCGCTGGACGGGCTTCTGGCGCGGCCGCCGCAGCTGGCAATCTTCGATATCAAGATGCCGCGCATGGACGGGATGGAGCTGCTGCGCCGCCTGCGCCAGAAGTCCGATATCCCGGTAATCTTCCTCACCTCCAAGGATGAGGAAATCGATGAATTGTTCGGCTTGAAAATGGGTGCCGACGACTTCATCACCAAGCCGTTTTCGCAGCGCCTGCTGGTGGAGCGGGTCAAGGCCATTCTGCGCCGCGCCGCCAATCGCGAAACCGGAAACGCACCCGGTAATGTCAAGAGCGCTGCCGAGCAGCAGGCCCGCAACCTGGAGCGCGGCCAACTGGTCATGGACCAGGAGCGCCATACCTGCACCTGGAAAGGCGATCCGGTCACGCTGACGGTCACCGAATTTCTGATCCTGCATTCGCTGGCCCAGCGGCCTGGCGTGGTGAAAAGCCGTGATGCGCTGATGGATGCCGCCTATGACGAGCAGGTCTATGTCGATGACCGCACCATTGACAGCCATATCAAGCGCCTGCGAAAGAAGTTCAAAATGGTCGACAATGATTTCGACATGATCGAAACTTTGTACGGCGTTGGATATCGCTTCCGCGAAACGGCCTGATGCCGCCTGCGGGCAATGCTTGCGGATTGAGAGACTGTCAGGTTGATATTGACAGACTCTCAATTCTCTTGTTTTCGTTTGTCTTTTCGGGAAAACCGGTTTCCCTGACAAACTCTAGGACCGGGCCCGGTTGAGAATGAACGTTGACGGCAGATATGACGGTGTTCGGTGGGCGTGTTTTGCCCCACAGGACAAGTGTGCCGTGTGAGAGCGTATTTATTCAAAAGGCCGATGGACGATAGGGACGGTGATCCCGGCGAAAGCCGTAGGCTGCCCTTGCGCCTGTCCTTTTCTCATCCCTTTACCCTGATCAGGCGCATTTTCGGCAATGCCGTTTTTTCCAGTCTGACGCGACGGATCGTCTTCTTCAATCTTGCGGCGCTGATCGTCCTGGTCGCCGGTATCATGTATCTCAATCAGTTTCGCGAAGGGCTGATCGATGCGCGGGTGGAAAGCCTGCTGACCCAAGGGGAAATTATCGCTGGTGCGATTTCCGCCTCGGCCTCTGTCGACACCAATTCCATTACCATTGACCCGCAGAAGCTGTTGGAATTGCAGGCTGGGCAAAGCATCACCCCAGTGCCGAATGACGAAGACCTGGAATTTCCCATCAAGCCGGAGCGGGTCGCTCCCGTGCTGCGCCGACTGATCTCGCCGACCCGCACCAGGGCGCGGCTGTTTGATGCCGACGCCAATCTGCTGCTGGATTCGCGCCATCTCTATTCCCGCGGCCAGGTGCTGCGCTACGATCTTCCACCGGTCGAAGGCGATACGGGCAGCTGGACGGAATGGCTGGCCAAGCAATTCAACCGCATGCTGCAACCAAGCAATGTACCGCTCTACAAGGAAGCGCCGGGTGGCGACGGATCGATCTATCCCGAAGTGATGAATGCGCTGACCGGGGTGCGCGGCGCCGTGGTGCGCGTGACCGAACAGGGCGAGTTGATCGTTTCCGTGGCGGTGCCGGTCCAGCGGTTCCGTGCCGTGCTCGGCGTGCTTTTGCTGTCCACCCAGGCTGGCGATATCGACAAGATCGTCCATGCGGAACGCCTGGCGATCCTGCGGGTGTTCGGCGTGGCCACGCTGGTCAATATCGTACTTTCGCTGCTACTGTCCTCGACAATTGCCAATCCGCTGCGGCGCCTGTCGGCGGCGGCCATCCGGGTGCGGCGCGGCGCCAAGGAGCGTGAGGAAATCCCGGATTTCTCCGCGCGCCAGGATGAAATCGGCAATCTGTCCGTGGCGCTGCGGGAAATGACCACGGCGCTTTACGACCGGATCGATGCTATCGAGAGCTTTGCCGCCGATGTCAGTCACGAGTTGAAAAATCCGCTGACGTCTCTGCGCAGCGCTGTCGAAACCTTGCCGCTTGCCAAGACCGATGTGTCGAAGCAGCGGCTGCTGGATGTGATCCAGCATGACGTGCGCCGCCTTGACCGGTTGATCAGCGATATCTCGGATGCCTCGCGGCTGGATGCGGAACTGGCGCGCACGGATGCGGCACCGGTCGATATGGAAGTCGTGCTTGGCAATCTGGTGGAGATTTCCAGGCAGATCCGCAGCAGCAAGAAGCCGGTCGATATCGAATATGTCGTGGAGCACAAGCAGGGCCAGAAGGTCCGCTATATCGTCAATGGTCATGACCTGCGTATTGGCCAGATCGTCACCAACCTGATTGAGAATGCCCGTTCCTTCGTGCCAGAAAAGGAAGGCCGCATCGTGGTGCGCCTGTCGCGCACCCGCAGCCGCTGCGTCGTGCAGGTGGAAGACAACGGTCCCGGTATCCTGGTCGAGAATATCGACCGAATCTTCGAGCGCTTTTATACCGACCGCCCCGATGGCGAAAGCTTCGGCCAGAATTCAGGGCTTGGCCTCTCCATCAGCCGGCAGATCGCTGAGGCGCATGGCGGATCGTTGCGGGCTGAAAACATCCTGGAGCCGGAAACAGCACGAATCCTCGGGGCCCGCTTCATCCTGACCCTGCCGGCAGAGCCGTCTCCATGAACGATAGCCGGCTCAACCTGCATGCAACCGGTATCGTGCTGGGCAGGCGAGGCTATCTGATCATGGGGCCGAGCGGGTCGGGGAAATCGCAACTGGCCCGCCTGCTGTTGGAAAACGCGCGGCAAAATGGGCTTTTTGCAGCTCTTGTGGCCGACGATAGGGTATGGCTGGAAGCCAGAGGCGGTAGAGTGGTCGCATCCCGACCCCAGACAATTGCCGGGTTGATGGAAATCCGATTCAGCGGCCTGGTGACCGTGCCAAGCCTGGATGCGGCAGTGATCGATGCCGTTATCCTTTCGGTAGAACCATCGTCGATGACGGAACGCTTGCCGCAATGCGCTGAAAGCAGGTGTTTTTTCCCGGACCTGTGCTTGCCTGTTCTGCGCCTTTGTCCGGCCCATCATCCAAGCGTTGCGGGGCTGCAACGGTTGCTTGAGGCGTGGGCGACAGATTAAAGGCGTGGCCTCAAGACTATTTTACACTTGCACTTCGTGTTTTCATCGCCAAGATGCACTGCACAGAATTGATTGGGTAATATTGGCGTTTGTCAGGTGGGAAGTGGAGCGCGGTTTTCCTGAAGAGACAAACGAAAGCAAGATAAGCGAGAGGGTGGCTGGTTCAATCCGAACCTGACAGACTTTTGGGGTAAGTTATAGTTGATCGACAAGATGTTGTTGCGCGTGAAGGTTGTGCGTTGGATTTTCAAATAAGGTTTTTCTTGTCCCAGCGCGTGCCTTGCGACCCAACAGATTGGTGGACGAAACTATTGCAGTGCGATAACTGGCGGTCAGCAGTTGAGCAGGGAGCTATAAGCGAATGATCGGACTTGTGCTTGTCACCCATGGCAAGCTGGCTGAAGAATTTCATTATGCCGTGGAGCATGTCGTTGGTCCGCAGAAATTCATCGAGACAATCTGTATCGGTCCGGAGGACGATATGGATCAGCGCCGCCAGGATATCCTGGATGCTGTGATGCGCGCCGATGATGGGCATGGGGTGATCATCCTGACGGATATGTTCGGGGGAACGCCTTCCAATCTCGCAATTTCGGTGATGAATACCGGGCGGATCGAAGTGATCGCCGGCGTCAACCTGCCCATGCTGATCAAGCTGGCGGGAGTGCGCGGCGAGAACGATATGGAAAAAGCACTCGTCGATGCGTCGGAAGCCGGCCGCAAATACATCAATGTGGCCAGCCGCGTTCTGAGCGGCAAATAGGAACGGCGAGTAAGATGACCTCCTTCACCAGAGACCTGCTGATCGTCAACAAGCGCGGCCTTCATGCCCGGGCGTCCGCAAAATTCGTCCAGACAGTGCAGGGCTTCAATGCCGAAGTCACCGTCAGCAAGGATGGAACAACCGTCGGCGGAACCTCGATCATGGGTCTGATGATGTTGGCGGCGAGCCCCGGCTGCACAATTACCGTCGTTACGTCGGGCGAAGAGGCTGAAAAGGCAATCGACACGCTGGATGCGCTGGTGCGCGACAAGTTTGGCGAGGAAATGTAAACCAAGATCGAACATAAAGATATAAAGACCTCTTTATGTGATTATTGCCTTCCTCGACGTTCCCTGATACATGGATGACACTGGCCTGCCGCAGAATGGCGGGCGGCGCATAGGCTTGGCCATCTTCTCGGATGGGTGCCAGCCTTGCGTTTCAACCCGGTCTGGAGAACGCCATGAGCACTGTACAGGATTACATCGTCGCCGATATCGGCCTTGCGGATTACGGTCGCAAGGAACTGGATATTGCCGAAACCGAAATGCCGGGCCTGATGTCCTGCCGCTCGGAGCTTGGCGAAACCAAGCCGCTGAAAGGCGCCCGCATCAGCGGTTCGCTGCACATGACCATTCAGACAGCCGTGCTGATCGAGACCTTGACGGCGCTGGGCGCCGAAGTGCGCTGGGCCTCCTGCAACATCTTTTCCACCCAGGACCATGCCGCTGCCGCTATCGCTGCATCGGGCGTGCCGGTCTTTGCCGTCAAGGGCGAAAGCCTGACGGAATATTGGGATTATACCGACCGTATCTTCCAATGGACCGATGGTGGCCAGTCGAACATGATCCTCGACGATGGCGGCGACGCCACCATGTATATCCTGCTCGGTGCGCGCGCCGAAGCCGGTGAGAATATTCTGGTGAACCCTTCGTCCGAAGAAGAAGAAATCCTGTTCGCGCAGATCAAGAAGCGCTTGGCAGCAACACCGGGCTTCTTCACCAAACAGCGTGACGCCATCAAGGGTGTCACCGAAGAAACCACCACCGGCGTCAACCGCCTCTACCAGCTCAGCCAGAAGGGCCTGCTGCCGTTCCCGGCTATCAATGTCAACGATTCTGTTACGAAGTCGAAGTTCGACAACAAATACGGCTGCAAGGAATCGCTGGTCGACGGCATTCGCCGCGCCACCGACGTGATGATGGCTGGCAAGGTCGCCGTGGTCTGCGGCTATGGCGATGTCGGCAAGGGCTCGGCTGCCTCGTTGAGCGGTGCTGGCGCCCGCGTCAAGGTCACGGAAGTGGATCCGATCTGCGCTTTGCAGGCCGCCATGGACGGATTTGAAGTGGTGCGGCTTGAAGACGTCGTCAAGACGGCGGATATTTTCATCACCACCACCGGCAACAAGGATGTCATTCGTATCGAGCATATGCGCGAAATGAAGGACATGGCCATTGTCGGCAATATCGGCCATTTCGACAATGAAATTCAGGTTGTTGCGCTGAAGAACCTGAAATGGGTCAATATCAAGCCACAGGTCGACATGATCGAGTTTCCAGGCGGCAAGCGGATGATCCTGCTGTCGGAAGGCCGGTTGCTCAACCTCGGCAATGCGACGGGTCATCCGTCCTTTGTGATGAGCGCATCCTTCACTAACCAGGTTCTGGCCCAGATCGAGCTTTTCACCAAGCCCGACGCCTACAAGAACCAGGTTTACGTTCTGCCGAAACATCTCGATGAAAAGGTCGCGCGCCTACATCTGGAAAAGCTCGGCGTCAGATTGACTGAACTTTCTGACGAACAGGCCTCCTATATTGGTGTCACGCCATCAGGCCCGTTCAAGGCCGACCACTACAGATACTAATCCGTAGCCAGATATACACAAGATATAGAAATCGCAGCCTTGACAAAGGCTGCGATTTCTTTTTTTCTTTGCCCCTTTTTTCAAAATCTTATCCACAGTATTGTTTTAAAACTTGATTCGTGTGCCTCGCAGGTGCGCAGGCAGTGTGTGGTGACCGGATGTTTTTTCCGGTCACGCTGCCTATGACCCCGTGAAGCAAAAAGCCGTTTGCATGACGTCACCCTCGGGTGATGCATTCGGCATGTGCACACGCGAAATGGGGATGTCTTGTCGGAATTGCGGCACAGTGGACGGAGACAGACCGGAAATGACGGTTCAGAAAAAATACCCGTTCCTACGGGGAAGGGCGGGCCTACGGGGAAGCGCGGGTAAAACCATGCGCGCCGGATCTGCGTTCTTCGGGAGCACAAGACCCAACGCAGGCGCGGCCAGCGGCATCGCCGGACGTGGCTTCCTGCGTTTATCGCGCTGGTGGCTGCATGGCAGCACAGTGCTTGCCGGCGGGCTTGCCTGCCAGGCGGCTCTGGCGCAAACCCTCACCCAAACGATTGCGGAACCGCAGCTGAATGCGGGCGGCATCGGCACGTTTTCATCCACTGAAATGATTGGCCTTTCCCTGGTGATCGGCGCGATTTCCGCGACGCTTCTCTCGACCCTCTGGCTGGTGCGCCAGCGCAACAGTATCGAGGCGGACAGCCGGGAGATACGCTCGGCCCTGTCGGATGCCAATCAGCGGATTTCCCGTTATCAGGCGCTGATTGCCGACAAGAACCGCCGCATCGTCATCTGGGACGGTGGTGAAACCAAGCCGGAGCAGCTGGGCCAATTGCCCGTGGAGACCGGCGCACCCCAGACCGAAGGCGATTTCCTGGCCTTTGGCCGCTGGATGAAGCCCGGTTCGGCTGCCGATCTGGATAATGCCATTGAGAAACTGCGCTTCAACGCCCAAAGCTTCGACCTGATCGTCGAGACCTATCGCGATGAGGTGCTGGAAGTGCAGGGCCGTGTTTCCGGGGGGCGGGCCTTTGCCCGTTTCGTGGCACTCAACAACCTGCGCGCCGAACTGGCCGAACTGAAGATCGAAAAGACCCGGCTCTCCACCGCCATCGAAACCTTCGAAAGCCTGCTGGAATCCGTCGAACAACCCGTCTGGCAACGCGATTCCGAGGGCCGTCTTGTCTGGGTCAACCAAGCCTATAGCGATGCCGTTGAAGCGCTGACCCCTGATCAGGCCATACAGGAAGGCCGCGAGATCCTCAACACCATTACCCGGGAAAAGATCCGGGCGACGTTGACGCCGGTTTCGCCCTACCATGATACGGTTTCCACCGTCGTGCATGGCAACCGCACTTTCTTTTCCGTGGTCGATACCAAGACGCCGAAGGGCTCTTGCGGCATGGCCATCGATGTCTCGCGCGAAGAGGCCCTGCGCGAGGAGTTGAGCCGTACCCTGAAAAGCCACGCCGAAACCCTGGATCATCTGGCGACGCCGGTGGCGATTTTCGACGGCGAGCGGCGACTTCAATTCTACAATCAGGCTTTCCAGCAGCTCTGGGATCTGGATCTGGCTTTCCTCGAATCCCGCCCCGATCATGCCGAATTGCTGGACCGGCTGCGCAGCGCCGGCAAGCTGCCGGAACAGTTGAGCTGGAAGGCATGGAAGGAAAATACCCTTTCCGTCTATAGATCCATCGATACCCAGACCGTGCTCTGGCATCTGCCCAACGGCCAGACCCTGCGTGTCATCGCCTCTGCCCATCCGCAGGGCGGCGCCACCTGGGTGTTTGAGAACCTCACCGAACAGGTGGATCTCGAAACCCGCTATAATACGCTGGTCCGGGTTCAGGGTGAAACCATCGATCATCTGTCCGAAGGCGTTGCAGTCTTTGGTCCCGATGGCCGAATCCGGCTGTCCAATCCGGCCTTCCGGGCGCTCTGGGGCATTACCGAGACGCAAGCCGCGCCTGGAACCCATATCCGCGCCATCGAAGAAGCCTGTGCTCTATCCTATGAAAAGCCGGATGGCTGGCGCGCCTTCGGCAAGATGATCACCAGTTTCGAGGACGAGCGACCGTCCAGCCAGGGCACGATTGAGCTGATGTCAGGCCTGGTGCTGGATTACGCAGTGATCCCACTGCCCAACGCCCAGACGATGCTGACCTTCGTCAACATTACCGATAGCGTTCGGGCGGAACGGGCGCTGATTGAAAAGAACGAAGCTCTGCGCAAGGCTGACGAGCTGAAGAACGATTTCGTCCAGCATATTTCCTATGAGCTGCGCTCGCCGCTTACCAATATTATCGGCTTTACCGACCTGTTGAAATCTTCGGCCATTGGTCCGCTTAATGAACGGCAGGGGGAATATGTCGATCATATCTCCACCTCGTCTGCGGTACTGCTGACCATCGTCAACGATATTCTCGACCTTGCCACAGTCGATGCCGGTATCATGCGGCTGACCTATTCGGATATCGATCTCACCGACCTTCTGGACGATGTGTCGATGCAGATGACCGACCGGTTGCAGGAAGGCGGCGTGACGCTGGAAATCCTTGCTCCGTCGCATCTGGGCGACATTGTCGCCGACCAGCAACGGCTGAAGCAGATCCTGATCAAGATCATCACTAATGCCGTGAACTTCTCGCCCGAAGGCGCCAAGGTCGTGCTGAAGTGCTGGCGCGAAGATGCGGACTTCGTATTTTCGGTCTCCGATACCGGATGCGGCATTCCCGAGGACATGCTGCCATCAGTGTTCAAGCGCTTTTCCTCAAATGCCAAGGGCGGCAAGCGTACCGGGGCTGGCCTTGGCCTGTCGATTGTCGAAAGCTTCGTGCATCTGCATAACGGCAGCGTCTCGATCAACAGTGTTCCCAATCAGGGCACCACGGTTCTTTGCCGAATTCCGTCCGGTGTGCTTGTCCATTCCGTCGCCGCAGAATGATCGTATCTACAACATCGCTTTCCCAGGCATCGCTTCATGTTTCGCTTGCCGATGAGGCGGCGACGATCCAGCTCGGGGAAGATCTGGCGCTTGCCCTGAAGCCGGGTGACTGTCTTGCCCTCCATGGCGATCTCGGGGCGGGAAAGTCTACCCTTGCCCGGGCATTGCTGCGGGCCTTGGCCGATGACGATGATCTGGAAGTGCCAAGCCCAACTTTCACGCTGGTCCAAAGCTATGAGTTGCGCATTCCCGCCGCTCATTTCGATCTCTACCGGTTGGGCGACGCCTCCGAGCTTGATGAGCTGGGCTTTGATGAGGCGCTGGATACCGGCATTTGCCTCGTTGAATGGCCGGAGCGGGCCGAAGGCCGGCTGCCGAAGACGACCATCGGCCTGCATTACGGTTTCCCCCCGGATGGCGGGCGTGAGCTGACCATTACCGGGCCTGAGGACAGGCTGAGCCGAGTCCGGCGCGTGCTCGCTATCCGCACCTTTCTGGATGCCAATGGCATGGCGGGCGCAAGACGCCGCTTCCTGACTGGCGATGCGGATTACCGCGCCTATGAAACGGCAAGGATTGACGGTCAACCGCAGCGCATCGTGATGGACAGCCCCAAACGGCCAGCCACCCCGATCATCCGCCACGGCAAGACCTACCCGGAACTTGTGCATCTGGCAGAAGACCATCGGGCTTTTGTGGCTATCGATCAACTATTGAAGGATGCGGGGCTTACCGTCCCGGAGATTTATGCCAGTGACCCCGATGGCATTTTGCTGATCGAAGATCTCGGTCAGGACGGCATTCTGGATATAGAGGGTCAGCCGGTCGCCGAGCGCTATATGGAAGCTGTCGCAGCGCTTGCTTTCCTGCATGGGCAAAATGTTTCACGTGAAATTCTAGTCTCGCCGGACCACATCCACCGCATTCCCGAATTCGACGCGGCGGCCATGGGGTTCGAGACGGAATTGCTGCTCGATTGGTACATGCCCTTCACGCTCTCACGCCAGCCCAGTGACGAGGAGCGGCAGGCCTATCTCGCGCTTTGGTCAGGCATGTTTCGCCAGATCCATGACCGCAACAGTCTGGTGCTGCGTGATGTCCATTCCCCCAATCTCCTGTGGCAGCAAGAGAAGCAGGGTATCGCCCGGGTCGGCCTGATCGATTTCCAGGATGCGATGATCGGCCCGGCTGCCTATGACGTTGCCTCCCTGGTTCAGGATGCGCGTGTCACCATCGAACCGGAGCTGCAAAAGCGGCTGCTCGAGCATTATCTGACGCTGCGCCGGGCCGAATCCGGATTTGATGAAAGCGCTTTTCTGCAGGATTTCGCCATCATGGCCGCCCAGCGCAATTGCAAGCTGGTCGGGCTTTGGGTGCGGCTGATGAAACGCGATGGCAAGCCCGGCTATATGCAGCATATGCCCCGAACGCTCGCCTATCTCGGCGGCGTGCTGGAGCATGAAGCGCTCACGCCTCTGAAAGATTGGCTTTCAAAACACGACCTGTTGCAGCGCGTTTGAGCCTTCATCCCCTGGAATAGTGGTTCTGGTCCTTCGACAGTGGTTCTCGGGCGGGATTTGCGATAGAGCGTGTCCCATAAAGATGATGCGTCACACGTGAGCGATGCCGCAGGTCGCCGACAGATACGAGAGCCATGAAGATTTCCCAAGCCATGGTGCTGGCCGCAGGGCTCGGCACAAGAATGCGTCCCATCACCGATACCCTGCCGAAACCACTGGTGCGGGTAGCGGGCAAGACGCTGGTGGATTATGCGCTGGATCATTTGCAGCAGGCGGGTGTAGAAACCGCTGTGGTCAATATCCATCATTTTCCAGAGCAGATGCTAGCGCATCTGGCCGGGCGCGATCAGCCTCGCATCCTGATTTCCGATGAGCGCGATGGCTTGATGAACAATGGCGGCGGCCTGGCCAAAGGCATCCGGCATATGGCTTCCGGCCCCCTGCTGGTGATGAATGCAGACCTGTTCTGGATCGGCGAGCCGAAGGACCAACCCACCAATCTGCAAAGACTGGGCGACGCCTTTGACCCGGCGCAGATGGACATGCTGATGCTCTGCGTTACGCTGGAGCAGACCACTGGCCATAATGGCAAAAACGATTTCAACCTCGGTGCCGATGGCCGGTTGACCCGCTACCAGCCCGGCGATCCGAATCCGGTGGTCTATGCCGGGGCCTTGGCCATGGAGCATTCCCTGTTGGACGATGCGCCTGACGATGCCTTCAATCTCAACATCTATTTCGACCGGGCCATTGCCAAAGGCCGACTGTTCGGCCTGATGCTGGAAGGCCATTGGCTGACGGTCGGTACGCCAGAGGCGATTGAAGAGGCGGAAACGGTGCTGGCCCGCCAGCCGCAGGACATCTGATGTCCAGCCTGCAAGCCCGCATCTTCACCATTCCCCCGGATCGGCCTTTCCTGCGGTTGATTGCCGAGACCCTGTGCGATGGGCGTCTCGCCCCCGGCTTTCGCTACGATCCAGCCGATCCCCTGTCCCTGTCCAAGGTCACGATCCTGGTGCCGACCCGGCGTGCGGTGCGCGTGCTGCGTGCTCAATTCGTTGAGGTGTTGGGTGGTCAATCCGCCATCCTGCCGACAATCAAGCCTCTGGGCGAAGCCGAGGACGATGCCAGTTATTTTGACGCCGAGACCCCGGCGCTGCTGGCGTTGAACCCGCCGATCAGCAATACGGTGCGACTGCTGGAACTGGCGCAGTTGATTCTTGCCTGGCGCAACAAGCTGCCGGATATCGTGCTGAGCATTCACACAGAAACCCCGCTCGTCGCTCCGGCCAGCCCAGCGGATGCCGTGTGGTTGGCGCGGGCGTTGGTCGAACTGATCGATTCAGTGGAAACCGAGGAGCGTGACTGGGCCGATCTCGACAAGCTCGATGCCCGCGATTTTGCCTCCTGGTGGCAATTGACGCTGGCTTTCCTTGGCATTGCCAGTGCCTATTGGCCAGCCCGGCTGGAAGAGCTGAACCGGTCCTCGCCGGTTCTCCACCGCAATGCCTTGCTGCGTGCCGAGCGTGATCGTGTTGGTCAGCTTTCTGATCCTCATCCGGTGATCGTCGCGGGCTCGACCGGCTCGATCCCTGCCGCGTCCGAGCTGATCGCGGCGGTGGCGCGTCTGCCCCAGGGGGTGATCGTGCTGCCGGGATTGGACAAGGCCATGCCTGATGACCAATGGCAAAGCGTCGGCGGTGAACAGCCTCCCGGCATGCCGCCGGAGCCGACCGCCCGCACCCATCCGCAATACGGGCTGCACCGGCTTTTGGGCCGGCTCGGCCTGACCCGTGACGATGTGGGCGTGCTGGAAGAGGCAGAACCCGAGCTTGCCGACCGTAGCGAAATTCTCTCCCGGGCGCTGTCGCCTGCCAAGGCAACTGACCAATGGACCGCCTGGCGGCAGGCATTCGGGGATAACAGGTTTCAGGCCGCCTTTGCCGATGTGGCGCTGATCGAGGCCGCAAACGAGCGGGAAGAGGCGATTGCCATCGCCATTGCCCTCAGGCTGGCCCTGGAGCGGCCCGGTGCCGATGGCGGCGAGAGCCGCGCCGCGCTGATTACCCCTGACCGCAACCTTGCCCGTCGGGTCGCGTCAGAACTGGCCCGTTTTGGCATCGAGGCCGACGATTCGGCGGGTACGCCGTTTTCGGCGACGCCGCAGGGGACTTTGCTGGTGCTGGTGCTGGAAGCCGTGTTGCGGCCCGGTGATCCCGTTGCCATCGTCTCCTTGCTCAAACATCCGCTGGCCCGTTTCGGCTTGACCGACGACGGACATCGTGAAGCCGCCGACGCTTTGGAAGCCATTGCGCTGCGCGGTGGCACCGGTGCCATTGATATTGCCGCGCTGGCACCCCTGTTCGATGAACAGGTGGTCGCCCAGTTCGATGACCGGTATCCACCGGCCTGGCGGCGCTCTTTTACCGATCAGACCCGCCAGCAGGCACGGAAACTGGCCGAGGCAATCGCAGAGGCGGTGGAACCGCTTGCCGGTCATGTGGTCGCCAAGCCGGATGGTCACCATTTCACCACCCGTTTGTCTTTGAGGGAATGGGCCGAGCGCACCGGTCAGGTGCTGGAGGCCGTGGCCCGCACCGATGAAGGCGATCTTGCCCCGCTTTGGGCCAATGAGGCCGGTGCCGTACTGGCGCGGCTGCTCAGCGAAATCATGGAAACCGATGGCCAGCTGAGCGCCGATGGTCCGCAATGGATTGAGATTGTTGCAGCGCTGACCGCCAGCGAATCGGTCAAGCCGAAATCGCTGCGCCATCCGCGTGTCTTCATTTTCGGTGCGCTGGAATCGCGTCTGCAAAGCGTCGATACGATGATTCTCGGTGGGTTGAACGAAGGGTCCTGGCCCGGCACCACCACCAATAATCCATTTCTGTCGCGCAGCATGAAAACCGAAATGGGGCTGGAGCCGCCGGAACGGCAGATCGGTCAGCTTGCCCATGATTTCGAAATGGCTAATGGCACCCGTCACCTGATCTATTGCCGCGCCTTGCGGCAGGGATCGGCCCCCACCGTTGCCTCGCGCTGGCTGCAAAGGCTGCTGGCGCTGGGTGGCAAGGATTTTGCTGAGGCCCTGAAAGCCAGGGGTGAGCGCTACCGTCATTTTGCCGATCTGCTCGATAAGGGCGCAGATCAAGCCCCCGCCCAACGGCCACAGCCAAAGCCGCCTGCCGATCTGCACCCGAAAACCTATTCCTTCAGCGAGGTCGGGCGTCTCAGGCGCGATCCCTATTCGATCTATGCCCGCCGCATTCTGAAGCTCGATCCGGTCGAACCGTTCAACAGCGATCCGGGCGCCTCCGAACGCGGCACGCTCTACCATGCGATTGTTGAGCAATTCGTGGCGCGTATGCCCGAAAAGCTAGGGCCTGACGCTGAACAGTTGATGAGCGAGATTGCCGACACGCTGTTTGCCGAGGAAAATCTGCCGCCGCATATCCATGTTGTCTGGCGCAAGCGTTTCTCTGAGGTTGGCCTCGCCTTTATCGAGTGGCAGCGCCAGCGTGATCCGGCCAAACTGGTCACGGAGGCCCGCGCCGGGGTGGAACTTGGCGAGATCGATATCCGGCTCACCGGTATTGCCGACCGGATCGATATCCGGGCCGGGCACGCCGATATCATCGATTACAAAACGGGTCTTAATCCGAGTGTTTCCCAGGCTCGTAGCCTGCTCGACCCGCAATTGGCTTTGGAAGCTGCTGCCCTGACCATGGGGGCCTTCAAGGATGTCGGAAGGCTGAATCCGGATAATTTGATTTATGTCCGGCTGCGGCCCGGTGGGCGCTTCAAGGCCGACCAGGTTAATAACGAGCTGACCGGCAAGGGCGACAAGGCAAAGTCGGCACTGGATCTGGCGCGTGAATCCATCGCGCAACTGACCCGCTTCGTCACCCTGCTGCAATCGGGCGAGCGTGGCTATGTCTCGCGGCTGATGCCAGCGATGATGAATGATTTCAGCGGCGACTACGATCATCTGGCGCGTGTGGCCGAATGGTCCACCGCAGAAGCGGCAGAGGAGAGCAGCAGTGATGAGTGATCCGGACATGCTGCGCGATGGCGATGACCCCATTGACTGGACCACCCGGCAGCAATCGCTGGCCTCCGACCCGGCCCGTTCCGCCTGGGTCTCGGCCAATGCCGGGTCCGGCAAGACCCATGTGCTGACGCAACGGGTGATTCGCCTGCTGCTGGCGGGGGCGCGACCCTCTTCGATTCTTTGCCTGACCTATACCAAGGCGGCGGCCTCTGAAATGTCGAACCGGGTGTTCGACCGGCTTGCCGAATGGGCTACCCTTCCCGACGAGGAGCTTGCCCGGCGCATTGAAACCATCGAGCGCCGACCGCCGGACCGCATGAAGATTGCCGAGGCGCGACGGCTGTTTGCCCGCGCCCTGGAAACGCCGGGCGGCTTGAAAATCCAGACCATCCATGCTTTTTGCGAGGCGCTGTTGCACCAGTTTCCGCTGGAAGCCAATGTGGCCGGGCACTTTTCAGTGCTGGACGACCGCGCCGCCTCCGTGCTTTTGGCCGATGCCCGTCGCTCGCTTCTGACAGCAACCGCTGCCGAAGATGATGCAAACCTCGCCGAAGCCTTTGCTGAAGTGTTGAGTCTTGGTGATGAATTCGGGCTGGAAAACCTGCTGTCGGACATCGTTTCCAATCGCCATGCGGTGCGCGGTTTTCTGGCCACGGCCCGCCGCAAGGGCGGCGTGGAGAGTGCTTTGCGCAATGCCTTGGGCCTTCAGCCTGAAGAAACCGAGAGATCATTGGCCGAGGCCTATTGGCCACTTCCAACCCTCTCCGGTCCGCAGCTTTCCACCTATATCGATCTGGCGCTCACCAAGGGCGGTTCCCTTGTGCAGGGCGTCGCCCTGACGCTGGAGCGCGCCGTGCGCCAGCCTGATTCGCTCGTGCGGGCGCAATTGCTGGAAGAGGCCTTCTATACCGGCTCCGACAAGCCGAAAGCCGACCGCTCGCTGATTGCGGCAGCCATGAACAAGGCGGCCCCTTATCTGTCCGACGCCATCTTTGCGGCCCGGGATCATGTGGTGGCCTGCCGCGAGCGCCTGCGGCTGTTTCGACTGTTCAAGGCAACGCGGGCGGCGCTAACGCTGGCCGAGCGGCTGGACCATGATTATGAAGAGCTGAAAAAGCGCAGCAGCCAGCTGGATTTCGAGGATCTGATTGCCCGCACCGCCGAGCTTTTGACCCGCAGCACGGTCGGCCCCTGGGTACATTACAAGCTGGACCAGGGCATCGACCATATTCTGGTCGATGAGGCGCAGGATACCAGCCCGGTACAATGGTTGGTGATCCGCTCGCTGCGCGAAGATTTTTTCTCCGGCCTGAGCGCCCGTCCGGTCCGCCGCACCTTCTTTGCCGTTGGCGATGAGAAGCAATCGATCTACTCCTTCCAAGGCGCAAAGCCGGAACGGTTTTCGCAGGAAGCCCGCGAGACCGAGCAGGAAGTGGCGCGTGGCGGCGAAAGCTTTAGCGCGGTGCGCCTGCCATTGTCCTTCCGCTCCACCAATGCAGTGTTGTCAGCCGTTGACCAGGTGTTTTCGGTCACCGAAAATGCCAGGGGCCTTTCGGCTGTTGCGGAACCAGTGGTGCATATGTCGAGCCGCATCGGCCATCCCGGCGCGGTTGAAGTCTGGGAGATGATCGCGCCGGAAGGCAGCGAAAGCGAAGAGGATTGGACCGCCCCCTTCGATGCAACACCGGAAAATGCCCCTTCGGCCATGCTGGCGCGGCGGATCGCCCAGCGGATCGAGATCATGCTGGCCCGCGAGACCATCGTGGAAAAGGGTGTGGAGCGGTCCATAGAAGCAGGCGACATCCTCATTCTGGTGCGCAAGCGCGGCGCTTTCGTCAATGCGCTGACGCGAGCCTTGAAGCGGCGCAGCAATATTCCGGTGGCCGGGGCCGACCGGTTGCGGCTGACCGGCCATATTGCCGTGCAGGATCTGCTGGCGCTGGGACGATTCGTGCTGCTCACCGCCGATGACCTGTCGCTGGCGGCACTGCTGAAAAGCCCGTTGTTCAACCTGAGCGAAGACGATGTGTTCGAAGTGGCGGCGCGGCGCGGCGAAATCTCGGTCTTTGCCGAAATTGCCCGGCTGGCGGAGGCTGGATCGGAAAAATGGCAGGCGGCCCTTGCCCGTTTGCACCGCTATCTGGCCTTGGCGCGGGATCTTCTGCCGCATGATTTCTATGGTCGGGTGCTTGGTCCTCTGGGAGGCCGACGCGACTTTCTGGCCCGGCTTGGCAGCGAAGTCAGCGACATCATCGATGAATTCCTGACCTTTACCCTGTCCCATGAACAGGCGGGCCTGCCGGGTCTGCAATCCTTCATCACCACGCTGGAGCAGGAAGCGCCTGAGGTAAAGCGCGAACAGGACAAGGAGCGCAGCGAGGTGCGCATCATGACCGTTCATGCCTCCAAGGGGCTTGAGGCGCCTATCGTGTTTCTGGTCGATGATGGCTCCAAAGCCTTCAACCATACGCATCTGCCAAAATTCCGGATGATCGAGACCGAGACGCAAGCATCCGAATGCCCGGTCTGGGTGCCGGTGAAGGCGGTTGATAATCCTTTGACCGCGCAGGACGTGGCAAAGCGAAAACAGGCGATTGAGGAGGAATATCGACGCCTGCTCTATGTCGGCATGACGCGAGCTGCCGACCGGTTGGTGGTCTGCGGTTATCGCGGCAAGCAGGTGCAAACCGAAATCTGGCACCAGATGGTCTGGTCCGCGCTGGAATTGGACACGGAGCGGTGTCGTAAGCAGCGCTTTGGCGGGCCAGAGGGTGATTGGACCGGGCTGCTCTGGGAAAATGCCGTCGTTCCGGGCCGATTCGAACGCCAGGAAAAACGCCAGGAAAAACGGGAGCTGGAAGCCTTGCCGGAGGCGCTGCTGCGCCCGGCGCCGCCACCGCCGCGTTTGCCACGGCCTTTGAGCCCGTCCGGTGCCGGGATCGAGGTGAATGACGAGGACGGCGACCTGATGCTGCGCTCACCGCTGTTCAGCAAGGGTGAGGATGCGGGCCTTGCCCTGCAAAAAGGCCGGTTAGTGCACCGGATGCTGCAAATGCTGCCGGGCCTGCCTGCCGATGAACGGATGGCCGCCGCCCGCCGTTATGGCGAGCGCGCCGCCCGGTTCTGGCCCTCCCATGAACGCGACCGTTTGGTGGATAGCGTTCTGGCTATTCTTGACCATCCTGCCTTGAGCGAGGTGTTTTCCAGCCATGCGCAGACGGAATTTTCGCTGATGGGAACCATCCGGCTTGGCGCTGAAGAGCGCGCCGTCTCGGCGCGGGTGGACCGGATGGCTGTGACGGACGAGAAAGTGATTCTGCTGGATTACAAGACCAACCGGCAGCCGCCGCGTCAGGAAAGTGAAGTGCCGCTATCCCATTCGGCCCAGCTTGCCATTTACCGCGAATTGCTGAAGCCGCTCTATCCGGGAAAAGTGATCGATTGCCTGCTGGTCTATACCGAAGGGCCACATGTGGTGGCGCTGACGGAGGCGGGTTTGCATGGCGCATTGCAGGCGCTTCAAACTCTTTAAAACATCTAGGGTTTGTCGCTTAAAAGGGCGGAGCGGTTTGGGGGATCGGCAATTCGTCTCGAACGCACCAAAAGGCTTATTTCCTATTTCGCCCAAATTTGCATAGATATTTCAGATTTATGTCCGGTTGACAGCCAATCAAGAACGGGGATGGTAGCGTGGGGCGGTAAAAGCATTGGCGGCAGGGGCTTTGATGGCGTCTGGCGCGCATTGCACCGCGAACAGGCTTTGCCCCTTGATGAATGGATTACCGCAGGAGGTTGAAATGGCGCGTGTCGAACACTCTGGTCTGGCTATCGAGCAGGATCTCTATGATTTTCTGGTGAGCGAGGCCTTGCCGGGGACAGGCGTGGAGCCAGAGGCCTTCTTCCAGCATTTCTCCAGAATCGTGCATGAGCTTGCGCCGACGAACCGCGCCCTGCTGGCCAAACGCGACGCCTTTCAAGCGCAGCTGGACAGCTGGTACAAGCAAAACGGCGCGCCTTCGGATCTTGCGGCTTACGAAGCTTTCCTGCGCGATATCGGCTATCTCCTGCCGGAAGGGCCGGATTTCTCCGTGACGACCAGCAATGTCGATGCGGAAATCGCTTCGATTGCCGGGCCGCAGCTCGTCGTGCCTGTGATGAATGCCCGTTATGCCCTGAACGCCGCCAATGCGCGTTGGGGTTCGCTTTACGACGCGCTCTACGGAACGGATGCGATCTCCGAGGCCGATGGTGCTGAAAAGGGCAGGGAGTATAATCCCAAACGCGGTGAAAAGGTTATTGCCTGGGCGCGGGCTTTCCTCGATCAGTCCGTGCCGCTGGCGGGTGGCCGCTGGGCAGATGTGGCAGGGCTTGCGCTGACCGATGGTTATCTCGATGTGACGCTGACCTCCGGCGACAAGACCGGATTGATGGACCCTTCACAACTGGCGGGAACGTTAAGCGAGGACGGCAACGTGACGTCCTATCTTTTGCGCCGAAACGGCCTGCATGTGGAAATCTGCATTGACGCCAAAGGCGCGATTGGTGCCGCCGATAAGGCACATATCAATGATATCAGGCTGGAATCGGCGATTACTGCCATTATGGACTGTGAGGATTCGGTTGCCGCGGTCGATGCCGAGGACAAGATCCTGGCCTATTCCAATTGGCTCGGCCTGATGAAGGGCGATCTGGAGGAAGTGGTTGCCAAGGGCGATCATGTCTTTACCCGTACCCTCAATCCCGATCTTGAATTCACCGACCCGCAGGGCAAGCCCTTTACCGTCGCGTGCCGGTCGCTGATGTTGATTCGCAATGTCGGGCATCTGATGACCAATCCGGCCATTCTGGATCGCGACGGTGCCGAGGTGCCGGAAGGGATCATGGACGCGATGGTGACCGCGCTGATCGCGCTGCATGATATCGGGCCGAATGGACGGCGGAAGAATTCACGCCAGGGCTCGATGTATGTGGTGAAGCCGAAAATGCATGGGCCGGAAGAAGTGGCGTTTGCTGTCGAAATCTTCACCCGTGTCGAACAGGCGCTGGGCATGGAACCCAATACGATCAAGATGGGCATTATGGATGAGGAGCGCCGCACGACGGTTAACCTCAAGGAATGCATCCGCGCTGCCAAGGACCGGGTGGTGTTCATCAATACCGGCTTCCTCGACCGCACCGGCGACGAAATCCATACGTCGATGGAGGCCGGGCCGATGATCCGCAAGGGCGATATGAAACAGGCCGCCTGGATTGCGGCTTATGAAAACTGGAATGTCGATATCGGTCTGCAATGCGGTCTGTCCGGCCATGCGCAGATCGGCAAGGGCATGTGGGCCATGCCGGACCTGATGGCGGCGATGCTGGAACAGAAGATCGCCCATCCGAAAGCGGGCGCCAATACCGCCTGGGTTCCATCGCCAACGGCGGCAACGCTACATGCCACCCATTATCATCAGGTGGATGTCGCGGGCGTGCAGGCCGGATTGAAGAGCAGGACACGGGCCAAGCTCTCCGATATTCTGTCGGTGCCGGTGGCCACGCGTCCTAATTGGACGCCGGAAGAAATTCAGCGCGAACTGGATAACAATGCCCAGGGCATCCTCGGCTATGTGGTCCGCTGGATCGACCAGGGCATCGGTTGCTCGAAAGTGCCTGACATCAACAATGTCGGCCTGATGGAAGACCGCGCGACCTTGCGCATTTCCGCCCAGCACATGGCCAATTGGCTGCATCACGGCGTTGTCACCGAGGCGCAGGTTGTCGAAACGCTGAAACGGATGGCAGCCATCGTCGACAAGCAGAATGCAGGCGATAAGGCCTATCGCCCGATGGCTGCCGATTTCGACAGTTCCATCGCTTTCCAGGCGGCGCTTGATCTGGTGTTGAAGGGCAGGGAACAGCCGAACGGCTATACCGAACCGGTTCTGCACCGTCGCCGGCTTGAGTTGAAGGCCACAGCAATTCCAGCAAAAGTGTGAAACGGTTTTGCGTCTAGAGCGATCCGGTGAAGCGGACTGAAATTTTCACGTGAAACACAAAAGCCGCCGGATCGCTCCGGCGGCTTTTTGATGAAGGCTATCGATTGGCTGACATCAGGACTGCTGAACGATGACCTTGGTGGCCTTGCCCGGCAGGACGCGGCTGTAGAGGTCGATGACATCCTGGTTGATCATGCGGATGCAGCCCGAAGAGGCAGCCGTGCCGATCGAAGCCCATTCCGGCGAACCGTGGATGCGGAACAGCGTGTCCTGGCCCTTGTCGTTGAACAGGTACATGGCGCGGGCGCCAAGCGGATTGCTGATGCTGGGCCCCATGCCGTTTTCGACATATTTGGCCACTTCCGGCTTGCGTACGGCCATTTCCTTCGGCGGATGCCAGGTTGGCCATTCCTGCTTCCAGGCAACATAGGCCTGACCCTGCCAGGCGAAGCCATCCTTGCCAACGCCGATGCCGTAGCGGATCGCCTTGCCATTCGGCAGGACGTAATACAGGAAGCGTTCCTTGGTGTTGACGATGATCGTACCGGGCCGCTCTGTCGTGTCGAACGCAATGATCTGGCGGCGGAACTTCGGGTTGACCTTCTGGATCGGAATGCCCGGCAGCGCATAGCCGGCATCCGTAACCGGACCATAGGAATCATCGAAGATCTGTGCTGTTTCGACCGAGGCGGGGGCGACAACAGGCGCGGCCTCAGCGGTCTTTTTGCTGTCGGCTTCCGACGTGGTGGAGCAGCCAGTGATGGCGAGGGTGGAGAATAGACCGAGCACGGTCAGTGCATTGCGGATTCGCATGGGAGGCTCATCGACTTTCGGGCGGGAAATGATCTGTGTTACCAGCTTTGATAGTGGTATATTTTTGATTACAGTGGAGTTTGCAAGGGAACAGAAGACCCATGCCGTCTCTGGCCTCGCAAATTGCTGAAGACTGGCTTTTTTGCAACAGACTTGAGGCTCGCCAAGAGAAGATTATGACGATTCTTACTATTTCCGTTAAGAATACATTAATCGACGGAAGACAGTCCGAACGGGCCTTAATGATTCGCCGTGGCACGCAATTGCTTCTCGATCAGATGCGCCATGCCGTGCTGCCGGAGCTTTCGCTGGCCAGCGGCCGCCGCGCCGACCTGATCAGCGTCTCGGATAAGGGTGAAATCTGGATTACCGAGATCAAATCCTCCATCGAGGATTACCGGGTCGATCGCAAATGGCCGGACTATCGCCAGCATTGTGACCGGCTGTTTTTTGCCACGCTGCCCGATGTGCCCCAGGAGATTTTTCCGCAAGACTGCGGTCTGATCGTTTCAGACGGCTATGGCGCGCATCTGTTGCGCGATGCGCCGGAACACAGGCTTGCCCCCGCCACGCGCAAATCCGTGATGCTGGCCTTTTCGCGTGCGGCGGCCCAACGGTTGATGCGGGCCGAATGGGATGCCGCCCCGCAATTTCTGCCCTGATGATTTCGGCGCATGCTAGTTACTTTGGTGCGCGCTTGGCCAGAATGCGTTGCAGGGTGCGGCGGTGCATGTTCAGCCGCCTTGCGGTTTCCGAGACATTGCGTTCGCAGGCCTCGTAAACCCGCTGGATATGTTCCCAGCGCACCCGGTCGGCAGACATCGGATTTTCCGGCACATCGGCCTTTTCGCCCGGACGCTGGGTCAGGGCGTTGAACACATCGTCGGCATCGGCAGGTTTCGACAGATAATCCACCGCGCCGAGTTTGACGGCGGTGACGGCGGTGGCAATATTGCCGTAGCCGGTCAGCACGATAATCCGCGTGTCGGTTCGGCTTTCACGAATGGCCTGGATCACATCAAGACCATTGCCATCACCAAGCCGCAGGTCGACCACGGCATATTTCGGTGCTGCGGTCTTGGCCTTGGCGATGCCTTCCGCCACGGAGGAGGCAATATCCACCTGGAAGCCACGGGTTTCCATGGCGCGGGCCAGCCGTCGCAAAAACGGCTGGTCGTCATCGACTATCAACAAGGTGGCGTCCGGGCCGAGATCGGCAGCGCCGTCTTCGTGGGTGATCGGCATATCCTGGGTCATGTTCTTTCAATCCTAGAGCATTTCCAGGAAAAGTGGAAACCGGTTTTCCGTCCGGAAATGCTAAAACAAAGAGTTAAAGCGTTGCTGCGATTCCATAGAAGAGCAGAAACGCTCTAACGTCCGCAGCGTTATTGCGCACTCGCCTCTGTCGGTAAAGTCACTTTGTCGGTGTTTCCATTTCCCGGCGCGGCCAGCGCACTGTTACCCGTGCCCCCGGGTTGGAAGCGCCCCGGTTTTCAAAAGTCAGGACAGCGCCGGAACGCTCCAGCAAGGTCTTGGCAATGAACAGGCCCAGCCCAAGCCCGCCCGCCCGCGCATCGCTTTTGCGGCTGGTGACATAAGGCTCGCCGATCCTCAGCAGGATATCGGGCGCAAAGCCTTCTCCATCGTCCTCGATCATGATCGTCACATGACGGTTGTCATGCTCCACGGTCACGATCACCTGCTCCCGTGCATAATCCAGGGCGTTTTCGATCAGGTTGCCAAGCCCGTAGAGAATACCGGGATTGCGGTTACCCACCGGCTCGCTGGCGCGGTCCGAAACCTCTGCCACCGTCAGCTTGATGCCGAAGTCCCGGTGAGGCGCGATCACTTCCTCAATCAAGGAAGAGAGCGGCAATTGCCGCATATGCGCCTCATCCTCGGCGGACAGGGTGGTCAACCGTTTGAGAATGTCGCGGCAACGTTCGCTCTGGCTGCGCAGCAGCTGGACGTCCTCGCCAAACCGGGGGTCTTTGCCCAATTCCCGTTCCATTTCCTTGGCAACGACGCTGATCGTCGCCAGAGGCGTCCCCAATTCATGGGCGGCGGCGGCGGCCAGTCCATCCAGCTGGGAAAGATGCTTTTCCTTTTGCAGCACCAATTCGGTTGCCGCCAGCGCATCGGCCAGAAGATTGGCCTCCTTGGACACCCGATAGGCATAGAAGGCGGCAAAGGCGGTCATCGACACGATCGAGCACCAGATTGCCACCAGCATGACCGGGCCGCCGCGATCGATATAATCGGCATACCAGGGCAGGGGAAAAGGTGTGAAGGCGAGTACAGAGATACAAATCATCGCCAGGCCCAGCAAGGCCATGGAATGGCGCAGCGGCTGGGAGGCAAAAACCACGATGACCGGTACGCAGATCAGCGGCGCGAAGGGATTGGCCAGTCCGCCGGTGATGAATAGCAGCGCTCCCATCTGGAAAAGGTCCAGCGCCAGGATCGCCAGTGTCCAGATCGGTTCCAGCCTCTGGGTGGACGGAAAGGCCAGTTGCAGCAGGAAATTCACCACTGCCAATGCGCCGATCAGGATGGCGGCGGCCAGTACCGGCATCGGAAATTGCAGGACCAGCGCGACAATCGCCAGGGTTATGGTCTGCCCTGCGACCGCCAGCCAGCGAAGCCGAACAAGCGTTTCAAGCCGCAATCTGCGGCTGGATGTACCAAAATGCATGCGAATATCCGTCTTTGCGCTCATTCACGTTCCCCCCGCCCGTCCTCCTTCGGGCAAGGTCTATGTACCACGCGGTTTGGCCCGTGTCGTGGGGGCCGCAGCGGCAGGGTCGTCCGGCCAGGGATGGCGGGGATAGCGCCCGCGCATATCGGCACGCACGTCGCTCCATGATCCCGCCCAGAAACCAGGCAGGTCGCGGGTCGTCTGGATCGGCCGATGCGCCGGCGACGTCAGTTCCAGCAGCAGCGGCAACCGTCCCCCGCCGATGGCCGGATGGGTTTTCAGGCCGAACAGCTCCTGAACGCGGATCGTCAGCTTCGGCTCGTCGCCGTCATATTGGATCGGATGGCTCATGCCGGTCGGCGCGGTAAAATGGGTCGGTGCCATCCGGTCCAGATCACGCTGCGCCTCGTAAGGCACCAGCGCCTTCAGCCCGTCGATGATGCCGCCCATGGAAATATCGGCAAGGCTGCGCACACCGGTCTGGAAGGGAATGAACCAGTCCTCAAGCCGATCCAGCAGGGCCTCGTCATGCATATCCGGCCAGGGTGCTCCGAGCGTGCGATGCAGAAAACCGATGCGCTGGCGCAATTGCTCGGCATTCTTGCTGAAATTCAGGCGTTCGAGGCCCAATTGCCGCAAACCCTCAGCCAGTGCCCTGGTGGCGCCTTCGCCACTGGGTCGCCCTAGCGGTGTCTCCTCCAGAATGATCGCACCGATCCGCTTGACCCTTCGCGCCCGGACCTGGCCGCTTGGCGGGTCGAAAAAGCTCTCATCGCCCTGAATGATTGCCTCCGGCAGGCTCTCTTCTATATCGGAAAGGCGGATTTCCGCCGCGCTCAGGATGCGCCCCTGCGCCGCCCGCCCGGTCAGATCGGCAATGACAAGCATGTCGCTTGCCGCCAGCCGTTCGGTTTGCGCCAGTTCCGCGCCGCGCCCGTTTGCCATGACATATCGCCCGGGCGCGCCGCGTTTCAGCGCGATCCGGTCAGGATAGGCATGTAAAAGCAGCACTCCGGCCAGCGCCGGGGTGGTGGTGGCCTGACGTTTCGGCAGGTCTTTCGTCAATCGCTCCGCCAGCTTGCGCGCTGCACCGGCCCGCTCGCTGCGGTCCGACCGAAACCGGCGCAGGCGTTCTTCCAGATCGATATCCGTTCCACCCAATCCTTGTTCTGTCAGCAGGACAGCGATTTCGCTGGCTGTTTTGGCCTGTCCCTCTTCTGCGGCGGCAATCACCATGGCGGCAAGCCGCGGCGGCAGGCCAAGGCCGCGCATGATCTTGCCTTTGGCCGTCAAGTGGCCCTGATCATCCAGGGCACCGAGAGCCAGCAGCAGGTTTCGCGCCTCCTTCAAGGCGGCGGCGGGCGGCTGATCGATAAAGGATAAGGCAGAAGCATCGGTCACACCCCAATGAGCCATGTCCATCACCAGGCCGGACAGATCACTTGCGAGAATTTCCGGCGGGGTGAAGGCTGGCATCGCTGCCGTTTGACCCGCATGCCAGAGCCGGATGGCGATACCCGGCTCGGTTCGCCCGGCCCGCCCGGCCCGCTGGTCGGCGGAAGCCCGCGAAACACGGGTGGTTTCCAGTCGCGTGATACCCGTTGAAGGTTCATAGACCGGCAGGCGTTGCAGCCCGCTGTCGATGACGATCCGCACCCCATCGATGGTGATCGAGGTTTCGGCGATCGATGTGGCCAGAACCACTTTGCGGGTGCCGGGGGCGGCGGGTTTAATGGCCTGATCCTGCTCGCCCTGCGAAAGATTGCCGTAAAGCGGCGCAATCAAAGTTGCCGCCGGCAAACGGCCCTCCAGCCGTTCCGCCACGCGGCGGATCTCGGCCTGTCCGGGCAGAAAGGCCAGGATCGACCCGCTTTCATGGGCATGGGCATCGAGAATAGCGCTGGTGACGCTGTCTTCGATCCGCTCGGTGCCGGGCCGATCGCGGTGGCGGATATCGATGGGAAAGCTGCGCCCCGCACTTTCCAGCACCGGTGGGTCCTGCATCAGGCCTGCCACCCGCTGCACATCCAGCGTTGCCGACATGACGATCAGCCGCAAATCGTCGCGCAGGGCGGATTGGCAATCCAATGCCAGCGCCAGACCGAAATCCGCATCCAGCGACCGTTCGTGAAATTCGTCAAACAGTACGGCTGAAATGCCTGACAGTTCGGGGTCCTCCAGAATCATCCGGGCAAACACGCCTTCTGTAACCACTTCAATCCGTGTCTTGGCGGAGATGCGGTTATCGAGCCGCATCCGGTAGCCCACCGTTTCACCCACGGTCTCACCGATCAGGGAGGCCATGCGGGACGCTGCGGCGCGCGCAGCCAATCGCCTTGGCTCCAGCAGAATGATTCGGTTATCGCCGCGCCATGGCTGGTCGA